>JAZBPO010000001.1:0-22141 GCA_036351675.1 Pseudomonadales bacterium
TCGGTCTCGGCGACCGGGTCAACGTGGAGCGGTCCGCGACCTTCGCTGACGAGATCGGCGGTCATCGGGTCTCGGGGCACGTCAGCGGCCTGGCCGAGGTGCTGGAAGTACGGCGCAGCGAAAACAATCAGGTCTGGCGCCTTTCCATGGACGCCGCATGGAGCCGCTTCCTCTTCCTCAAGGGCTTCGTGGCCCTCGATGGGGCGAGCCTCACGATCTCTGCCCTCGATCGCGGAGCGGGTTGGCTCGAGGTGAGCCTCATCCCCGAGACGCTCGCCCGAACGACCTTCGGATTCCGGGCCGTCGGTGACGCCGTGAACGTCGAAGTGGACGCGGAGACCGTGGCGGTCGTCGAGACGGTGGAGCGCGTACTCGCCGATCCCGAATGGCGTCAGCGACTGGCGTAGGGGCCGAGCACTTCCTTCGGCACCAACGGGCGTGCTTCGCCCGCGTCCACGGCGGCATCGAAGGCCGCTGCGTCCATCCACTCGACTTCGCGACCGAGGGCGTCGCAGAGCAGCACCTCTCCGGCGCCGTCCTGGCCCTGCACGAGGAGCCAGCGTCGGCGTCCGTCGGCGAGCAGCCAGGGCAGGGCGTCGGCATGGACGCGATCGCTCGCGCGGACCGCGGGAAGGGTCGCCTGGATCGATTCCTGCACCTCGACGCCCGGCTTGCGCAGAGCGACGTAGAGCGAGTCGACTCTGGCTTCGACCTCCACGGCGTCCGGCAGGGCGAGCGAGAGTGCGTCGGCGATGGAGGGCCGCAGTTCCGGCAGGTCCATGCGGCGTGCCGTGAGCAGGGTCTGGCCGATGACGAGCATGCGTCGCCAGGGCACCGAATCCTGGCCGTAGCGCAGATGCGCCTGGACCAGCGCGCCGCGCCAGGCCTGATCCAGGAACGGCACGAGTTCGCTTCGTGCGGAGAGGTGTGCGCACACCGCATCGGCCGCGTTGCGGGCCTGCAGTCTCCTGCGATCCGCGAGGGCACGCTCGCGGGTCCGCCGGCGGAGCTCGAGCTGCCGCTCCAGCAGGGGCACGAGCTGCTCCCGCGCTTCCTCCGTCAGTTCCTCCAGATCGGCGACGTCACCACGGAAGCGGGCGAGCACGTCGCCGGAGACGTCCTCGAGGAGCTGATGCCGCGGATCGCGCGCCGTTTCGCCGAGATCCAGCGTGGCGCCCACGACGACTTCGAGGAATCCCAGTGCGGCGGCATGCGGCGGGGCGTATTCGCAGTGCGCGCGGGCGAGGACCGGTGCGACCGCTCCGAGGGCCTGTGCGGTCGCGCGCGGCAGGCGATCGTCGCGACGCAGCAGCGCGAGCGCATCGCTCTCCTCGCGGATCATGCGCAGGGCGCGATCGGCTTCGGCCGGGTCGAAGGGCGTCCGTGAAGTCGCGAGCGAGCTCGCGACGGTCGCCCTGAGATCCGCGTCCGTGGCGCCCTCGAGCCCCTGCAGCTGCGCGCGCGTCAGCGCATCGAGGACCGGGCGTGGCACCACGCGGCGGGGTCCGCCTTCCTTCGTCGCGCGTTCAGCGACGAGTCGCGGCGGCGCGCCCAGAGCGGCTGTGCCGCTGCTGCTGCGGCTCGCGCCGGCGAGGCCCGGCAGCACGCCCTCGAGGCGGCGGCACCAGGTCGCACAGAGCACGTTGCGACCGTGCGCAGAGAGCGCCTCGGCTCCGACGGTCGCTGCGAGCAGGCCGGCGAGCTGGTCCGCCATGGGGCGACCGTTCGCGCATGCGTGTCCGTGGAGGCGGCGGTGGAGCGCCACCAGGGCGTCGCCGTGGGCGCGCAGCAGCCGTTCGGCGCTCTGTCCGAGCGCGAAGGCGCCGGTCTCCGCCTGCCAGCAGGCTGCCAGCTCGGCGGGTTCGACGAAGAGCCGCACCAGCGCGTCCCGATCACGCTGGCCCAGCCGGCGTGCGAGCGCCGCCAGCTCCCGGGCGGAGTCGAAGGCGAGCCGTCGGCGGTCGTTCGCCTGCGCCTGATCGGCCTCCTCGAACAGCAGGTCCGTGGCCCGGTTCAGCGTCTCGCGCAGGCAGGCCGCGAGCGCCGGCGCGAACAGGGCCCAGCGCCGCCGCAGCGTGGCGTCGAACTCCTCGGGCGCCGGAAGCGGGCGCGCGACGAGGGCGTGGCTGTGCCCTTCGGACATGGTCCTCATGCGTTCTCCGCTCATCGTCGCGTTCATGCCGATGCCGCCGCCTCCGAGTCGCGCAGGCCACCGATGACCGACGCCAGCGTGTTGTCGAACAGTTGATCCGAGTCCAGGCGCCGCAGGTTGCGGTCCTGGATCGCCGCCGCGATCTCGAGCCTGGAGAGGGTCTCGATACGTACTCCACGGCGATTCAGGAAGATGCACCGCTCCGGCGGCTCCGTCACGGAAGCCAGGCGGCAGCGGACCACGCGCTCACTGTCCTGACGGATCTCGATCCAGTCGCCCACCTCGAGCGCCGCGGCGGCGTCGATGGCGCTCCGTTCGGGCAGCTTCTCGATCGCCGTGTCCTGCCGCGGCGGCGGGGGCGGCGGCTTGCTCTCGGCGTCGGCGCCCCTCGAGACCATCTCCAGCATGAGGTCGATGGCGCGGGCGGCGTCGCGTCCGCTCTGCTCGGCGTCCCGCCCCAGGCGTTCGAGGCCCGCTGCGATGGCCTCATGGAGTTCGAGCCCATCGAGATCGTCCGCCCCGCTCAGCGAGCGCAGTACGGCGAAGGCTCGCTTCCAGCTGTCCGAGCGCGGCCCGTCCTGCTGGTGCGCGCGATACATGACCTGCTGCCAGTCGTCGGTGAGGAAACGGCTCAGCTCGCCCTCGGGCAGCTGGCGGCAGCGGTGCTCGACGAGGCGCTCGACGAGGCGGCGCGTCTTGTCGGCCTCCAGGCGTGCTCTCTCCTTCTCGAGCACCCGCTCCGTCGCGCGTCGGAGGATCTCCGCCTCGGCGGCCACCGCGTCCTCGATGCGCGCACTCAGCGCCTCGAAACCCGTTCCGTCACCCCGGGCCGCCTCGTCGACGGTGGCCTCGATGACCTCGTAGAGCCGGTCCTGGGCGCGCTCGTCCGCGCGCACCCACCCGATGCCGGTGTGCGTGATCAGGTTCAGGAAGCGGCGTGCGGCGTGATCCTCCCGAGCCAGGAAGCTGTGGTCCGAGAGGGCCACACGCAGGATCGGGAACTGGAGCCGGGCGAGCAGGGCCCGGATCGGGATCGGCAGGTTCTCGTCCCCGAGGAGTTCGTCGAAGAGCATCTGCACGAGATTGACGAGGTCCTCGTCGCTCTCGGAGAGGCGCGCGTGCGCATGGCCACGCTTCTCGGCGCCCCGCGCGAGCAGCTCACCGTAGTCGATACGGCGCGGCAGGCTGTCGAGGGTCCGATCGGCCAGGATCGGCGCCAGTCGGAGCTGGGCGGCGGTCGCGATCTCGAGCAGGAGGCCGGAGACGATCGCCGACGCGTCGTCGACGGAGGCGAAGCGACGCCGGCGCCGCAGGCCCGGGAGCGTGGCGAGGGCCTCGGCGAGTTCAGCGGCGTCGAGGCCGTCGAGGCCTTCGAGGCCGTCGAAGGAGCCGCCGGAGTCCGCGGCCGCGCCCCGGGCGGGTCGCGTCGACGGGGCGTCCGCGGCCGTCGGCAGGCGGACGGCGGCGCCCGCGGGGTCGATCGCCGACGGCGCCCGGCTTCCGGAGCTCGGCCGGTTGCCGTTGCGCGACGCGCGCGCCTTGGCCGGCGTCAGCTCGGGCAGCACGCCCGCGCTCCGCAGCAGCCGATCCAGCTCCTCGTAGGCGTCGCCGAGTCCGAGCAGCACACCCTGTTCGAAGCGCTTGAACAGCACGAGGCGGACTTCCGGATCGAGATCGAGGGGCATGACGGCGCGCGCGAAGGCGCCGGCGACGCGGCGTGGCTCCAGGGGGACCGGTGGCGTCGTGCCGGAAACCTGTTGCTCGAGGTGCGCGAGGCGCGCACGCAGCAGGGTGAGCCTGAGTTCGCAGTCGCGCTCGACGCGCTGGCTCATCGTGCTGACCGCGAGCCGCTCCTCGAGCGCGTCGTCCGCGAGCAGGGACAGGGCGTCGACCCGGCTCTGGAAGGGATCGTCGGCAGCGTCGGCTTGCGGGGTGCTCGGCTCCTCCTCCGCGCCGGAGTCGAGCTCGCGGGCGAAGCGCTGGCAGATCGGATCACGCTCGAGGCGCAGCAGGCGCATGGCGTCGAAGAACGCCTGCTGCGAACGATCGGTCCGCGCCGCCTCGGCCCGCGCGAACAGGTCGTCGTCGAGCGCCGTCAACAGGTCCTCGAGGCAGGGTCCGAGCTGAGCCAGCAGCACGTCGCGAGCGCGCGCGAGCAGCGCGACGGCGGGGAGTCTTCCCCTGGACGGATGATCGACCACCTTCACACCCATGGAATCGTTCCCGTTCGATGTCGGTCCTCGACACCGTGATCACCATCGGCAGCATGGCTGCGAACCTTGATGGCGTGCCGAGATGTCCGTCGCGGCGGGCCGCTGACGGGTTCCTGATTCCGAGTGATAGCAGGACGCGGGGGAACTACCGCTCGGCGCTCGCCCTGGAGCGCCGAGAGAGACGAGTGGAGCGGGAAGGGAGACGAGCGGTCGGTGCCGAAGCCGATCAGCTCCGGCGCTCAGGCGTGCAGATCGCGCCAGGCATCGAAGTCCGTCGCGGCGCCGTCCTGGAGCTCGATGCCGACCACGTGGCGGGCGTCGTCGCTCGCGCGGGTCCAGCGCACGCGGCCGGAGAGGAAGAACTTGCCCGTGCAGGCAGCGACGTCGACCCAGAGATCGACGAGCGCGCCGATCGGCAGGGAGCGGTCGCTCGTGAACTCGACGTGGCTGCCGCTCGCGCGCGTGGTCCGGCAGGAGAAGGTGCGACCGACGAGTTCCGGTTCGCGGTCGCAGAGAATCACCTGAACGAAAAGCTTCTCGCGGCAGGGCGACGCGACGTGCGTCGCGTCCTGTGTACCGAGGAAGACGTTCTCGGGGCGAAAGGCGTCGAGCTCGAGGACCTTTGCTGAGTGCTCTGCGGCGTTCATGGCTGCTCCTTCCGGGGACGTCGTGTCCTGTCCTGGAAACGCTCACTGCCAATGCCGTGCCAGCTTCCGGTCTCGAGTGACAAAAATCAATCAGAATAATGGTTTGAATGGTCTTTGAAGATCGAGTCGAGGTTCTTGGAGGCGACGCACGCTGGTCGCTCCGCGTCCTGTCGTGACCCACAGCGTCAGTTGCTATGATGCGCGCCCACGGCGGGCAGCCCTCTCCGATCGCGAGGTCGCATGGACTTTTCCGAACGACTGGCGCGCGCCTGGGCAACGCACGACTCCATGCTCTGTGCGGGTCTGGACCCGGATCCGGACCGCTTCCCGCCTGCCGTCGGCCGCGACCGGGACGCGATCGCGCCCTTCCTGGAAGCGATCGTCGCTGCCACCGCGGATCTCGTCTGCGCCTACAAACCGCAGATCGCGCACTTCGCCGCCGTCGGCGCCGAGGGAGCACTCGAACAGGTCATCGCGGCGATCCGTCGCGAGGCGCCCCATGCCCTCGTGATCCTCGACGCCAAGCGCGGCGATATCGGGTCGACCGCCGAGATGTATGCGCGGGAGGCCTTCGATCGTTATGGCGCCGACGCCGTCACCGTGAATCCCTATCTCGGTTCGGACGGCGTGGCGCCCTTCGTGGCCCGGAGCGATCGGGGTGCCGTGATCCTGTGCAGGACGTCGAACGCGAGCGGCAGGGAGCTGCAGGACGTGCCCGAGGATCGCCCGCTCTTCGAGCGCGTCGCCCGGCTCGCGTCCGAGCGCTGGAACGACCGTCGCAACGTGATGCTGGTTGCCGGGGCGACGCAGCCGCAGGAGCTCGCACGCATTCGCGAACTGGCGCCCGGGCTGCCGCTGCTGGTGCCGGGAATCGGCGCACAGGGTGGGGACGTCGACGCGGTGGTCGCCGCCGGCCGCGACGCCAGCGGCGGCGGCCTCGTGGTGAGCAGCTCCCGCGCCATCCTCTATGCTTCCGACGGCAGCGACTTCGCGGCCGCCGCGCGCGCGGAAGCGCAGCGCACCCGGGACGCGTTGCGCAGGGCACATGACGCGGGGCGCTGAGCGGCGTCCATCACCGACCCCTACATCCGAACCGAGGAGACTTCCATGCGTCCCAATCGCGACCTGATCAGCCGTTCGATCCTGCTGGCCCTCGTCATGGCCGGGGGCTCCGCCGCCGCCGACTGGCGGCTCGTGGCGGAGGACTCGAGTCTCGGCTTCGTGTCCGTCAAGAACGCGCGCATCGCGGAAGGTCACCAGTTCACGGCCCTGAGCGGCTCCGTCGACGAGGAGGGCGCCGAGCTGGTGATCGAGCTCGCGTCCGTGGACACGCTGATCCCGATCCGCGACGAGCGCATGCGCGAGCTGCTCTTCGAGGTGGCCCGGTTCCCGACTGCGATCTTCCGGACCGCGATCGACCCGGCGAGCTTCGAGGATCTCGCCGTGGGCGAGAGTCGTCGCATGGACGTTTCCGGTGAGCTGGCGCTGCACGGTGAGCGTCAGCCCCTGACGGCGACGCTGCTGGTGACCCGCACCGCCTCGGACCGGGTCAGCGTCGCGAGCACGCGCCCGGTCGTGATCAGCGCCGACGCCTTCGCGCTGGGGGGGGGCGTGGCCCGTCTGCGCGAGGTCGCCGGTCTGGATTCGATCACGCCCATGGTGCCGGTCAGCTTCGCGCTCAGTTTCGTGGCGGACTGACGCCCCGCGCCTGACCGCGGCCGGAGTCAGGCGCGGTCGCTAGTCGAATTCGGCCCAGATCGGGCAGTGATCCGAGGGCTTCTCCATGGCGCGGATCTCGTAATCGATGCCGGCCGCGACGCATCGCTCGGCGAGCGGGGCGGTCACGAGCAGCAGATCGATGCGCAGGCCGCGCTTGGGCTCGCGCTCGAAGCCCCGACTGCGGTAGTCGAACCAGCTGAAGCGGTCGTCCGTGTCCGGGTGATGCAGCCGGAAGGTGTCCGTGAGCCCCCAGGCGAGCAGCGCGTCCAGCCATTCGCGCTCCTCGGGAAGGAAGCTGGTCTTGCCTTCGCGCAACCAGCGCCTCTTGTTGTCGTCGCCGATGCCGATGTCCAGATCGAGGGGCGCGACGTTCATGTCCCCCATCAGAACGAGAGGCCTCGACGGATCGCAGGCCTCCCGAAGGTAGCGCAGCACATCCGCGTAGAAGTCGCGCTTGTTCGGGAACTTCTCGGGATGGGCGCGATTCTCGCCCTGCGGGAAGTAGCCATTCAGGACCGTCAGGGGCGTCCCGTCCCGGAGTTCGGTCCGTGAGGCGATGAAGCGGCGCTGTGCGTCTGCCGGTGCCCATGGAAAGCCGCACTGCACGGTGGCCGGCGCGCCGCTGTCGAGGAGGGCGACACCGTAGTGGGTCTTCTGGCCGTGGTAGTGGACGCGCCGGTCGAGTCGTTCGGCGACCTCCGGCGGAAAGGCCGCGTCCTCCACCTTCGTCTCCTGGAGCCCGACCACGCGCGGGGCGTGGCGTTCGATCACCGCTTCGAGCTGATGCAGGCGAGCGCGGATGCCGTTGACGTTGAAGGACACGATGCGCTCAGCCACGGCGGCCGTGCTCCAGCCCGTCGAGGGGAGAAGAGGACAGGGGGCGGGGCCTGCTCGACACGGGAAGCTCCATCGGGTCGCGGGGTCGGCGTCGTCGAGCGCTGCCGACTCGACCGTTCGTCGTCTTTCGCCCGGCGTGCAGGCGCGGATCGATATGGTACCCGACTGACCTGACGCTCCGCGGCACTCCTGGTCCCCCAGTGACGGGAGCGGACGGGCGCTTGACTTGAGTCGAGTTCGGGAAACCGGCCTCAAGCCACTGAAATAAATACATTGTCTGCACGGTCCCGCTTGCGGTGCAGGATGCTGGCACGATGCTTGATCCGTTTCGTCGGGAGAGCATTCACGACGTACGGAGGGCCGAGGTGACAGAGATCCTGCGCAAGCTGCTGCCCGCCTGCGTCTTCGTCACGGCCGTGGTGCTGGTGACGCTGTTCGTACTCACCTTCTCTCCGGTGTTCGCCGCGCTCCCCCTCGCGGTGCTCTGCGGGGTCGTGGGCCACGGGGTCCTCTGGCGTCAGCAGGTCCGACGCCGCGCACCTGCGCGAGCCGTCCTCGATGACCTGCCGCTGTCGCCCCACCGCGGAGAGTTCACGCGGTGAGCAACGGTTTCGACTCCATCAGCACGGCGGCCGCTGCCGACGCCAGGTTGCGCGCCCGCATCGCGGGCCTGCTCGACCTCGCGCTGCGGCCCCTGCTGGCGGCGGACGCGCTGCGTCCGCCGGTCGCGGCGCTGCTACGGACGACCGCGTCGCTGCCGCTCCCCGGCGTGGCTGCATCGGCCGAGCTCCGGCACGCCCTGGTCGCGGCCGCGCGCGCGCTCCTCGACGTCGACGACGCCGAGGCCATGCTCTCCGCGCTCGACTTCCGGCAGCGTCGGTCCTCGCTCGCACGCGGCATGCTCGACCGCCTCGGAGACGCGACGAGCGTCGAGACGGGCGCGCTCGACGAACTCGAGGCAGGGAAGACCCGGTCCCTCCTGGCCGAGGACGCCGTGGCCTTCGCCGACGCGCCCCTGGCGGAACTGCGTGACGCACAGCGCCTCGTGCGCGTGGTCGCCGTCGCGACGCAGGGTGCCACCGATCCGGAGGCGGGCCGGCGAGCCGCGGAGGCACTGCTCGAGTTCCCCGCAGGCGCCTTCGAGGAGTTGCTGGTGCGCGCCTGGGCCGATGCCGAGCCCGCGCCGGGATCGGAGCGGTCCTTCACGCACGAGCAGCTCGCCGCGCGCGTGGACGTGCTGCTTCGTCTGCAGCGCAGTCTCGGCGCGCTCGACGGGGAGACGGACGCGCGGCGCCGCCGTGCCCACGTCCTCGCGCTGGCGAGGAGCGAACTCGACGCCACGGTGGGGCTGGCGCTCGCCGAGAGCGATGAGCATCTCGCCCTGCGCGGCCTCGGCGACCTCGACGGTACGCGCGTGCAGCAGAGCGAGAGCGGCAGCCTGGCCGCCCGCGCCCTGCTCGCGGGAGAGGTCTTCGACCAGCCGATCGACGCGTCGGCCGCCGTGGTGGATCGTCAGATCGCGCGTCGGCTCGATACGGACGTGCTCCGTGCGATCCCCATGTTCGCGCCGGAACCCGTGGGCGTCCTGCTGGTTCCGGCGACGGTCGACGAGTTCCTCGCACTCGGGCTCGCGGCCCTGGCGGCGCCGGGCCTGTGGCTGCCGATACGTTTCGAGCAGCGCATCGAGGAAGTCGGGCGTTCGGTGCAGAACCGCTACGACCGGCGGCTGCGCGAAGTGGTGCACGAGGCCAACAATCCGCTGTCCGTGATCCACAACTATCTGCACGTCCTCGGGGCGCGCCTCGACGACGAGAACACGAGCCGTGAACAGCTGCGGCTCATCGGCGAGGAGATCGGCAGGACCTCGCAGATCCTGCGCGCACTGGTCGATGCGCCGGCGGGTCCGGAGGCGAAGCGCCCCGTGCAGCCCGGCCCGACGCTGCACGCGCTGGTGAGTGACGTGCTGGCGCTGCTCGAGCCCTCGCTCATCGCCGATGCGGGCATCGAGCTGGTCGCGGAGCTCGACAGCGTCGACGTGACCCCGGCGCTCGACTCGGCCCAGCTGCGACAGGTTCTGCTCAATCTGATCAAGAACGCCGTCGAGGCCATGCCCGATGGTGGCCGGATCGTGGTCGCGACGCATACCGCGCTCGCGACTTCGACCGGTCCCGGTTTCGAGATCAGCATCACGGATTCGGGTGCGGGAATTCCGCCAGACTTGCTGCGCGGACTCTTCTCCCGTGGTACATCTACCAAGGGCGAGGGCCGAGGGCTCGGTCTAGGGATCGTCCGACAGCTCGTGGAGGCGCTAGGTGGCAGCGTCAGTGCACAGTCCCAACCGGGGCGCGGAACCACCTTCCGCCTCGTCTTCCCCCTCCACTGACACGGCGGAGATGCGGGTCGTCCTGCGCGCGGAGCTGGACCAGCTCTCGCAGCAGCTCTCCCGTCTCGAGGCGGCGCTGGAGCATGCGGGCGACGAGCCCATGGGCGAGAAGCGGGCGCGCGCGCGCGCATCCCTGCTGGCCATCCTCGACCGCCTGGCCTGATCGCGCCGGCCGGGCCGATCGCTCGCAGGCCTCAGCTCACGGCCCGCAGCATGTTGCGGGCGATGATCATCTGCTGGATCTGGCTCGTTCCCTCGTAGAGCCTGACCAGCCGCACGTCCCGGAAGAACCGCTCGATTCCGTATTCCTCCATGTAGCCGGCGCCGCCGAAGATCTGCACCGCGCGATCGGCGACACGTCCGACCATCTCCGTACAGAAGTACTTGGAGGCGCTCGCGAGGGTCTGTGCATCCTCGCCCGCGTCCCGACGCCGGGCGGCGTCCAGCACCATGCAGCGACCGGCGTAGGCCTCGGTGCGACAATCCGCGAGCATGCCCTGCACGAGCTGGAACTCGCCGATGGCCTGGCCGAACTGCCTGCGTTCGGCCGCGTAGCGCACGCTCTCGTCGATGAGCCGTTCCGCCGTGCCGCAGGCGAGGGCGCTGATGTGGAGGCGGCCGCGGTCGAGGGTCTTCATGGCGGTCAGGAAGCCCTTGTTCAGCTTGTCGGGGCCGCCGAGGAGGGCCTCCGGACCCACGCGGACGTCCTCGAACACGACGTCGCACACGTGTGCACCCTGCTGACCCATCTTCTTGTCGGGCTGTCCGAGGCTGATGCCCGGTAGATCCGCGGGCACGAGGAAGGCGGACACGCCGCGGGCGCCGGGCCTGTCCTGATCGGTGCGCGCGAACACCGTGAACAGGTTCGCCCGCGGCGCATTCGTGATGTAGCGCTTGCTGCCATTGAGGACGAAGCCGTCGCCGTCGGCGTCGGCTCGGGTGCGCACGCCGCCCGCGTCGGAACCGGCGTCCGGCTCCGTCAGGCAGAAAGAGCCGATGACCTCGCCGGAGGCGAGCTTCGGCAGCCACTCGGCCATCTGCGCCTCGGTGCCGTCCATGACCAGCCCCTGGGAACCGATGCCGTTGTTGGTGCCGATCACGGAGCGGAAGGCAGGCGAGGTCCAGCCCAGCTCCATCACCACCCGGCACTCCTCCTCGGTGTCGAGACCGAGGCCACCGAATTCTTCCGGGATCGTCAGGCCGAACATGCCGAGGGACTTCATCTCCTCGACGAGCTCGTCAGGGATACGATCCTCGCGCGCGATCTGCGCCTCGAGCGGTACCAGCCGCTCGCGCACGAAGCGGCGGGTCGTGTCGAGGAGCTGGTCGAGGGTCTCGGCGTCGAGCGGCATGGTCGTTCCTGCGCGGGCGATGGAAGGGGCGGAGTCTAACCGGTGCCCACGCCCCGCGTTGAGTGCGGGAGGGCGCTGCGAGAGAATGCGCGGCCTCCCGCACGGGCCCGTACGGAGCCGAGATCATGTCCACCGAAGCCATCGTTCCTTCCGAGCAACGCGCGCCGAAGGCGACGCGCGCGCCCTTCCGCTGGGAGGACCCGCTGCTCCTCGACGACGCGCTCTCGGAGGAAGAGCGCATGGTGCGGGACACGGCACGGGCCTACGCGCGCGAGAAGCTGCTGCCGCGGGTCATCGAGGCGACGCGCGCCGAGCACTTCCATCGCGAGATCATGAACGAGCTCGGGGAGCTCGGGATGCTCGGCTCGACCATCCCCGAGGCGTACGGCTGTGCCGGCCTCAACCACGTCTGCTATGGCCTCGTCGCGCGCGAGGTCGAGGCGGTGGACTCGGGCTATCGCTCGGCCATGAGCGTGCAGTCCTCGCTGGTCATGCATCCGATCCACGCCTACGGCACGGAAGAACAGCGCATGAAGTACCTGCCGAAGCTCGCCACGGGCGAGTGGGTGGGCTGCTTCGGCCTGACCGAACCGGATCACGGCTCCGATCCGGCCGGCATGGTCACGCGCGCGCAGAAGGTGGACGGCGGCTACGTGCTCAACGGTGCCAAGATGTGGATCACCAACTCGCCCATCTCGGATCTCGCCGTGGTCTGGGCGAAGCTCGACGGCAGGATCCGCGGTTTCATCGTCGAGCGCGCCTTCGGTGGTTACTCGACGCCCAAGATCGAGGGAAAGATGTCCCTGCGCGCCTCGATCACGGGGCAGATCGTCCTCGAGGACTGCTTCGTGCCCGAGGAGAACCTGCTGCCGAACGTCTCCGGTCTCGCCGGGCCCTTCGGCTGCCTCAACAAGGCCCGCTACGGCATCGCCTGGGGGGCCATGGGCGCGGCCGAGTTCTGCTGGCATGCGGCTCGCGACTACGTCCTCGAGCGCAGCCAGTTCGGTCGTCCGCTCGCGGCGAACCAGCTCGTGCAGAAGAAACTCGCGGACATGCAGACGGAGATCACCCTCGGCCTCGTCTCCTGCCTGCGCATGGGGCGGCTGATGGACGAGGGGACGCTCCCGGTCGAGACCATCTCGCTCATGAAGCGGAACAACTGCGGCAAGGCCCTCGACGTCGCGCGTCTCGCGCGTGACATGCACGGTGGCAACGGCATCGCGGACGAGTACCACGTCATGCGTCACCTGGTGAACCTCGAGACCGTGAACACCTACGAGGGCACGCACGACATCCACGCGCTCATCCTCGGCCGCGCCCAGACGGGCCTGCAGGCCTTCACCGGGGCCTGAGGCCGGCCCCTCCCGGCGCGCCACGGCGCGCCGAAGGGCCCGGGCCGGCGCGCGTGATGGCGCGCTGCCAGCGCCCGCCGGGCGAATCTCCCACGCTGCTGCGCGAAAGCTCTCGGCGCCGTCGGGTGCCCTTGCATTGGTCACGGCGAGGGCTATCGTTCGTCGGAGAGGCTGGCGCCGCAGCGACGCGGAGCGCGAACGGCCCGACGACCGACACCGCACAGGGAGGGTTGCGCCGTGATCAGGGTTCTCATCGTCGACGATCACCGGCTCGTGCGCACGGGCATCGCCCGCATGCTCGCGGACGTGAAGGGCATCGAGGTCGCGGGCGACGCGTCCTCCGGAGAGGAAGCACTCGAGAAGATCCGTGAGCTGAGGCCATCCGTCGTTCTCATGGACGTGCGCATGCCCGGCATCGGAGGCATCGAGGCGACGCGGCGCGCGCTGCGCATGGCGCCGGATCTGAAGGTGATCGCCACCACGGTCTACGACGACGAGCCCTTTCCGACGCAGATGCTCGAGGCCGGTGCGGTGGGCTACGTGACGAAGGACGCGGACGTCCGTGAACTGGTTTCGGGGATCCGCAAGGCACAGGTCGGCCAGCGCTACCTTTCCTCCGACGTCGCGCGTCAGATCGCCCTGCGGACCTACGAGGAGCAGGAGGCCTCGCCCTTCTCGCTGCTCTCGGGCCGCGAGATGCAGATCGCGACCATGGTCGTGAACTGCCGCAAGGTGCAGGAAATCTCCGATTCGCTGTGTCTGTCGCCGAAGACGGTGAACAGCTACCGCTATCGCATCTTCGAGAAACTCAACATCTCGAGCGACGTCGAGCTCACCCTGCTGGCGATGAAGCACGGCATGGTCGACCCGCACGCGGTGGCGCACTGAGCCCGAGCACGCACGCGCTACCGGACCGAACCGCGGGCGCCGGCTTCGAGCCGGGCTGCCGGCGCTGTCCGCGCCTCGTCGCCACGCTCGACGCCGAGCGCAGCGCTCATCCGGACTGGCACTGTGGTCCGGTTCCGCCCTGGGGGGCGCGTGGTGCCGACCTGCTCGTCGTGGGCCTCGCCCCGGGCCGGACCGGGGCGAACCGAACCGGCATACCGTTCACCGGTGACGACTCCGGTGACTTCCTGTTCCAGGGCCTCGAGCGCTTCGGCTTCGCGGAGGCCCGCGCGGCCTCGGCCACCGGGCCCCGACGCTATCGGCTGCGAGCGGTGCGCATCACGAATGCGGCGCGGTGTCTGCCGCCTGCCAACCGCCCGCTCCCTGCGGAGCTGCGCGCCTGCCGCCCCTACCTGCTGCGCGAACTCGGCGAGCTGCTCGGCGGCGGCCGCCGTCGTCGCGCGGTGGCCGTGCTGGCGCTCGGGCGCGTGGCGCACGAGGCGGTGCTCGACGCCCTCGAACGTCCACGCCGCGCCCACGTCTTCGCCCACGACGCCGCTCACGAACTCGGCGCGGATGCGCTGCTCGTTGATTCGTTCCATCCGTCCCGCTACAACACGCGCACCGGACGCCTGACCGTCCCCATGTTCGACGCCGTACTCGCGCGACTCCGGTCTCACCTCCGGAGCTGATCACCCCGCTGCGGACCCGCATGACCGCCATCGACCTGTTCTGGATCTTCTTCATCCTCATGGCGCTGCAGCCCCTGGTGCGCCAGCGGGCGCTCGAGGTCCTGCGTCAGCGTCGCCTCGCCGACTTCGAGAAGGGGCGGCGGTCGCGCGCGATCCTGCTCGTGCATCGGCAGGAGACCATGCGTCTGCTCGGCTTTCCGCTCATGCGCTTCATCGACGTCGGCGACGCGGAGGCGCTGCTGCGCGCGATCCACCTCACTTCGGACGACGTACCCATCGATCTGATCCTGCACACGCCCGGCGGTCTGGTGCTGCCCTCCGTGCAGATCGCCCGGGCTCTGAAGGATCACCCGGCGAAGGTGACCGTGTTCGTGCCGCACTACGCCATGTCCGGCGGCACGCTCATCGCGCTCGCCGCCGACGAGGTGGTGCTCTGCCGCCACGCGGTGCTCGGTCCGGTGGACCCGCAGCTCGGGCAGGTGCCCGCGGCGTCCATCCTGCGGGTGTTGAAGGACAAGCCCGTCGAGCAGATCGACGACGAGACGCTCGTGCTCGCGGACATGGCCCGCAAGGCGATCTTCGAACTCCGTCGGACGGTGGCGCAGCTGCTCGCGGATCGTATGGCGCCGGAGGACGCGGAGGCGCTCGCCGGGCGTCTCGCGGAGGGCCACTGGACCCACGACTATCCGATCTCCGCCGAGGAGGCCCGTGCGCTCGGGTTGCCGATCTCCACGGAGATGCCCGAAGCGGTGCTCGAACTCATGTCGCTCTATCCGCAGCCCGTGCGCTCGCAGCCGGGCGTCGAGTATCTCCCGGCGCCCCATGGTTCGCGGCGCCGCCCCGGCGGCCGGGACAGCCGGTGATCGAGCCGGACGAATCGGTCGTGATCCGCGACGCCGAACGGCGCCCCTTCGATCACGAGACCTTTCTCGCGAACCTGACCCGCCGCCCGGGCGTGTATCAGATGCTCGACGAGGACGGCGCCGTCCTCTACGTCGGCAAGGCCCGCAACCTGAAGAACCGCGTGTCCAGTTACTTCCGGGCCTCGGGCCTCGCGGCGAAGACCCTCGCCATGGTCGCGCGCATCGTCGACGTGCGGATCACGGTGACGGCTACCGAGACGGAGGCCCTGTTGCTCGAACAGAGCCTCATCAAGAAGGAGCGGCCGCCGTACAACATCGTCCTGCGCGACGACAAGTCCTACCCCTACATCCACCTCACGCCGCACGAGGATTTCCCGCGGCTGCAGTTCTATCGCGGCTCCCGCAAGCGCCCCGGGAAGTTCTTCGGGCCCTATCCGTCGGCTGGCGCCGTGCGCCGGACCCTGAACTCGCTCGAGAAGGTGTTCCAGCTGCGCAACTGCACGGACAGCTATTTCAGGAATCGATCACGCCCCTGTCTGCAGCACCAGATCCAGCGCTGCAGTGCCCCCTGCGTGGGCTTCGTGTCGGCCGAGGAGTATCAGGAGGACGTACGGCTCGCGGTGCAGTTTCTCGAGGGCCGCAGCGAGGAGGCGATCCGCGAACTCGAGCGTGCCATGCACGGCGCCGCCGCGGATCTGGAGTTCGAGCGCGCGGCCAAGTACCGCAACCGGATCCGCCAGCTGCGCCGCGTGCAGCAGCAGCAGGACGTCGTGGGCGAGGAGGGCGATGCGGACGTGATCGTCGCCGTCGAGCAGCCTGGCGGCATGTGCGTGCAGGTGATGTCCATCCGCAGCGGCCAGTTGCTCGGTTCCCGGGACTGGTTCCCGCGGGACGAACTCGGCGGCGGCCTCGAGTCCGTACTCACGGCCTTCGTCTCGCAGTACTACTTCGGCGAGGGCGGCGCCGTGCGGGAGATCCCGAAGGAGATCATCACCAGCCACGAGCTCGACGACGCGGCGCTGCTTTCCGAGGCCCTTTCGGAGGTCGCCGGCTACCGTGTCCGCCTCGCCGCCCAGGTGCGCACGCAGCGCGCCCGCTGGGTGCGGCTCGCCCTCACCAATGCCGAGGAGAGCCTGGGCCGCCATCTCGCGGACAAGGACAACGTCCGCGCCCGCTTCGCCGCCCTGACGAAGGGGCTGGAGCTCGAGACGCCGCCGACGCGTCTCGAATGCTTCGACATCAGCCACACCATGGGCGAGAACACGGTCGCTTCCTGCGTGGTGTTCGACGAGAACGGGCCCCTGAAGTCCGACTACCGCCGCTTCAACATAGAGGGCATCACCGGCGGCGACGACTACGCCGCCATGGAGCAGGCCCTGCGTCGACGCTACCGGCGCCTGAAGAAGGGCGAGGCGCCGCTGCCGGACATCCTCTTCATCGACGGCGGCAAGGGCCAGGTCACGCAGGCCATGAACGTCCTCGCGGAGCTCGAGATCGAGGGCGTGCGCGTCATCGGCGTCGCCAAGGGGCCGACGCGGAAGGCGGGCCTGGAGAGTCTCATCGAGGGGGACACGGGCCGGGAGCGGGCCCTGCCGCCGACCGGGCCCGCCATGCATCTGGTCCAGCACATCCGCGACGAGGCCCACCGCTTCGCCATCACCGGTCACCGCCAGCGCCGAGGCAAGCAGCGCACGACCTCCGCACTCGAGGAGATCGAGGGCGTCGGGCCCAAGCGCCGGCGCAGCCTGCTGCAGCACTTCGGCGGTATCCGGGGCATCCGCGGCGCGAGCATCGAGGAGCTCGCCCGCGTCCCGGGCATCAGTCGCAAGCTCGCAGAGCAGATCTACGGCGCCTTTCACGAGATCTGATCGCCACGGAGCACGCACGGCTGCGCATGCGACCGGTACAATCTCCTCGCCCCGTCCGGACCCTGCCGCGCATGAATCTGCCGAACCTCCTCACCTTCTTCCGCATCGCGCTCGTGCCGGTGTTCGTCGCCGTGTTCACCATCTCCTCGGTCTGGACCCCGCTCGCCTGCGCGGGGATCTTCGCGCTCGCCGCCGTCACCGACTGGCTCGACGGCTATCTCGCCCGCGCCATGAACCTGCAGTCGCGCTTCGGTGCCTTCCTGGACCCGGTGGCCGACAAGCTGCTGGTCGTCGTGGCGCTCGTGATGATGGCGGGCGCGCACGCCAACCTCTGGTTCTCGGTCGCCGCCGTGGTGATCGTGGGCCGGGAGATCATCATCTCCGCCCTGCGCGAGTGGATGGCGGAGATGCAGCGGCGCGGGGTGGTCGCCGTGAAGTGGCTCGGCAAGGTCAAGACCGTGTTCCAGATGGTCGCGATCATCGTGCTGCTCGCCAATCCAGCCGATCTCGCCTCGCGCTGGGTTCAGATCGGCTACGTGTTGCTCTATGCCGCGGCGGTGCTGACGCTCTGGTCCATGGTCAGTTATCTGCAGGCGGCGTGGCCGACGCTGCGCGAGGCCTACGAGGAGGCCTCGCCGGATCGCTGACGAAGGCGATGGCTGCGAGCGACCACGAGGCCTGGCAAAGACGTCATGAATCGGTAGAATCGCGCCTCCACCCGGGCCGGGTGGCAGAGTGGTTATGCAGCGGACTGCAAATCCGTGTACGCCGGTTCGATTCCGACCCCGGCCTCCAAGATCCACCGGTTTCGCTACGCGCGAGCCGCACGGCGTACACGGTGTACGCCGCCGGGTGCGGACCAGTTCGATTCCGACCCCGGCCTTCGAGTAGCAGATGCCCCGCCTCGCGCGGGGCGCCGGGCGTACACGACGTACGCGGCCGGTGTCGGGCCCCCTGATGCGGACCCGTTCGACCCCGGCCTTCAGCTTTCGCAAGCGCAACGGGCGGCGCTGATCACAATCCGACACGGGCCAGCGGAGACTCGCGATGCGAGCAGCACGCCCGACCTGTGTCCGGGTCATGCACGAACCCCAGATCGACGCCGACGTCCTCGTCGTCGCCCGCGCCAGCGAGGGCAATCGCCTCGTGGGCCGGCAGGTCGCCGGCCGCGGGCGCGTCGTCCCGCGGGACGAGGCCTTCGAGCCCGGCATCGGTCGCTACATCGAGATCTACTCGTCCACCACGGACATCGGCCGCGCGCGTCTCAAGCGCCTCGGGGCACCGCTCCGGGAGTTCCTCGAACTGCAGCTGAGCGACCACCCCGACGTCGACGTGACCGATGTCGACGAGGTCCCCCTCGACGTCGACGGCTACATCTGACGTGGCCGGACGGCGGTGCTCAGTGCACCGGCGGTGGATCGCCGTAGCTGATCTCCGGCGACGGCATGAGGCGGTGCACCGGGAGCTTCTTGCCCGCGCTCCCCTCGCGCTCGACGTGTTCGTACTCGAGGCGCGCCAGGATGCGGTCGAGCGTTCGGCTGATGCGCGTGCAGTTACGGATCATCTCGATGCGCGGCCAGGTCGCGCGCTCGCCGTCCAGGATCAGCTGCTTCGTCTCCTCGGGCGTCAGGATCGCGAGCAGCTTGCGCGGATCGTAGAAGCGCTTGCGCGGGATGATGTTGATGTCCGCCGTGTAGTCCTGCGTCGCCACAGCGTAGAGGAAGCGCAGCGCCACGTTCACCGGATAGACGCGCCGCCAGGTGCGCATGGTCCACGGATAGGTCGCGCGCAGGAACTCCTTGTTCGCACGCTGGCTGATGTCCCATACGCGCTGGACCAGCCCCTCGTTCATGTCCGGGTCACGGACGGACCAGAGGACGATGGGATTGATCATGCTGGTGATGAAGTGGTTCACGCCGTACAGGCGGGTGAGCCGCTTCGCCGGCAGGTCGTCGGTCACGGAGCCGTCGACCCAGCGTCGCGCGGGCAGGTAGGGCTTGCGATTGCCGTGCGCGTCGCGGGCCGCGAGCATCACCGGGGGAAACACGCCGGGGATCGCGCAGGAAGCGAGCACGGCTTCGCGGATGTAGACGTTCGGCGAGGTGATCGCGTTCATCAGGCGCGAAGTCTGGTGCAACTCGCTTGGCGCCACGGAGATGTTGATCATGCGCCCGGTGTGATCGAAGGCGTCCTGGAACGTCATGTCCGGGACGAGCTCGGCGATCCCTTCCCGGACGTCCTCGATCTTGAGCTGCTTGCCCGAAGGGCCTTCGCTGACCATGGGGACGTCCTCGGAGACCAGCAGGTCATGGAGCTCGCGGTCCGAGTGGGTGCCCATGATGGCCGCCACGAAGGAGCCTGCGCTCGATCCGGAGATCACGTCAGGCAACAGGTTCTGTTCCCAGAGCGCGCGCGCCACGCCGAAATGGAAGGGTCCGAGGGAGCCGCCGCCGGAGAGCATGAGGGCGCTGCGGCCGTAGCAGTGACTGGCGCGGCGGAAGAAGTCGAGCTTCTCGTGGAAGGGAATCACCGACTCGTCGACGTCGCCGATGTACTCGATGGCCTGCTCGAGCTCCTCGAGATAGGTGGTGATGAGGTCCTTGGTGCCGAAGCGCGCGACGTTGTACATGGCCGGCTTGCCGATGCCGTCCATGTTTCCGTGGATCCCCTCGTTGAGGTAGTAGAGCAGGTCGTGCGGGTCGTCCTCCGCGCGCAGGCGGCGCATGAGATCCAGGCGGCGGCGGATGCCCGGATAGCCGTAGCGCGAGGAGCGGTCCTGGCGCTTCCAGGCAGCCGCCCCGGAGGCGTCGTCATGGGCAATGGCGTTGCGACGCCATTCGTCGTAGTCGGTGGAACGCTGCAGCGCGGTCTCGATCTCGCGCAGGCTGCGATTGGGCATTTCGGTCTCCGATGCCGGTGCTTGCTGCAGTGCAGCATGAGCGCGCGACAACCGCAAGTTGACATGCTCGGGTGTCACGTGCGGCGCAGCGACCGCAGGACACCCGGTTTCCGGTCGCTCAGGCAGCGTCGGCGAGGGACAGCGCTTCCCGGACCTCCCGCTTCAGGAACTTGCCGTTGGCGTTGCGCGGCAGCGGCTCGTCCTGGAACCAGATGTAGCGCGGCACCTTGTGCTTCGAGATGCGCGCCATGCAGTGTTCGCGCAGGGCCTCCGCGCTGATGCTCGCACCGGCCCTGCGCACGATGCAGGCGCCGACTTCCTCGCCGAGGCGATCGTCCGGCACGCCGAACACGACGCACTCCGCCACGTCCACGTGGTCGAAGAGGGCGCTCTCGACTTCTGCGCAGTACACGTTCTCGCCGCCGCGCAGCACCATGTCCTTCTTGCGGTCCACGATGAAGACGAAGCCGTCCTCGTCGACGCGCGCGAGGTCGCCGGTGCGCAGGAAGCCGTCGACGATGGTCTCGGCGGTGGCCTCCGGGCGGTTCAGATAGCCGCGGATCACCGGGGCGCCGCGGACGGTGAGCTCGCCCACCTCGCCCTGCGGGACCTCGTTGCCGTCGTCGTCGATGATCCTCAGCTCGAAATTCGGCATCACCGGCCCGCAGGACTCGGGCTTGTCGACGAAGTAGTCGCCGGAGATGGACGTGATGATTCCGCAGGTCTCGGTCATGCCGTATCCGGTGCCGGGCCGCGCCGTCGCGACCTTCTCGTCGATGCGGCCGACGAGATCGGGCTGCAGTTGCGCACCGCCGCCGCCGAGGGCGAGGAGGGAGGAGGTGTCGCGCGTCTCGAAGTCCGGGTGTGCGATGAGCTCGCGCGACATGACGGGCACGCCGGACATGTTGCTGACGCGCTCTCGCTCGATGAGCTCGAGGGCCTTGCCCGCATCCCACTTGTACATGAGCACGAGCTTGCCGCCCGACAGAGTCGCGCCCTGGGCCACGCAGTTGTTCGCCGTGACGTGGAACAGCGGCGTCGTCACCAGGGAGACGCCCTGCGGCGGATTCTCGAGCGTGGCGGGATCGATGACGCCCCGCGCCACGCCGGCTGCGGCCGACACGCCCGCCGCGAAGGCGAGGTTCATGACGTTGTTCACGCAGCCGCGATGCGTCTGCTGGGCGCCCTTCGGATGCCCGGTGGTGCCCGAGGTGTAGAAGATGCAGGCGTCCGAGTCGGGGTCGATGGTGACGTCCGGGAGCGTCCCCCGGTGCGTGCGCACGTCGGTCGCGTAGTGGAAGGTCTTCGGCTCGTAGTCGAGCTCCGCGCGGACGCTGACGAAGATGGCTTCCGGGAACTCGCCGACGTGCGGCGCGAGGTGCTCGAGGCGCTCACCGTCACCGAAGATCACCTTCGGCTTCGCGTCCTTCAGCGCGAACACCATCTCCGGGCCGACCCACCACGCGTTCATGCCCATGACCACGGCGCCCATGGAGACGATGCCCCAGTACAGCAGCATGTACTCGGGGTAGTTGCGCATGGCGATGGCGACCGTGTCGCCCGGGCGCACGCCCTGGTCCCAGAGCCAGGAGGCGATGGCGGCGACCTCGGCGTGGGCCTCGGCGTAGGTCCAGCGTTCGTCCTCGTAGACGAGGTACTCGCGTTCGGCGAACTGGGCGGAGGAGAGCCAGAATTCGCGCAGGCTCGGCGGGGCGTTCTTGTAGGTGCGGGTGGGGTTGCCGCGGACGTCCACGGAGGTGATCTCGAAGTCACCGCCCGGGCCGGTCATGGCCTCCCAAGCCTGCTTGTACTCGGCGTACATGTGAATCCTCCTCCCTCAAGGCGACGCCGGAATCTACCGAATGGGGGCGTGGGCTGGAAGGCCGGCGCGATGGCTCGCGAGAGTCCCTGGCGGAAACCGTCAGCTCGGTATGCCGAGGCGATGCTCGTCGTCGATCAGCCGAAGCAGATCGGGCCGTGACCGGGACCAGCGGAAGAGGACGAAATTCCGGCTGCCGGGACTCGCGCCGGGTGCGTAGCTCGGCACCAGCAGTCCTGTGTAGCCGCTGTCCACGAGCAGGCCTGCGAGTACCTGGGAGGGCGCGAACTCTCTGCGGCGCAGGTACTCACGCCAGTCGTCGCGGGCGAGGTCCTGCGGCGCGAAGCCGAACGCCGAGAGTGCTTCCGGATCAGTGCCGTCGAGCACCGGTGACAGATCTGCCTCGTAGGCGACGAGCGTGGTGGGTTGCGGTGGGCGACCCGCCTGATTCGCTTCGAGA
>JAZBPO010000002.1:0-2018 GCA_036351675.1 Pseudomonadales bacterium
AAACGATCTCGGCGACGCGCGCGGGAGTCGCCATCAGGCACGCACCGAAGTTGCCGTTCTGCACACGGTCACTCGGACAGCCCACGTTGAGGTTGATCTCGTCGTAGCCGGCTTCCGCCCCGAAGCGTGCCGCGCGCGCGAGTTCTTCGGGCTCGGCGCCGCCGAGCTGGAGCGCGACGGGATGCTCCGAGGGGTCGAAGGCGAGGAAGCGTTGCCGGTCGCCATGGATCAGCGCGCGCGCGGTCACCATCTCCGTGTAGAGGACCAGCTCCGGGCCGAGCAGGCGCAGCAGGCTGCGGAAGTGGCGGTCGGTCCAGTCCATCATGGGCGCGACGCACAGGCGATGGGCGCCCGCTTCACCGAGCGGGCCGCGGCCGTGGCGGGGTGCGATGGACGACATGGAACGTTCTCGACCGGGTGGGGCGTCAGGCGCGCGAGGATAACAGAGGCGCCGCGCGGACCCCCAGGGCCCGTGCGCCGCGCTTGAGCGCGTCGCGACGAGGTCCGTATCATCGCCGCCCTTCGCGCCGGGGCACACGCGGCGCATCCCTGTCCCAGTCTGGAACCGGCCATGAACGACCGCATCCGCACGCGCGTCGCGCCCAGCCCCACGGGCGATCCGCACGTGGGCACGGCCTACGTCGCGCTCTTCAATCTCGCCTTCGCGCGCAGCCACGGCGGCGACTTCGTACTACGCATCGAGGACACGGACCAGGCGCGTTCGACCGATGCGAGCGAGGCGGCGATCCTGCGCAGCCTGCGCTGGCTCGGTCTCGACTGGGACGAGGGCCCGGACGTGGGCGGGCCGCACGGCCCCTACCGGCAGAGCGAGCGCTCCGAGCTCTACGCGCAGGCGGCCGGGGAACTGCTCGAGAAGGGCCACGCCTTCCACTGCTTCTGCAGCGCCGAGCGTCTCGAGGAGGTACGGCGCGCTCAGCAGGAGGCGAAGGAGACGCCACGCTACGACGGCCACTGCCTCGGCCTGGCTCCGGAGGAGGTGGCGCGCCGGCGCGCGGCAGGCGAGTCGAGCGTCGTGCGCATGCGCGTCCCCGAGCAGGGCGCCTGCAGGGTCGACGACCTGTTCCGGGGCGTCATCGAGATCGACTGGCGGCAGGTCGACATGCAGGTGCTGCTGAAGTCCGACGGCATGCCGACCTATCACCTCGCGAACGTCGTCGATGATCACCACATGCGCATCAGCCACGTGATCCGCGGCGAGGAATGGATCAATTCCGCGCCCAAGCACCTGCTGCTCTACGCGTACCTCGGCTGGGAGGCGCCGGTGCTCGCCCACCTGCCGCTGCTGCGCAATCCCGACAAGAGCAAGCTCTCGAAGCGCAAGAATCCGACCAGCATCGAGTACTACCGGCGCATGGGCTACCTGCCGGAAGCGGTCGTGAACTTTCTCGGCCTCATGGGCTACTCCATGGCGGACGGTCGTGAGCAGTTCACGCTCGAGGAGTTCCTCCGCGAGTTCGACGCGGGGCGCATCAGCCTCGGCGGGCCGGTCTTCGATCAGGAGAAGTTGTCCTGGCTCAACGGCACCTGGTTGCGCGGGCTGGAGGACGCGGAGTTCGCCGTCCGCGTGCGCGAGTGGCTGACCGACGAGGACCGCCTCGCCGCGCTTGTTCCGCTCGTCAAGGCGCGCACGGAGCGGTTCTCGGATCTCGTCGGCATGACGGACTATCTGCTCGGCGAGCCGTCGCCGGCGGACGCCGACGACTGGGCCGCCACGGGTCTCGAGACCGAGCGGTTGCTCGAGCTGCTGCAGTTCGCTTCCTGGCGCCTCGACGGTCTGCAGGACTGGAAGCGCGAGGCGCTGGTCGATGCGATGACGGCGCTGGCCCGCGAGCTCGACATGAAGATCCGCGGGCTTCTTGCGCCGCTCTTCGTCGCCCTGTCCGGTCGACCGGTCTCGTTGCCGCTCTACGACTCGATGGTGCTGCTCGGTCCGGAGCTCACGCGGGCACGGCTGCGCACGGCCATCGAGGGGCTGGGGGGGGTGTCGAAGAAGCAGA
>JAZBPO010000003.1:0-25999 GCA_036351675.1 Pseudomonadales bacterium
CGCTCGCGACGGAGGACGCGCGCACCGCGCTGCCGCTCGAGAACGGCGAGCTGGTCTTCGAGGCGCCCTGGCAGGCCCGCGTGTTCGGCATGGCGCACGGCCTCTGCGACGCGGGCCTGTTCGACTGGGACACCTTCCGCGAACACCTGATCGCGGAGATCGCGCGCTGGGAAGCCGAGGCGACCCCGGGGGAGGACTACCACTACTACGACCGCTTCCAGGCAGCCCTCGAAGCGCTCCTCGCCGAAAGCGGCCGGGCCCCCGCCGACGACCTCGAGGCCCGGGCAACTGCGCTCGCCGCCCGTCCGCACGGCCACGACCACTGACGAGGAACCGGTCACCGCACGGACATCGGCATCGGCGTCGCCTCGCAGATCGGCGCCATCGACCAGGCGGTCCGCGCCGAGCAGCTCGGCTTCTCGATTCTCCGGTCTGCCGCCAGCCAGATGCCCTGGTCCTGCTGCTACGCCTGCGACGCCTGGCGCCAGCTCGGTGCGCGGCCCCCGAAGGCCGCGGAACCGATCCGGGACGCGTACTGCGCGATGATCGCGGCGGTAGCGGAGGGACGCCGGCATCGGCGCGTCCACGCGGGCCAACGCGGCCACGTGCTGCCCGGGGAGGCGCGCGTCCTGACACGCTGCGGCTCGATCGACGGCCGCGGAGGGTCGGCCCGGAAGCACAGGGCGCAGGCCTCGGTCGTTGCCGCTAGTCGCCGGGCAGATCCGTGACGCCGATGCGCCGCGCGACCCGGAGCGCCGACGCCGCGGCCGTCTCCTGCAGCGGTACGCCGAAGGCCGCATAGGAACCGCAGAACCAGAGGCGACGATCCGGTTGGTCCTGGAGTGCATCGAGCTCGGCGATCGCCCGCAGCGAAGTGCGGTCGACCACCGGACGGTCGAGGGACACGCGGCAGTGGACCTGCGCCGGGTCGGGCTCCAGCAGCGGATTCCAGGTCTCGTAGACCGCCGGCACCGGCCCCAGCGCGCGGTGGATGCCGTTGAGCACGATCGTCGCCATGGGCGCAGCGCTGCCCGGCGCGAGGATGAAGTTCACCGGCGGCGACGGCCCCTGGCCGGGCGGCGCGAGCCGCGCATCGCCGTGGACGACGAGGCCGAAGCGCTCGTAGCGGAAGCGGGACAGGATCTCGCGCTCGGCCTCCGCGGCCGGCGGCAGCAGCGGCCCGGCATGGCTCGCCTGCGTGGCCAGGACGGCGTGATCGAAGGGCTCGTCGGGTGCGGCGTCGGTGCTGACGCGCACGCCCGCATCGTCGACGGCGATGGCCCGCACGGGACTCGCCACGCGCACGTCGGCGACGGGGGCGCTGAGGCGCGCCACCACGTCCCGGGCGCCGCCCCGTGCCCGGCGCATGGTCGCCGAAGCGAGACCGCCGCCGACGAAGGACAGCAGCACGCTCGCCGGATAGTCACACAGGCTCCGATAGCTGCAGGTGCAGACACCGGCGTAGGCCGGCAGCACGAACTCGTCCTGGAAGCGGCGCGAGAGGCCCGCGGCATCGAGGTATTCGCGCACGGTCAACGCGTCGAGCTCCCCGCGCCCGCGCCGCTCGCGGGTGACGACGCGGAGGAAGCGCGCCACCTCGAGCGCACGCCGCAGCCGCGCCGGGCGCGCGAGATCGGCCAGGGGCAGGAAGGGCACGGAGCGCCCGGCGATGCGGTGATTGCGGTAGCGGAAGATGCGCTCGCCGCCGAGCCAGGAGAAGCTCGCGGAGTAGTCGAGCGTGTCGGTCTCGATGCCCGCGGCGGCATAGAGCGCCGTCAGCCGCGGATAGCCTTCCGGGAAGAACACGCGCATGGGTACGTCGACGCGGGCCACGCCGTCGCCTCGCGGCACGTCGATGGAGAAGGCGTCCATGCCCAGCGAGTCACGCGCCTCGAAGAGCGTGACCCGGTGGCGCCGGGACAGCGCCCAGGCGCAGCTCAGGCCGCCGATCCCGCCACCGATCACCGCGATGCGCATGCCTGCCGACGCCCTCCCCGCCCGCTCGCCAGAGTCGGATCATGGCGCACCCGAGCACCCTCGCGACACCCGGCGACGTAGAGTGCCGTCATGAACGATCCACGGCAGGCGCTCCCGACGCCGCTCGCGCTCGATCTCAACCACGAGGGCGAGCCGGGCGAAGCCTGGGGCAATCTCGGGCTCTGGGAGCCCGGCGACGACTACGGCAGTGCGGCGCGGCGTCTCGCGCTGCGCATCGGCCGTCGCGCGGGACTCGCGCCGGGCCAGGCGCTGCTCGATCTCGGCATGGGAACCGGCCAGCAGTGGTCGCTCTGGCAAGGCCACTTCGAGGTCGCGTCGATCGTGGGTCTGGATCCAGACGCCCGCCACTGCGCCTGGGCTCGGCGCTGGCGACGCTCCGACGACCGGATCGTCTGCGCGCACGCAGAGCAGGTGCGCGACCACGTGCAGCGAACGCGCTTCGATGCCGCGGTCTCCGTCGACGCGGCCTACCACTTCCGCTCGCGCTGCCGTCTCCTCGAGGACCTCGCGCGGCTCCTGAAGCCCGAGGGTCGAGCCGCCTGGTCCGACCTCGTCCTGACCGGCGGAGCGTCTCGCCCCGGGCCGCTGCTCGCGGCGGCTCTGCCGGGCGCGGGCATAGCGGCGGAGAACCTGACGAGTCCGGAGCGCTACGTCGAGCGGCTGCGCGGCGCGGGCTGGCGCGACGTGACGCTCGAGCGCCTCGACGGCGCCGTTCTCGAAGGCTTCGCGCACTGGTGGTCTCCCTATCGGCGCCGGCAGCGCGTCCGGCCCCGCATGTGGCTGCGCGCCGAGATCACGGCCCGCGTGCTGCGGGCGAACAGCCACCGGCGACGCCTCGGCTACGCGATCGTCTCGGCGCGGCCACCGCTTCCGCCGGGAAGCTGAGTCCGGCCCCGGAGGCGTGTCCAAGCGGTGCGCGGGCTGCGAAACTCCGTCGTCCACCTCCGGCAAGGGGCCTGCCATGAGCCAGCAACGAACGCGCCGTACCGGCCTCGTCTGGCACGAACGCTACATGTGGCACGACACGGGCAGCGCCTTCGGCCCCATCAACACCGGCGTGCGCCCCTTCGCCGGTGCTCGGCAGCCTGGCGTGCACTCGGAGAATGCCGAGACCAAGCGGCGCCTGAAGAACCAGCTCGACGCACTCGGCATCACGGAGACGCTCGTGCCGATCCGCCCCTTCGCGGCCTCCGACGCTCAGCTCCTGCGCTTCCACACGCAGGCGCATCTCGATCGTGTGGCAGCGGCGTCGCGGAGCTTCGGCGCCGACGTCGGCGACGCGGCACCGGCCGGTCCCGGCAGCGACGAGATCGCGCGCCTCGCCGTGGGCGGGGCCATCGCGGCGCTCGAAGCCGTGGTCACGGGCGCCGTCGACAACGCCTACGTGCTCTCGCGCCCGCCCGGACATCACGCCGAGCCGGACATGGGCATGGGCTTCTGCATCTACGGCAACGTGGCGCTCGCGATCATGGACCTGATCGACCGCGGTCTCGTCGGGCGCGTCGCCGTCGTCGACTGGGATGTGCACCACGGCAACGGAACGGAGACGGCCTTCTACGACCGCGACGACGTGCTCACGATCTCCCTGCACCAGGACCGGCTCTATCCCCTCGACCGTGGCGGTCTCGACGCCTGCGGCGCGGGGGCGGGTGCGGGCTTCAACGTCAACGTGCCGCTGCCACCGGGCTCGGGAGGTGGCGCCTGGCTCGGCGCCATGGATCGGCTGGTGCTGCCGGCGCTGCTCGCGTTCCGACCGGAACTCATCGTCGTCGCCTGCGGCTTCGACGGCTGCTTCTTCGACCCGCTCGCGCACCAGATGCTGCTGTCCTCCCACTACCGCGCCATGACCGAGCGCGTGCTCAGTGCCGCCGACGCGCTCTGCGGCGGGCGTCTGGCCGTGGTTCACGAGGGCGGCTACTCGGATTTCTACGTACCGTTCTGCGGCGTCGCCGTGATCGACGTCCTGCGGGGAGAAGAAGCGGACCTCCTCGATCCCTTTCTCGAGAGCGAGTCGACCGTGTGGCAGGCGCTGCAGCCGCACCAGGAGGCGCTGATCGAGGCTGCGGTCGCGGGACCGCTGAAGCGTCTGCGCGCGCGCAGCAGCTGAGTTCGCCTCAGGAGAGGAAGGGTCGCCCCTGCACGGCCTGCACGAAGGCGGCGACGGTGAACGCCGACCAGAGCGTGGCGAAGACCCCGACGAGCAGGCCCGGCCGCGGCAGGCGCCGCACGGCGAGTGCGAACAGTGGCAGCGCCTGCATCACGTGCATGCCGAAGAAGTGCGCCACGCGCAGATCGCCGCCTTCGCGCGACCAGTCGAGGACCGCCAGCCCCCCGGCATCCGTCGCCGGCGCATCGACCCAGTGGCTCGTCTGCGCGCCGAGATAGCCGCCAGCCCCCGCACCGAGCACGAAGGTCAGCGCGAGCCCGACGACGACACCGAGCAGCACGGGATCCTCGCGCCAACCGTCTCGCTGGCGCGCGATCTCCAGCGCGAGCCAGGGGCTGATCGCCGTGAGCGTCATGGCGCCCGCCCCCATGAGCGAGTACATGAGGCTCGTGAACGGCGTCGTCGTGTTGAAGTGAGACGCCTCACCGAGACCGGCCATGAGCGCGATGTAGACCATCTCGAAGGCCGCCGTGAGCACCGCTATCCAGCTCATGAGCCGACCCCGCACGGTGTGCCAGAACGCCCCCGGCAGCAGCGCCGCGCACCAGGCGAGCGTGGCGAAGTAGATGGCGATGGAGAGCGCGAACTTGGCCGGCTTCTTCCACAGGGAGACGTCCTGGAAGAGGCGGTCGTCGACGCCCGCAAGCGTCAGGAAACACAGGAAGAGCAGCGCGTAGGCGACGGCATTGCCGCCCCAGACCCGCTGGCCGTCGACGAACGCGCTCAGCGGCGGCGCGACCCCGGCGGCCGTGAAGGGACGGGCGAGCGTGCTCACGCCGTCGCCTCCGCGGCCGGGCGCCGAACCAGCGCCGTTCCGCCGCGTACGAGAAGATAGAGCGCGAGGCCGGCGGGCCCTGCCATGAAGGTCGCGAACAGGCAGGGGACCACCAGCAGGTGCGGCACGCCGCGGGCGCGCGCGTCCTCGACCTCCCAGCTACCGACGAAGAGGTCGAAGGCGAGGTAGTGCACCCAGCCCGCGAGGATCAGGCCATCGACGGTGAACAGCGCCTTCACGGCGGCGAGGGACCCGAAACCACCGTTTTCCGGCGCCTGCGCGACGTGCGTGGCCATGAGCCAGGCGTAGACCACCGCGATGAGGGTGGGGATCACCAGGCGCGTGATCACCTTCACCACGACTTCGAACCGGTAGAGGAACACGAGCGCGAGCCAGCCGAGCATGGCCAGGCTCCCGCAGAGGGAGAAGAGGGTCTCGTACATGGCTTGCCCCGGGCTGCGCAGATCTTGTCGGCGTCAAGATACGCCCGATCTTGACGTTGTCAAGACGCAGTGCGAGGGTGCGCCGATGAACGATCGCCACCGCTACCACCACGGTGACCTGCGCAGCGCCCTCCTCGACGCCGCCGAGGCCCTGCTCGCGGAGCGCGGCCTCGTCGGTTTCACGCTGCGCGAATGCGCGCGCCGGGCCGGCGTCTCGCACGCCGCCCCCGCCCACCACTTCGGCAACGTCACCGGTGTACTGACGGCCCTGGCCACGCGAGGCTTCGAGCGCCTCGTCGAGGCGCTTCGCTCGGGTCTCGCGGAGCAGGACACGGCGGCGCGCGAGGGCGCCATGATCGCGACGACACGCGCCTACGTCGGCTTCGCGCGGCGCGAACCGGAGCTGTTCCGACTCATGTTCCGGCGCGAGGTCCTCGATCCGCAGGATCCGGCGCTGCGGGCCGCCTCGGAGGCGACCTACGCGGAACTCACCAACGTCATCCGCGGGCAGCGCGGCGAGGCGCCGCTGGACCCGGCGTCGCTGCACCTGCTCGAGACCACGCCGGGGCTCGTGGAGGACGTGCTCGTCGGCTGGAGCCACGTCCACGGTCTCGCACATCTGCTCATCGAAGGTCAGCTCGATGTCATGACCGGGGACGACGAGGACGCCTTCCTCGAATGCGTGAGCGCGGCGAACGGGGCACGGCTCGGAGCGCTGCTGCGCCCCGGAAGGGGTCAGGCGCCCGCCTCGTCGACGGCACCGGACGCCTGCGCGGAACCGTCGTAGCCGTCGACGAGATCGGCGAGCTGGCGCCGTATCCCCGCCGCATCGTCCGCCTCGCAGTGCGAGCGGAGCACTTCGAGGCGCGCCTCGAGCAGTGGCCAGTCGAGGTGCGCCTCCCGGGCGCGCATCACCATGGGATGGGAACTCGGCAGCACGTCGCCACCGATGAGCAGCTCCTCGTAGAGCTTCTCCCCCGGTCGCAGGCCCGTGATCCGGACCTCCATGTCGCCCTCCGGATGCGCCGCGTCCCGGATCGAGTGTCCGGCGAGACGGATCATGCGATGCGCCAGATCGAGGATCCGCACCGGCTCCCCCATGTCGAGGACGAAGACCTCGCCACCCTCCGCGAGCGTACTCGCCTGCAACACGAGCTGCGCCGCCTCACGGATGGTCATGAAGTAGCGGATGATCTCCGGGTCCGTCACCGTGACCGGTCCACCGGTGCGGATCTGCTCACGGAACAGCGGCACCACGGATCCGGAGGAGTCGAGGACGTTGCCGAAGCGGACCATGGACAGCCGGGTCCCGGGCGCGTTCACGGCGAGCGCCTGCAGCACCAGTTCCGCGACACGCTTGCTCGCACCCATGACGTTGGTCGGCCGTACGGCCTTGTCCGTCGACACCAGCACGAAGCTCCCCACGCCGGCGGCGATCGCCGCCTGAACCGCCGCGAGCGTACCGAGCACGTTGTTGCGCACGCCCTCGGCCGGATTCGCCTCGACCATGGGCACGTGCTTGTAGGCCGCGGCGTGGTAGACCGATTCGATGCCGTGGGACCGCATCAGCCGCTCGAGGCGATCGCGGTCCGTGACGTCACCGAGCGCCGGAACGATGCGCGTGGCGAGATCCTGCGTCGCCACGATGGCCTGCAGCTCACGCTCGAGGCGGTAGAGGCCGAACTCGTTCTGCTCGACGAGCACGAGCACGAGCGGTGCCCGCAGCAGCGCCTGGCGGCACAGTTCGGAGCCGATGGAACCGGCCGCGCCCGTCACCAGCACCCGGCGTCCGGCGACGCGCCCGTCGAGGAGCGCCTCGTCGGGGGGCACGGGGTCACGTCCGAGCAGGTCGTCGATCTCCACTTCCTGGAGTTGATCGAGAGCCGAGCCGCCGGAGACGATCTCCGGCAGGGCGGGCACGGTGCGCACGCGCACCTGGAAGCGCTCGAGCGCCTCGATGATCTCCACGCGCCGCGTCCGCGTCGTCCCGGGCAGCGCGAGCAGCACCTGGCTCACGCCCTCGGCACCGACGAGCGCCTCGAGACGCGACGGCGGATGGATCGGCACGCCGAAGATCTCCGTCCCCTGCTTGCTCTCGTCGTCGTCGAGGAAGGCCACGATGCGGAAGCCGTCGCCCTGTTCGAGCAGACCATGGAGCTGGACGCCCGCCGCACCGGCGCCGTAGATCACGGCCCGACGACGCTCGCCCGCGGCCCAGCTCTCGTCGGCCTTCGGCAGCCAGGCGCGGGCCGCCATGCGCAGCCCAAGCATGGCGCCGAAAGTGAGCAGGAAGAACAGCGCGTAGGTCGAGCGCGGTACCGCTTCCACGCGCAGCGCCGCGACCAGCAGCACGTAGACGACGGTCGCCGCGGCAGCGGAACGGGCGATGACGAGGACGGCCCGCCCTCCCATGAAGCGGACCACGGCCCGATAGGTGCCGAGCAGCCGGAACAGCGGAACGGAGAGCGCGGGGACGGCGAACAGCAGCCAGGCGTAGCCCGCGAGGCGTTCCGGAAGCGGTTCCTCCAGGCGCAGCACGTGTGCGCCCCAGAGGGCGAGCATCATCACGAAGGCGTCGCTCGTGGCGATGATCACGGTCTTGGCGCCACGGCCGAGACCGATGAGCCGCGCGCGGACGTCCGGGGATTCCGAGCTCTTCGCCATGCCGCGAGCCTACTCGCGCGGCCGCCCCGCGCCCACCGCGATGGCGAGCACGACGAGCGGGAGCCAGGCCAGGGCCAGCAGCGCGAGGCCGTAGGCAGGCGTCGCTTCCGCCAGCAGGGCCAGGGGCAGCAGCCAGCAGAGATTCACGGCGCAGGTCGCGAGCGTGACCGCGCGATGCCCGAAGCGTCGGGCGAGGTGCTGGAAGGTATGGGTACTGTGGGCCTCGCTCACGCGCTGTCCCGTCGCCGCACGCACGAGCAGCGTGACCAGGGCGTCCACGACGAACACCCCGAGCAGCAGGAGCGGTCCCCATAGGCTCGTGGCGCCCGAGGCGACGCCCGCGAGGAGCAGCGTACCGAGATAGAAGCCGAGGAAGCCGCTGCCCACGTCACCCATGAAGATGCGCGCGGGCGGCCAGTTCCAGGCGAGGAAGGCGGCGCCAGCAGCCACGCCGAGCCAGGCCGGCAACGCGAGCACACCCTCCGCACCGACCAGGATCAGCAGGCCTGCGCTGAAACAGACCAGTTCGGAGCCGGCGATGCCGTCGATACCGTCCATGAAGTTGTAGAAGTTCACGAGCGAGACGCCGGCGAGGAGCGACAGGGCCGTCGCGAAGGGGCCGAGGGACAGGGCGCCGCCGGGCAGCTCGAGATCGCGCACCGGACCGAGCAGTACGATCGCGAGGCCACAGGCCAGCACGTGGACGAGCAGGCGCCAGCGCGCGGCCACGTCGCCGTGATCGTCGAGGAAGCCGATCGCGGCCACCATGCCGCCGCCGCCGGCGACCGCGAGTGCGAGCGAGCGCGGCGCGAGTCCGAGCGCGGCGCCTGCCAGAAGCCCGAGGACGATCACGAGCACCATGGCGAGCCCGCCACCCCGGGGGGTGGGGATCTCGTGTGCGGCGCGCGCGTTGGGATGATCGAGGAGGTCCCGGGCCAGCGCGTAGCGCCGCACGAGGCCGGTGCCCACGAGCACCGCCACGGCCCCGGCGCAGGCGATCAGCAGTGCACCGCTCATGCGGGCCCCGCCGCCCAGGCGTCGAGGGCCGCCTCGAGACCCTGCGGCGGCTCGAAGCCGAGCAAGCGTGTGATGCGGCTCGCATCGACCTCCAGGTCCGCGATGAGCCGATCGACATCGCCGCCCCGGCCGACGAGCGCGGCTCCTGCGCGCAGCAGCCTCGGGGGACAGGGCAGCAGACGCGCCGCCACGCCCGCGCGCGCCGCGAGGGCGCGGAGCAGCTCGGGCGTCGACAGCACGGCCCGATCGGCCACCAGGAAGGTCTCGCCGGCGGCACGCGGATGCAGCCCGCAGCACAGGAGTGCGGCGCAGAGATTGGCGACGGAGACGAAACTGCGCCGGTTCCGCACGGAGGCGAGCGGCAGCGGCAGGCCGCTGCGCACCAGCCGCAGGAGGCGAGCCGGATTGCCCGGTGCGCCCGGCCCGTGCACGAGCGGCGGCCGCACGATCACCAGCTCCGTCGCGCTGCCCGCGAGCTGCGTCTGCAGCGCCTGCTCCGCCGCGAGCTTGCTCTCCGCGTAGGGCGCCTCCGGCCGCAGCGCTGAATCCTCGCGCAGCGGTCCCGCCGGGCTCGCGTTGCCGTGCACGCCGATGGAGGAGACGAACACGAAGCGCCCGACCTCCGCACGCACCGCCGTCCGCGCGAGCGCGAGGGCGCCATCCACGTTCACGCGCTGCAGCGCCGCGGCGTCACCGCCGTCGCGGCCGTGCGCGAGACCGGCGAGGTGGAAGACCACGTCGACCGAGGCGAGCGCGTCCAGCCAGGCCGTCTCGGGTCCGATGCTGCGCGGCGGAAGCACCTCGACGTCGGCAGCGAGCTCGACGGGGCGAGCGCCCCCGACCGCGCGCGTACGCCAGCCCGCAGCCGCAGCGGCGGTCGCGAGGTGTCCGCCGACGAAGCCGGAGGCGCCGGTGACGAGACAGGTCGCCATGGCCCTTCAGAACTCGGCGATCGTTCGCTCGATGATCGCCACGCAGTCGCGCAGCTGGTCTTCGGTGATCACCAGCGGCGGCGCGAAGCGGATGATGTTGCCGTGCGTCGGCTTCGCGAGCAGACCGTTGTCGCGAAGCTTCAGGCACAGGTCGAAGGCCGTGGAGGAGTCCGGTGAGTCGTTGATGACGATGGCGCTCAGCAGGCCCTTGCCGCGTACCGCAGAGACGAGGTTGCTGCCCTCGATGATCCGCGCCAGCTCCCGGCGGAAGAGTTCTCCGAGGCGCCGCGCGTTCTGTGCGAGCCGCTCGTCGCGGACGACCTCGAGCGCCTCACGGGCGACCCGGGCGGCGACCGGGTTCCCCCCGTAGGTGGATCCGTGCTGACCGGGTTGCATGGTGAGCATCACCTCGTCGTCCGCGAGCACCGCCGAGACCGGATAGACGCCCCCGGAGAGCGCCTTGCCGAGGATCAGCACGTCGGGGCGGACGTAGCTCGCGCTCTGACGCTCGCAGTGGCCTGTGCAGGTGCAGTCGCCGCAGACGGCGAGCAGGCTCCCGGTGCGCGCGATGCCCGTCTGCACCTCGTCGGCCATGAACAGCACGTTCCGGCTTCGGCAGAGTTCGGCGGCGCGGCGCAGATAGTCCGGAGCGGGGACCACGACACCGGCCTCGCCCTGGATCGGCTCGACGAGGAAGCCGACGACGTTCGGATCGTCGAGGGCCGCCTCGAGCGCATCGAGATCGTCGTAGGGCACACGTTCGAAGCCGGGGGTGTAGGGCGCGTAGTCGGCGCGCGCGTCCTCGTCGGAGGAGAAGGACACGATGGTGATCGTGCGGCCGTGGAAGTTCTCCTCGCAGACGACGATCTTCGCCTGCCCGTCGGGGACGCCCTTCACGCGGTAGCCCCATTTGCGGCAGAGCTTGATCGCCGTTTCCACCGCCTCCGCGCCCGTGTTCATGGGCAGCACGCGGTCGAAGCCGAAGTACTCGGTCGCGTAGCGCTCGAAGCGGCCGAGCTCGGCGTTGTAGAAGGCGCGGGAGGTGAGGGCCAGCCGGCCGGCCTGCTCCGCGAGCGCGCCCACGATGCGCGGATGGGCATGGCCCTGATTGACCGCGGAGTAGGCGGAGAGGAAGTCGTAGTAGCGCCGCCCCTCCACGTCCCAGACGAACACGCCCTCGCCACGCTCGAGCACCACCGGCAGGGGGTGGTAGTTGTGGGCCCCGTGACGGTTCTCCAGCTCGATCAGCGCCTCGCTGTCGAGCCTCGCACTGCTGCTTGCGGTCATGATCCGGTTCCTGCTGGCCTGCGCCCGCGGCGGACGACCCGGGCAATCGAATGGCGGAGGCGCGGCCGGATGCCGCGTCGATCGGGGGTCGTCGGGAAAGGCGCGAAAGATAGCACAGCCCCGTTGCGGCCCGCCCCGACGACGGCGAGACTCCCGCCTCCGCCGCAATCGGAGACCCGCCATGTCCGAGGCCCGCCGGGCGCCCCGCGCCTCGATGCTCCTGCTTCTTCTGGCCCTGCTCCCGGCCCTGACCGCCGTCGCCGCCGAGCCACTGCCGGGCGTCGACGAGTTCGCGACCGAGCTGGAACGCAGCGAGGGCTTCTTCACGCTGCTGCGCGATCCGCGAACGGCGGAGCTGTATCTGCAGATCCCCCATGCGCGGGGCGAGTTCATCTTCCAGACGAGCCTGCCGCGCGGCGTCGGCTCGAACGATCTCGGCCTCGATCGCGGGCGCCTGGCCGACACGCGCCTGGTGCGCTTCGAACGCGTCGGCCGCCGCGCCCTGCTGCGCGCCCTGAACACGGACTACCGCGCCGATTCGCCCTCCCCCGCGGAGCGCCGCGCCGTGGAGGAGGCCTTCGCGAGTTCCGTGCTCGCCGGCCTGGAGGTCGTGGCGGAGGACGATACCGGCTACGTCGTCGCCTACACGCCGTTCCTGCTCACGGACGTGACCCGCATCGCCGCCCTCCTCGACGACGCCGGTGAAGGCAGCTACCGCGTCGACACGGCGCGCAGTGCACCCTGGCCCGACCGCACCCGGAGCTTCCCGAAGAACACGGAACTCGAGGCGGTCCTGACCCTCGTCGGCGACCCGGAGGGACGCGAGCTGCGCGCGGTCACCCCGAGCCCCGAGGCACTCACCGTGCACGTACATCACTCACTCGTGGCGCTGCCGGAGCCGGGCTACCGGCCGCGCGCCTTCCATCCGCGCAGCGGCTACTCCGTCCACCGCTGGGTCGACTACGCGCAACCGCTGACGGGCGATCTGGTCCGGCGCGTGATCCGCCGTCATCGCCTCGAGCCGCTCGATCCGGCCGCGGCGCGCCTGCGCCCCGTGGAGCCCATCGTCTACCACCTCGATCCGGGCACACCCGAGCCGGTGCGTTCCGCGCTCCTCGACGGTGCGCGCTGGTGGGCCGAGGCCTTCGAGGCCGCGGGCTGGGACGGCGCCTTCGAGGTCCGCCTGCTGCCGGAGGAGGCCGATCCGCTCGACGTTCGCTACAACGTCATCCAGTGGGTGCACCGCTCCACGCGCGGCTGGTCCTACGGCATGTCCGTGCGCGACCCGCGCACGGGCGAGATCCTCAAGGGCCACGTCAGCCTCGGCAGCCTGCGCGTGCGCCAGGACCTGCTCATCGCCCGTGCCCTCGCTGCCGAAGGCACGGCGGCCGAGATCGATGCCGCCACGCTCGAACTCGCCCTCGCGCGTCTGCGCCAGCTCGCCGCGCACGAAGTCGGCCACACGCTGGGCCTCGCGCACAACTACGCCGCCAGCACCCAGGATCGAGCGTCGGTCATGGACTACCCCCACCCGCGCCTGGCCACGCCGGACGCCCCGCTCGGACCCGATGCCTACGACGTCGGCGTCGGCGCCTGGGATCTGCACACGATCCGCTACGGTTACAGCCACTTCGAGGCGGGCGAGGAGGCCGCGGGTCTCGCCGCGATCATCGCGGACGCCCGAGCCCTCGCCTTTCTCTCCGACCCCGACGCCCGCCCGGCCGATGCGGCGCATCCGGCCGCCCACCTGTGGGACGAAGGCACCGATCCCGTCGATGAGCTGGAGCGCCTCCTCGCCATCCGCGCGGCGGCCCTCGCGCGCTTCGACGCCGGGAAGCTGCCGCAGGGGGCACCGCGCTCGGATCTCGAAGCCATGCTCGTGCCGCTGTACTACCTGCACCGCTATCAGACCGAGGCGGCGGCGCGCCTGCTCGGCGGTCTCGTCTACGACTACGCCACGACGGGCAGCGGCGGCACGACGCCCGTACCGGCCAGCGAGCAGCGCCGGGCGCTCGAGGTCCTGCTCGGGACGCTCTCCGCGGACGTGCTGGCCCTCGACGAGGAGCTGGTGGCGAGGATCACGCCGCAGGCGTACGGCTACCGTCGCACGCGCGAAGCGCCACCCGGGCGCACCGGTCTCGCCTTCGATGCCGTGACGCCGGCGGAGGCGGCAGCAGAGCACACGCTGCGCTTCCTGCTCGCCCCCGGGCGCCTCGCGCGACTCGACCAGCAGCACGCGCTCGACCCGTCCCTGCCGGATGCCCGCGAGCTGCTCGAGGCACTCGTCACGGAGAGGGTGATGCCGCGACCGGACGACGGGCTGCGCGGACTCGTCGAGCGGCGCGTCGCCCTGCTCGTGGTCGAGCATCTGGCGACGCTCGCCTGGAACGACGTCGCGGCGCCGGAGATCACCAGCACGGCGCGCGCCATCGCGACGCGGCTCGAGGCGGAACTCGCCGGCGCCCGCGGCCCGCGTGAGAGCGCCGCGCATCGCGCGCGCCTCGCCTCGCTCCTCGCCCGAGCGCGGGAGGACGGCGTCTTCGAACGTCGCGACGACGTCGCACGCATGCCCCCCGGCGCACCGATCTGACCTTGAGCGAGGCCACGACCATCGCGGGCGTCGCCATCGTCCCCCTGGCCTGGTACTGCCTGGTGATGGGGATGACGCCGGGCCCCAACAACCTCATGCTGGCGGCGTCGGGCATGAACTTCGGCTGGCGCCGGACCCTGCCCCACATCGCCGGCGTGCTCGCCGGCTTCTGCACGCTGATCTTTCTCGCGGGCCTGGGGGTCGGCGCCCTCTACGACAGGCTCCCGGCACTGCAGATGATCCTGCGCTGGTGCGGGTCCTTCTTTCTCGTCTACCTCGCCTGGCGCATCGCCGGCGCTTCGCGCACCGAACATCCGGCAGACGCCCGGCCGCTGCGCTTCGTCGAGGCGGCAGCCTTCCAGTTCGCGAATCCGAAGGCCTGGGTCTTCTCGATCACCGCCGCAGCCGGCTTCCTGGATGGCGGCGGGCTGTCGGGTTCCCTGGTGCTCGCCTTCGCGGGCCTGTGCATCACCCTGCTGTCGACCACCACCTGGACACTCTTCGGCGCGGGCCTCGCGCGCTGGATCGCCTCGGAAACGATCCTGCGGCGGGTCAACCTCGCCTTCGCGGCGGCGCTGCTCGCGACGATCCCGCTGATCCTCGTGGACTGAGCACCCGCTGCCGTGCGCGCCCGGCAGCATCGGCAGCCACGTCGATCACGGCAGCGCCGCGCCGATCGCATGGCCGATGCCCGCGGCCTCGAAGGCCTGCCCGAGCGCGAGCATGGCGACGTCGTCGTCGCGCGCGCCGACGAAGGAGAATCCGATCGGCAGGCCGTGCAGCGTCCCCATGGGCACGGTGAGGTGCGGGTAGCCGCCGACGGCGGCGAAGGTCGAGAAGCCGCCGAGGAAGTGGTCTCCGTTCACCAGGTCGATGCTCCAGGCGGGCCCCTCCGTCGGCGCGATCAGCGCGTCGAGATCGTGGTCCGCGAGCAGGCGCTCCACGCCCTCCTCCCGGGTCGTGCGGCGGATGCGCGCGAGCGCCTCCTGGTAGGCCGCCTCCGTGAGCGGGCCCTTGGCCGCCGCCGCCTCGAAGATCTCCTGGCGGAAGTAGGGCATGGATCGCTCCGAGTGTTCGCGATTGAACTCGATGAGCGCATCGAGGCCGACCACCGGCGCCGGCGTGTCCAGGGACGCGAACCAGGCATCGAGATCGGTGCGGAACTCGTAGAGAAGCACGTCGTAGCTGTCCTTGCCGAAGCCCTCGTGCGTCTCGAGCTCGAGGTCGTCCACGAGCACGGCGCCGGCCGCCGCCAGATCGGCGAGCACCCGCTCGAAGAGTTCATCGACCCCCTCGTGGTAGCCCATGGCGCTGCGTACCACGCCGAGCCGCTTGCCCTCGAGCGCGCCCTCACGGACCTGCGCCAGCATGGCGTCGACCGCGATTCCGGCGATCACCGCATAGCCGAGCGCCGCGTCCGCGACGCTGCCGGCCATGGGTCCAGCCGTGTCCTGCGTGTGCGCGATCGGGACGATGCCGTCCTGGGGCACGGCGCCGATCGAAGGCTTGAAGCCGACGATGCCGTTGACGGCCGACGGACACACGATGGACCCGTTCGTCTCCGTGCCGATGGCGAGCGGCACGTAGCCGAGCGCGACCGCGACGCCACTGCCGGACGAGGAGCCGCAGGGCGTGCGCGACGGCTCGACGGCGTTGCGCGTCTGCCCGCCGACGCCGGACCAGCCGGAGGAGGAGCGTTCGGAACGGAAGTTCGCCCACTCGGAGAGATTCGTCTTGCCGACCAGGACCGCGCCGGCCTCGCGCAGCCGCGCGACCACGGGCGCGTCGCGCCCCGTGCGATTGCCGAGGAGCGCGAGCGAGCCCGCCGTGGTGGCCATGTCCACGGTCTCGAGGTTGTCCTTCACCATGACCGGCACGCCGTGGAGCGGGCCGACGATCTCGCCGGCCTCGCGGCGGCCATCGAGCGCGCTGGCCGCGCTGCCCGCGGCCTCGTTCATGGTGAGCACCGCCCGATAGACGCCGTCGCGGGCGCCGACGTCCTGCGCGACCGCGTCGACGATGTCGAGGGCGGACGCCCGGCCCCCGGTCTGCAGGGCGAGCAGCGCAGCCGAGTCGAGGCCGGCGACGTCGAGCGCGCGTTCCGCCGCGAAGCGGTCGGACCCATCCGCTTCGCCCTCCGCCGGCGGCGCTTCGCCGCAGCCGACGCCGAGAACAGAGGCGAGGACCGACAGGAGAAGGAGTCGCTTCATGAGGGGCTCCGGGTGCGGGCGCGATCGCGAGAGTGTCCCTGCCGTCGGAGACCGTGACAAGGCGGCGCCGCGTCCCCGGTCAGCTCACGAGCCAGGCGACGGCCTCGTCGAAGTCGCCGAACACGCGCACGTTCGCTTCGCGCTCGCCGAGATAGGCCTGGAACATGCGCGCGAGGCCGAAGTGCAGGGCATTGCCGGCGACGATGGCGGAACGCCGGTCCGGCTGGTCCGCGAAGAGGTCGAGATCGAGTGCCGCCGCGAGCTGGACGCCGTTCGAGTCCAGCGCACTGCTCGTGATGCCGCGCAGATCGTAGAGCTCGGCGCGATCGTAGGCGTAGTCGTCGGAACCCCAGAGCCGACCGAGTTCGCGGACGAGGCCGTCGTTGGAGAGCACGCCCTCGAACGCGAGATGCCGGTAGTCCGGTTCCACGGACATCCCTATGCGCAGATCCGGTCGCGTTTCGTCCATGCTCAGCCTCCGGCGCTCTTCGCCTTCATGCCGCGACGTTCGAGTTCGGCGACCACGCGCTGGCGCTGATCACCCTGCAGTTCCACGACACCGTTCTTCACCGAGCCGCCGACGCCACACAGCGACTTCAGCGCCTTCGCGAGCTCGGCGATCTGCACCGCGTTCCCCGGCAGACCGGTGACGAGGGTCACGCCGGCACCCTTGCGGCCCCTGGTCTGCCGCGACACCCGAACGATACCGTCTCCCGTGCTCCGAGCGACATCTCGACTGCAGAGACAGTCGGCCTCGGGCCTCCGGCAGCCCGGACACATGCGTCCCGCATCCGTGCTGTAGACCAGCCCGCCCTGGCGCTTTCCGGACTTCCTGCCCATCAGTCGGTCCCGGTCCTGAACCAGTCGACCGGTTCGCGGCCGTGATCGACGAGATAGCGATTGGCCGCGGAGAAATGACGGCAGCCGAAGAAGCCACGATGGGCGGAGAGCGGCGAGGGATGCGGTGCCGTGAGCACACAGTGGCGAGCGCGGTCGACGCGCGCGCCCTTCTTCTGCGCATAGCTGCCCCAGAGCATGAAGACCACGTGCTCGCGCTCGGCGTTCACGATCTCCACGATGCGGTCCGTGAAGCGCTCCCAGCCACGACCCTGATGTGCCCCCGCATTGCCGCGCTCGACGGTGAGCACGGCATTGAGCAACAGCACACCCTGGCGCGCCCAGCCGTCGAGGTAACCGCTTCCGCCGACGCGCCGATCGGCATCGCCACCGGGTACGGAGGGATCGGTCATGTCCGCGTTGATCTCGGCGAAGATGTTCTTCAGCGAGGGCGGCACGTCGACGCCGGGGCGCACGGAGAAGCACAGGCCGTGCGCCTGACCCGGCCCGTGATAGGGATCCTGGCCGATGATCACCACGCGCACCTCCGGCAGCGGCGTGTGATCGAGCGCGGCGAAGATCTCCGGCCCGGGGGGATAGACGGTCGCGCGCGCCGCCTTGCGGTCCGCGAGGAAGCCCCGGAGCTGCTGCATGTAGGGGGCCTCGAACTCCGGCAGGAGCACCTGCCTCCAGCTCTCCTCCAGACGGACCCGATCGGCAGCGTTCCCCACAGCGGCGCGCGTCAGTCGCCGCGTGGCCGCATGTGCGGGAACAGCAGCACGTCACGGATGCTCGTCGAGTCGGTCAGCAGCATGACGAGTCGGTCGATGCCGATGCCCTCGCCCGCCGTCGGCGGCAGGCCGTACTCGAGGGCCGTGACGTAGTCCGCGTCGTAGTGCATGGCCTCGTCGTCGCCGGAGTCCTTGAGTTCGACCTGGCGGCGGAAGCGCTCGGCCTGGTCCTCGGCGTCGTTCAGCTCCGAGAAACCGTTGGCGATCTCCCGGCCCATGACGAAGAGCTCGAAACGGTCCGTCACCTCCGGATCCGCATCGTTGCGACGCGAGAGCGGCGAGACCTCCGTCGGGTACTGGGTGATGAACACCGGCTGCGTGATCTTCTCCTCGACGAGTTCCTCGAAGAGCGCGAAGCGCAGACTGCCGAGCCCCATGGCGTCCGTGACGTCGACGCCGTGCCGCGCCGCGTACGCGGCGAGCTGGTCGCGGTCGTCGACGAGCGCCGCGTCGAGGCCCGCGTAGTGGATCAGCGAATCGCGCACGGGCATGCGCGCGATCGGCGCACCGAAGTCGATGGTCTCGCCCTGGTACTCGACGGAGGTCGAGCCGAGGACTCGCTCGCAGATCTGCCGGAACATCTGCTCCGTGAGATCCATGAGGTCCTCGTAGTCCGCGTAGGCCCAGTAGAACTCGAGCATGGTGAACTCGGGGTTGTGGCGCGTGGACAGGCCCTCGTTGCGGAAGTTGCGATTGATCTCGAAGACGCGTTCGAAGCCGCCGACGGTCAGGCGCTTGAGGAACAGCTCCGGCGCGACGCGCAGGTAGAGATCCATGTCGAGGGAGTTGTGGTGCGTGACGAAGGGCCGCGCCGCGGCGCCCCCGGGGATCACCTGCATCATGGGGGTCTCGACCTCCATGAAATCGCGGCCCACCATGAAGTCGCGGATCGCCTGCACGATGGCCGACCGCGTCCGGAAGATGCGCCGGCTGTCCTCGTTCATGATCAGATCGAGGTAGCGGCGGCGGTAGCGCAGCTCCGTGTCCTGCACGCCGTAGTACTGGTCGGGCAGCGGACGCAGGGCCTTGGTGAGCAGGCGCGCCTCGGCGAGATACACGTAGAGGGCGCCGCGCCCCGACTTCGCGAGCGTGCCGCGACCGGCGACCACGTCGCCGATGTCCCACCCCTCGACGATCTCCTTCAGGGCCGGATCGGCCTGCTTGTCGAGATAGAACTGGATGTCGCCGGCGCCGTCGCGGATCACGAGGAACGGGCCACGCCGGTTCATGAGGCGGCCGGAGATCGCGATCTCGATGGCCGCGTCCTCGAGCTCCGCCTTCTCGCGCTCACCGTAGCGCTGCTCGAGGACGGCGGAATCGTGTTCCGTACCGTCCGCTTCGCGCGAGCGGCGGAAGTCGTTCGGGAAGCCGTAACCGCCTTCGCGCAGGCGCGTGAGCTTCTCCCGACGCCAGGCGATCTGTTCTCCCTCGCCGGAACCCGGCCCGTCGGCTCGCTTGTCTTCGCTCACTGCCTTCCGTCCTGCGCTCGTGGGAAAGGGGGATCAGAGGCCAGCCTTCAGGCTCGCCTCGATGAACTGGTCGATGTCGCCGTCGAGGATCGCATCGGGATTCGAGACCTCGATGTTGGTGCGCAGATCCTTCACCCGGTTCTGGTCGAGCACGTAGGAACGGATCTGGTGGCCCCAGCCGATGTCCGACTTGGCGTCCTCCGCCTCCTGGGCCTCGGCCCTGCGCTTCTGCAGCTCGAGTTCGTAGAGCTTCGCGCGCAGCTGCTTCCAGGCCTTGTCACGGTTCTGGTGCTGCGAACGCTCGGACTGGCAGGCGACGACGACACCCGAGGGCTCGTGCGTCAGACGCACGGCCGAGTCCGTCTTGTTGACGTGCTGACCACCGGCGCCGGAGGCGCGATAGGTGTCCGTACGCACATCGGACGGATCGATCTCGATCTCGATGTCGTCGTCGATCTCCGGCGAGGCGACGACGGAGGCGAAGGAGGTGTGGCGCCGCGCGCCCGAATCGAAGGGCGACTTGCGCACCAGGCGATGGATACCCGTCTCCGTGCGCATCCAGCCGAAGGCGTGATCGCCCCGGAGCGCGAAGGTGGCGCTCTTGATGCCCGCGACCTCGCCCGGCGACACCTCGATCACTTCCGTCTCGAAGCCGTGGCGCTCGGCCCAGCGCAGGTACATGCGCAGCAGCATCTCGGCCCAGTCCTGGGACTCGGTGCCGCCGGCGCCGGCCTGGACGTCGACGAAACAGTCGGCCGAGTCCATCTCGCCGGAGAACATGCGGCGGAACTCGAGGCGGGCGAGTTCCTGCTCGAGGCCTTCGAGGTCCGCGCGGACCGAATCGACGGTCTCCGCGTCGTCTTCCTCGAGGGCCAGATCGAAGAGGTCCCGCGCGTCCGAGAGGCCCTCGTCGAGCTTCTCGAGGACGCTGACGATCCCTTCGAGTTCGGCGCGTTCGCGGCCGAGGGCCTGCGCCTTGTCCGGGTCGTCCCAGACCGTGGGTTCGGAGAGTTCGAGTTCTACTTCGGCGAGCCGATCCTTGCGGTCGGCATAGTCAAAGATACCCCCTAAGGACTTCGGCCCGCTGGGCCATGTCCGAGAGGCGGTCGCGGACGACGTTGACGTCCTCCATGGGTGTGCTCCGATCCGGATTCCGCGAAGGTGCGTTCGACCGTGGCCGAAGCGCGGGGCGCGGATTCTAGCAGAGCCGCCGAGCGCGACTCACGCGGTGACGGCCCCGCTCGAGCTTTCCGGTACCTGCTGCGGGCCGCCTGACACCTCGTTGTTCAAGGCCTCCCGAGATGCACCACACCGAGCTGCAGCTGCTCGCTGCCGCCCATCGCTCGACGTCGAGGCGACAAAGCAGCCGGAGGCACGGGTCGAACGAGCACGCGCGAAAGAGGGGCGCGTCGACGTGAACTCTGCAGCTGCTGCATGATGCGCGACGGCGGCGCGCGCCCTCGCGGCAAGTGTCTCGAGTGCTGGCCGCATCCCGTGGGAGTCGACCCGTATGTCCGCTCGATTGTCAGGTCTTGTCGCGCTGAGCTGGCTGATCGCGTCCTCGGTGCTGGCCGAACAGGGCCCCGTCCTCGACGTCCACCTGCACGCCGCGACCGCGGACATGAATGGTCCGCCCGGGCAGGCTGTGTGCGTGCCCATGCTCGCGCATCTGCCGACGCCTGACCCGGCCGTTCCGTGGCCCCGGCAGTTCATGGGCGCCATGATGAACCCACGCTGCGAGGATCCGGTAGTCGGTCCGTCCACCGACGACGAGGTCATGCGTCAGACGATCGAGCAGCTGGAGCAGAACCAGGCGATCGGCGTGCTGAGCGGGCCGCCCGATCGTGTGCGAGCCTGGATGGCCGCGGCGCCAGGCCGTTTCCTGCCGAGTCTTCAGCTCAATCTGGCACGTGATCCCTACGGTCCGGAGGAAGTGCGCTCGCTACTGACAGATGGCGGCTTCCTGGTGATCGGTGAGATCTCCAATCAGTACCAGGGCATCGGTCCTGACGACGAGCGCATGGACGGCTTCTACGCAGTAGCGGCCGAACTCGACGTGCCGGTTGCGATCCACATGGGCACGGGACCACCGGGAGCCGCGATGCTGATGCCGAGCTACCGCGTCAGGCTCGGCGATCCCATGCTCCTCGAACCCGTGCTGGCGAAGTATCCGAACCTGCGCGTCACGATCATGCACATGGCCGAAGGTTTTCCGAGCCAGCTGAAGACGCTTCTCTACACCTACCCCAACGTGTACGTGGACATCGGTGGTCTTTCCTGGATGCGCACCGCCGAGGAATTCGAGCGCACGCTTCTCGATCTGGTCGACGCCGGGTTCGGAGGACGCATCATGTTCGGCTCCGACCAGATGAACTGGCCGGGCCTGATCACGCCAGCCATCGACGTGATCCGTGAGTCGCCGTATCTGACCGACGCGGAGAAGGAAGCGATCCTCTGGTCGAACGCGGTGCGCTTCCTGAAGCTGGATGACGCAGAGATGCGGAAACGGGCGGCCGCGGAGTAAGTGGGTCTCGATGCCTGCCCGGAATCCGTGCCCTCTGCGGACGCCAGGAGCGTCCAGGTCGCGATCGCCATTCGTCGGAGTGCACGTACGGCGACGTGACTTCGCGCGCGCCACCTGGCGCCTGGCGATTCAGGCGCCCTCGAGATGCACGACGCCGAGCTGCAGCTGCTCGCTGCCGCGCCAGCGATTCACCTCGAGACGATAGAGCAGGCGTACCCGCGACGGCGGCGCATCCCAGCCCTGCTCGACGCCACCGAAGGCGATGGCACCGATGCCGCGGCGAGAACCCTTCGCGAGGCGCAGGCGGACGTGTGCCTCGCCGATGACGCGCACGTCCTCGACCTCGAACTCGCCGTCGAAGACCGGCTCCGGGAAGGCCGCACCCCAGGGACCTGCGGTCTCCAGGCGACGGGCCGTGGTCAGGTCCAGCTCGGCCGCCGTGAGTTCGCCGTCGGAGAGCTGCACGCGGGCGAGATCCGCTTCCGTCAGCTGCTCGCGCACGACGGCGTCGAAGGCCCGCGCGAAGCGCGCCAGGTCCGCGGTCGCGAGCGTGAGGCCGGCCGCCATGGCGTGGCCGCCGAAGGCCCGCACCAGGGTCGGATGACGCGTCGCCACGGTCTCGATGGCGTCACGGACGTGCAGGCCCGGGACGGACCGCGCCGATCCCCGGAGCACGCCCGGCTCGGCCTCCGCGAAGGCGACGACGGGCCGATGGAGGCGCTCCTTCACGCGGCCCGCGACGATGCCGACGACGCCGGCGTGCCAGGCCGGGTCGTGCAGGCACAGGCCCCAGTCGTCGGGCAGCTCCGCGGCCAGGCTCGCGGCGACCGCACTCATGTCGGCCTCGATCTCCCGGCGTTCGCGGTTGATCGCATCGAGGCGTGCGGCCAGGTCCCGCGCACGCAGCGGATCGTCGGTCAGCAGCAGTTCGACGCCGAGGGTCATGTCCTCGAGACGGCCCGCGGCGTTCAGCCGCGGTGCGAGGGCGAAGGCGAGATCCGAGGCCCGGAGGTGGGCACGGTCGCGTCCGGCCACGTCCGCGAGGGCGCGGATGCCCATGCAGGACCGACCAGCGCGCATGCGCCGGAGCCCCTGTTCCACGAGGACGCGGTTGGGCCGGCCGAGCGGCACCACGTCCGCGACGGTGCCGAGGGCGACGAGGTCGAGCCAGGCCGCGAGATTCACCCCCTCCGCCTCACCGCGGGCACGCAGCCGGCGCCGCAGCGCGACGAGCAGGAAGAACACCACGCCGACGCCGGCGAGTTCCAGGAACGGCGAGGCCGGGTCCAGGCGCGGGTTCGTGATCGCGGCCGCGGCGGGCAGTACGGCGCCGGGCAGATGATGGTCCGTCACGACGACGTCCACGCCCGCGGCACGCGCCGCAGCGACGCCCTCCACGCTGGCGATGCCGTTGTCGACGGTGACGATCAGGTCGGGGGGATCGGCGTCGAGGAGATCCTCGACGATGCCCGGAGACAGGCCATAGCCGTGCACGAAGCGGTCCGGAACGCGGAACGCCACCTGCGGGAAACCGAGCGCCCGGAGGCCGCGCACGGCGAGCGCCGTGCCGGTCGCACCGTCCGCGTCGTAGTCCCCGACGATGCAGACGCGCTCACCGCGGTCCCGGGCCGCGAGCAGTCGCGCGGCGGCCGCGTCGAGACCCGGCAGGCCTTCGGGATCGGGTAGACCGTCGAGGCCGCGCTCCAGTGCGCCGGCCTCGCTCACGCCACGGGCGGCGTAGATGCGCGCGAGCAGCGGCTCGACGCCGGCAGCCCTCAGCGCGGCCAGGGCCGCTGCGGGCGCGACCCTGCGTTCGATGCGCGGCGCCGTCACGCCTTCGCGTCGACGGGATCCAGGCTCTCCACACGCAACCGCGTGACCGGGGACCGCACGTCCTCGAGCGCCTCGATCGCGCGCAGCGCGGCTTCGAGCTGCGCTTCCTTCACGCGCTGCGTGAGGATGATGATCGGCACCCAGGCCTCGCCGCCGAGGGCACGGATCTCCGACTCCTTCTGGATCACCGCCTCGATGCTGATGCCCTCGTCGGCCAGCAGCGTCGCGATGCGTGCGAGCACGCCGGGTGCGTCGAGGGCGAGGATGCGCAGGTAGTAGGCGGAAGTGACCGCGCCGATGGGCAGGATGGGCAGATCCGAGAGCGCCTCGGCGTGGAATGCGAGCGGCGGCACGCGCTGCGCCGCCGGCGCGTCGACGGCGCGCGCGACGTCGACGAGATCGGCGATGACCGACGAAGCCGTCGGCTCGCCCCCTGCGCCCGGGCCGTAGTACAGCGTGGGGCCCACCGCGTCGGAGGCGACGAGCACGGCGTTCATGACGCCGTCCACGTTGGCCAGGAGCTGCTTCTCGGGCACGAGCGTCGGGTGCACGCGCAGTTCGATGCCCGCTTCCGTCGCCCGGGTCATGGCGAGCGGCTTGATGCGATAGCCCAGCTCCTCGGCATAGGCGATGTCAGTCCGCGTGACGACGTCGATGCCTTCCGTGTAGCCGGCGGCGAACTGCAGCGGCACGCCGAAGGCGATGGAGGCGAGGATCGTCAGCTTGTGGGCGGCATCGGTGCCGTCCACGTCGAAGGTGGGATCGAGCTCCGCGTAGCCGAGGCGCTGCGCCTCGGCGAGCACGTCGTCGAAGTCGCGCCCCGTGCTGCGCATCTCCGAGAGCACGAAGTTCGACGTGCCGTTGACGATGCCGGCCAGCCAGCCGATGCGGTTCGCGGCCAGACCCTCGCGGATCGCCTTGATGAGCGGGATGCCACCCGCCACGGCCGCCTCGAAGGCGACGCTGACGCCCTTTGCCTCGGCGGCCGCGAAGATCTCGTTGCCGTGCTCGGCGACGAGGGCCTTGTTCGCCGTCACCACGTGCTTGCCGGCCTCGATGGCGCGCAGCACGAGATCGCGCGCGAGCGTGGTGCCGCCGATGAGTTCGACCAGCACGTCGACGTCGTCGGCGTCCGCCACCGCGAGCACGTCCCGTTCGACGCGCGCGCCGCGCAGCTCCAGGTCCGGACGGTCGCGCCGGAGCCCGAGGACGGTCACGTCGAGGCGTCGGCCGGCGCGGCGGGCGATCTCGTCACCGTTGCGCGTGAGGACGTCGAAGACGGCACCGCCGACGGTGCCGAGGCCGCAGAGGCCCAGCCTGATCGCTTGCACGTACGCTCCCCGGGTCTCGAAAGAAGCGCGAAGGTAGAGGCGGGGGTCGGGCGCGTCAACGCGCCCGGAGAGACGCCCCGCCAGCGGGCGGGGCGAGGGCGGGTCAGCGGCCCAGCAGGCCCATCTCGGCGGCCAGCGCATCGGCCGGCATGTAGCCCGGGAGCATGCGGCCGTCCTCGAGGAACAGCGCCGGCGTACCGCGTACGCCCATGCGCTGACCGAGGCGATACTGCGCCGCGACCGGATTGGCGCAGGAGCGCGGCTCCACGGGCTCTCCGGACTTCAGACGCGTGAGTGCGGTCTGCGGATCCTCGGCGCACCAGGCCGACACGAGCTTGTCGGCGGTCGCCGAGCCGACGCCGGCACGCGGGTACGCGAGATAACGCACCTCGATCCCCATCTCGTTCAGTGCCGGCACCTCACGATGCAGGCGCTGGCAGAATCCGCAATCGACGTCCGTGAAGACGCTGACGACGCCGCGGCGCTCACCGTCGGGCGCGAACACGATCATGTCCTGCTCGTCGACCTCATCGAGCATGAGCCGGCGACGGGCGGAGCGCAGGTCCTCGGTCCGGTTCACGAAGCCGCCGTCGACGATGGCGTAGAGATCGCCGGCGACGACGTGCTTCGCATCCGGCGTCGCGTAGTAGGCGCCGCCGTCCTCGAGCTGCACGGCGTAGAGGCCGGGCACCGATGCAGGCACCACTGCCGTGATCGGCATGGCAGGGCTCGCTTCCTTCAGGTTGGCGTAGATCCGTGCGGCATCCTCGCCTTCCAGGCGCGGCGTGTCCGCGGCGCCGACGCCCGTGGCGGCGAACGCGAGGGCGAGGCAGAAGGCGAAGGTCTTGATCAGGCTTCTCATGCAGTACTCCGATGCGTGGGCGGCCGGATGGCGCGGGCCCGTGAGCCGCGGCGCGCCGATTCTCGCACAAGCGGCCGATGCGCGCGGTCCACGGGTCCTGCGACCGCATGAGTCGCGCTTGGTTCCGTCCGCGCGGACAGACGCTGTCAGCCGCGCGGATGGTGCTCCGCGTGGAGCTGCTTCAGGCGCGCCTGCGCGACGTGCGTGTAGATCTGGGTGGTCGAAAGGTCGGCATGGCCGAGGAGCAGCTGCACCACGCGCAGATCGGC
>JAZBPO010000004.1:0-27362 GCA_036351675.1 Pseudomonadales bacterium
GGCGATGCCGAGGAGCAGGGGCATGACCATGCGCTCGTCGCGGACGCGCTCGAGGACGGCGAGTGCCACGGGCAGGAGCATGAGCGTCGTCGCCGTGTTCGAGATCCACATGGACAGGGTCGCCGAGGCCGCCATGAAGCCGAGCACGAGGCGGCGTCCGCTCGAGCCCCCGAACAGATTCACCATGGTGAGCGCGACGCGGCGATGGGCGCCGGACCGCTCCATGGCGGTGGACAGGATGAAGCCGCCGAGCAGGAGCAGGATCAGCGGCGAGCCGTAGGCGCCGGCGACGGCGGCTGCGGGCAGCACGCCCAGCAGGGGCATGAGGGCCAGCGGCAGGAGGGACGTCGCGGGAATCGGGATCGGCTCCGTGATCCACCAGACCACGACCCAGGCGGTCACGGCGGCTGCGTGACTCGCCTCCGGCGCCCAGCCCGAGGACGCCATCGCCAGCCAGGCCACGGCGCCCGCGAGCGGCCCGCCCGCGAGCGCCAGCGGCTGCAGCAGCGGGTGCGGGGATGCCTGGCCGTCCGCGGCCGCCTTCGCGTCGTGGTCTTGATCTTCCAAGGGTGCACCCCCGCGTCGGGACGCGGCAGGTTGCCAACGGGCGAGCAGGGATTGCAAGGTGGCCCCGCCGCTGAAAGGGGAGGCCCGGGTGCGGGACAGCTTCTACTTCTACGATCTGGAGACCACGGGCCGCGACCCGCGCTGGCACCGCATCGTCCAGTTCGCCGGCGTGCGCACGGATGCGGACTTCGAACCGGTCGAGGAGCCGGTCTCCTTCCTGTCCTGCCCCGACGACGATGTCGTCCCGGAGCCGGAGGCGCTGCTGGTCACGGGGCTGGCGCCCTCGGACTGGGTCGACGGCGTCGACGAGCGATCGCTGTTCCGGCGCATCGACGCCGAGTTCTCCCGTCCCCGGAGCTGCGTCGCGGGCTACAACAACCTGCGCTTCGACGACGAGTTCGTCCGCTTCGGTCTCTGGCGTACGCTGCGCGACCCGTACGCGCGCGAGTGGAAGTCGGGCAACTCGCGCTGGGACCTCATCGATCTCGCACGCATGGCCGCGGCGCTGCGGCCGGACGGGATCGTCTGGCCCGAGATCGACGGTCGCCGCAGCTTCCGCCTCGAACATCTCGCGGCCGCGAACGGCATCGAGCAGGCCCGGGCTCACGATGCGGTCTCCGACGTGCTCGCCACCGTGGGTCTCGCCCGTCGTCTGCGCGCGGCGCAGCCGCGCCTCGTCGACTTCCACCTCGGTCTGCGCGACAAGCGCGTGGTCACCGACCTGCTGCTGCCGCTGCTGCGCACGCCCTGTCTGCATGTCTCCGGCCGTTACCCCGGGAGTGCGCATCATCTGGCCCTCGTGGTCGCCGTCGCCATGCACCCCACGAACCGCAATTCGGTCCTCGTGGCCGATCTCTCCGTCGACCCGGAAGCCTGGGGGGAGGCCGACGCGGTGACGCTGCGGGAGACGCTCTTCGCGCCCAGCGAGGCGCTCGCTGGACGCACGCGCCCGCCGCTCAAGGAGGTGCACCTCAACAAGGTGCCTGCCCTCGCGCCGCTCGCGGTGCTGCGGGGCGAGGACGCGGAGCGTCTCGGTCTCGATCCGGCGCTCGCCCGCGTGCGCATCGAGACGCTGCGCCGCATGCCTGGACTCGGCGATCGGGTGACGGCCTGCTACGAGCGCGCGCCGCGGCCGCCGAGCGAGGACGTCTTCGGCAGCCTCTACGACGGTTTCCTTCCGGACGGTGACCGACGGACGCTCGGGGAACTGCGGGATGCGGCGCCCGATGCGCTCGCGTCACCGCCGCCGCTCGAGGACGCCCGCGCGCAGGAGCTCGCTTTCGAGCATCTGGCGCGCAGTCACCCGGACGCCCTCGACGACGCCGGGCGCGCGCGTTTCGCCGAACGGGTCCGCGACCGCCTCGCGAGGGGCCGCGACGGCATGCGCTCTCTGGCGTCGGTGCGAGCGGAAACGCAGCTGCTGCTCGCGGAAGGGGCCGGCGACGGCGAGGCGCGGCGCGTACTCGGCGGGCTGCTCGCGCATCTCGATACGCTCGCGGCGCGCTGGGGCGTCACGGTCGCATGAGCGAGACTGCCGTCTCCTTCCTGAACGTCGCCAAGCGCTTCGGCAGCACGGAAGTGCTGCGTGACGTGGATCTCGCGATCGCAGCCGGGCGCACCACGGCCGTCATCGGAGAGAGCGGCAGCGGCAAGTCGACGCTGCTGCAGATGATCAACGGACTCGTCCGGCCCGATGCGGGCGAGGTGCGGGTCTTCGGTGAGCGCGTCGGTCCTGACACGGTGCTGGGCATCCGGCGCCGGACCGGCTACGCCGTGCAGGGTTCCGCGCTGTTCCCGCACCTGACCGTCCGCGAGAACGTCACGTTGCTCGCGCGCCTCGAGGGCTGGTCCGCGTCGCGCCGCGAGGATCGGCTCGCGCACCTCATGGCGCTCGTCGAACTGGTACCGGAACTCGCCGGGCGCTACCCGCACGAGCTGTCCGGGGGGCAGCAGCAGCGCGTCTCGCTCTGCCGCGCGATGATGCTCGAACCGCCACTGCTGCTCCTCGACGAGCCCTTCTCGGCGGTGGATCCCATCACCCGCATGGGCATCCACGACCACTTCCGGCGTCTTGCCGCGAGCGAACCGGTGACCGTGGTGCTGGTGACGCACGACCTTCGCGAGGCGGTGGAGCTCGCCTCGGAGCTGGTCGTGCTCGGCGATGGCGGCGTGGCGCGGGCCGGCGCCGTCGAGGCGGTGCGCTCGGCGCCGGGCGCCCCCTGGATCGAACGCCTGTTCGCGGAGCAGCTGGGATGAGCCGGTTGCTCGCGCCCTGCCTGCTGCTCGTCCTCGCGGCCGCGCCGAGCTGCGCTTCGGGTGCGGAGCGACCCGTCGCCATCGGCTCGAAGAGCTTCGGCGAGTCCTATCTGCTCGGGGAGATCTTCGCGCAGCTGCTGGAGGCCGACGGTCTCGAGGTGGAGCGGCGCTTCGGCCTCGGCGGTACGCTCATCTGCAAGGAAGCGCTCGACACGGGCGAGATCGACGTCTATCCGGAGTACACGGGGACGATCACCCAGGCGATCCTGCGCGCGGAGCTCGCCGCCACGCCGGAGGCGATCGCGGCGCCGCTCGCACGCCTCGGCCTGCGCACGCTGCCGCCGCTCGGCTTCGACAATACCTACGCCCTCGCGGTGGACGGCGAGCGTGCGCGGCGTGAGGGGCTCGAGCGCATCTCCGATCTGCTGCCGCGCGACGACCTCGTCTTCGCCTTCTCCAACGAATTCGTCGAGCGTGACGACGGCTGGGCCGGGCTGCGTCTCGCCTACGGTTTCGACTTCGCGGTGAACGGCGTCGATCACGGTCTCGCCTATCAGGCGCTCGCGAGCGGCCGCATCGACGTCACGGATGCCTATTCGACGGACGGTGACCTCGAGCGCTACGGCCTCTTCGTGCTCGAGGACGATCTCGGCTTCTTCCCGACCTACCTGGCGCTCCCCCTCGCGCGCGACGATCTGCCCGCCGAGGCCGCCGCGTCGCTCGCCCGTCTCGAGGGCCGCATCGACGCCGCGCGCATGCGGGCGCTGAACGCCCGCGTGTCCGTCGACGGACTCGGCTTCGACGAGGTCGCGCAGGCGTTCCTCCTGGAAGAAGGGCTCGTGGAGGCGGGCCGGGCGATGCGCGGCCGACGCAGCGATCTGCTGGCGAACACGCTGCGCCATCTGCAGCTCACGGGCTCCGCACTGCTCGCCGCCGTGCTCCTCGGCCTGCCCCTCGGGGTACTCGTGCACCGATCGCCGCGCAGCTCGAGGGTGGTGCTCTACGTGGCGAGCCTGCTGCAGACGATCCCGTCCATCGCGCTGCTCGCGCTGTTGATTCCCCTCCTGGGCATCGGCTGGGCGCCGGCCGTCGTCGCGCTGTTCCTCTACTCGCTGCTGCCGATCCTGCGCGCCACGGTCACGGCGCTGCTCACGGTGGATCCGCTGCTCGTGCGCGTGGCGGTCGGCATGGGCCTCACGGAACGTCAGCAGGTGCGGCATCTGCTGCTGCCGCTCGCCATGCCCAACGTTCTCGCCGGCGTGCGTACGGCCGCGGTGATCAGCATCGGGACCGCGACGCTCGCCGCCTTCGTCGGTGCGGGTGGTCTCGGGCAGCCCATCGTCACGGGCCTCGCCCTCAACGATCCGGAGCTGATCCTCCAGGGTGCACTGCCCGCTGCGTTCCTCGCCCTCGCCACGGAACTCGCCTTCGAGGGTCTCGAGCGCCGCCTCGTGCCGGCGCATCTGCGCAGCGACCCGCTGCACTGACAGGCGTTCAGTCGAGCGGAGGCAGCTCCGCGAGGGACTGGAACGCCGCCAGCACCTGCGCCATCCGTTGCGGATCCTCCGCGTGGCAGAGCTCGCGGATAGAATGCATGGCGAGCTGCGGCACGCCGACGTCGAGTGTGCGGACGCCGATCTCGCTCGCCGTGATCGGGCCGATGGTGCTGCCGCAGGCCATGTCCGTGCGCGTCACGAAGGTCTGCACGGGAATCCCCGCCCGGTCGCAGAGCTGGCGGAACAGGGCCTGGGTGGCGCTGTTCGACGCGTAGCGCTGATTCGCGTTCACCTTGATCACGGGGCCGCCGCCGAGACTCGGTCCGTGGTTGTCGTCGTGCCGGTCCGGGAAGTTCGGATGCACGGCGTGGGCATTGTCGGCCGAGATCAGCATGCTGCGTGCGACGAGCTGCGCGAAGGCGTCCGCGGCGCCGCCGCTGTTCGCGAGCCCGCCCGCGATGCGCTCGAGCACTGACCGCAGGAAGGGACCCGCGGCACCCGAACTCGAGGCGCTGCCGACCTCCTCGTGGTCGTTGCACACGAGCAGCGCACCCACGCTTTCGTCCGACTCCAGCAGCGCCTGCAGACCGCACCAGCAGCTGAGCAGGTTGTCGAGGCGCGCGCTGGCGAGGAACTCGCCCCGGGCGCCGACGCGACTCGGCGCCTGGGTGTCGTAGAAGCAGAGCTCGTGGTCCAGGATGCGCGCCGCGCGCACCTCCGGGTGCTCTTCGTGCAGCCGGTCCAGCAGCAGCGCCGCGACGTCGAAGGTCTCCCCCTCCAGGCCCGGCGCAGCGATCAGCGGCGGGATGTCCTTCTGGGCGTTCACGCTGCGGCTGGCGTTCGCCTCGCGGTCCAGGTGGATCGCCAGCGAGGGCACCACGGCGATCGGTCGCCGGAAGTCGACGAGTGCCTTGCCGATGGTGCCGTCGGCCGCCTCGAAGTGGACGCGGCCCGCGAGGGAGAGGTCGCGGTCGAACCAGGGATTGAGCAGGGCGCCGCCGTACACCTCCACGCCCAGGCGCGTGAGCCCCCGTGCCTGCAGCACCGGCGTCGGCTTCAGGCGCAGGCAGGGCGAGTCGGTATGTGCGCCGACCATGCGCAGGCCCGTGCGCGTGGCGTCCTCGGGAAGGCGGAAGGCGATGACGGAGCCGCCGTTGCGGATGGTGTAGTAGCGACCGCCCGCTTCCAGCGCGAAGGGCGCGCCCTCGTCGAGGGCCAGGTAGCCCGCGCCGTCGAGCCGATCGGCGATGGCGCGGACAGCGTGGAAGGGGGTGGGGGCCGACGCCAGAAAGGCGATCAGATCGTCGAGGCCCACTTCGTCTAGCGTCTTGTCCAAGACAGACTCCGGATGATTTCAGTTTGCCAGCATTGCGCGGACATCGATGGCGGGCTAACTAACATGGAGGGCAAGCAGGACTCGACCCCTCCCATCCCCCAAGCACCACCGTTCGGGCCCCACCGGACGGGACTTTCTTCGTATCAGGAGACACCGAATGATTTCCGCGACTCGCACGGCAAGCCGCGCACAGGGACGTGCGCAGGAGCCGGACATCCTCCGCCGCGTGGTGGATGTCTACTACAAGGAGCGTATCGAGGAAACCTTCGACGGAGGCAACATCATGGTCGGACGCGCACCCGGCGCCGACGCGATCCGGCTCGTGAGCAACGACTATCTCTGCATGGCGCGCCATCCGGACGTGATCGCCGCGCAGCGCGATGCGCTGATGGATGCGGACGCGCCGGTCATGGCGGCCGTGTTCCTCCATGGCGAGAGCCCCCAGGCCGCCTTCGAGGCGTCCATGGCCGAGTGGATGCTCGCCGAAGCGTCGGTGCTCGCCCAGTCCGGCTGGGCGGCGAACACCGGACTGATCCAGGCGATCGCCAGGCAGGACACCCCCTGTTACATAGACATGTTCGCCCACGCCTCACTCTGGGAGGGCATCCAGTCCGCCGGCGCCCGGCCCGTACCCTTCCGCCACAACTGCGCGGAACACCTCGGCCGCCTGATCGAGCGCAACGGGCCCGGCATCGTCATCGTCGACTCCGTCTACTCCACCTCCGGCTCGGTCGCCCCCCTCCAGGACATCGTGCGCGTCGCGGAGGCCGGCGAGTGCGTGATCGTCGTCGACGAGGCCCATTCGCTGGGTACGCACGGGCCCCAGGGGCGCGGCCTCGTGGTCGATCTCGGGCTCACGGACCGCGTGCACTTCCGCACGGCCTCCCTGGCGAAGGCCTTCGCCGGTCGCGCCGGCATCGTCGCCTGTTCGCAGCGCCTTGCCGAGTTCATCAAGTACCACAGCAATCCCGCGATCTTCTCCTCCGGCCTGATGCCGCACGAGATCGCGGGCCTCGAGACCACGCGCCGGCTCATCGCCGACGCCGACGACCGGCGCGCGCGGCTGCACGCGAACGCCGACTACCTGCGCGAGGGCGTGCGCGAGCTCGGCTACAACGTCGAACTCTCGCAGGCCCAGATCCTCGGCCTCGAGTCCGGTTCGGAGCGCCGCACGATCATCTTCCGCGACGAACTGGAGGCGCGGGGCGTGTTCGGATCCGTCTTCTGTGCGCCTGCGACGCCGAAGAGCCGAGCGCTGATCCGCTTCACGGTCAACTCCGGTCTCGAGGCGCACATGCTCGACCGCATCCTCGAGGTGCTCGCGGAGGTGCGCGAGGCCGTGGGCATGCACAACTGGGCGTCGACACGGCGCATCCGCCGATCACCCCGTCTGCAGCTCGTCGCGGCCCGATGAGGAGCATCGGATGATGGACTTCGAGATGCCCTTCGCGCCCAATCAGCTCCTCGACGTGTTCCTGCTGGTCTTCGCGCTCTTCCTCGGCCACTTCCTGATCATCGCCTGCGCGGCCTGGATCGGGGTCTGGCAGCTCGGCCGCGAGGCGTTCGCCGCGCACCGGGTGCAGCAGAGCCCCCTGCGCGACCCGCGGCCGCGGCGCGAGCTCGCCTTCTCCGTGCTGTCCATCCTGATCTTCTCGCTGCTGCTGACGGGCCTGTGGGTGTTCGAGCGCTTCGGTCTCACGGCGATCTACTGGGACGTGGCCGAGCACGGCACGGCCTGGTTCGTGTCGCAGATCGCCGTGCTCGCCCTGGTGCACGACAGCTACTACTACTGGGCGCATCGCTGGATGCACCATCCGAAGGTGTTCCGCCACGTGCACAAGCTGCACCACGGCTTCCACAACCCGACGCCCTTCGCGAGCTACGCCTTCCATCCGTTCGAGGCCATCGTCGAGGTGGCCTGGATCGCGCCGCTCGCCTTCCTCATGCCGATCCACCCGCTGGCGCTCGCCGGCTACGTCGTGTTCCTCACGGTCCTCAACGTCGTCAGCCATCTCGGCCACGAGTTCTATCCGGCCTGGGTGGCGCGCTGGTTCATCACCAGCACGCACCACAACATGCATCACACCCGCGGCCGTGGGCACTTCATGCTGTACTTCAACATCTGGGATCGGCTCATGGGCACGAACGCTACCGACTACGAGGCCGCGGTGCGCGAGATCAACGAGCGGGTGGCTGCCGGGGGAAGCAGGGCCGGGAAGGCGTGCTGCGCCGACGCAGGGCCCTCGCGCGACGAGAAGACGGAAGTGCCCGCGCTGAGCTGCTGAGCAGGGCCCCGGTCGCCGGGACTCAGGCGGCGTCCGTGTCGAGGCGGTCCAGATAGGCGCTGTAGTGCGCCGCCTCGTCGTCGAAGTCGATGTCCACGGGCGGCGACGCGATCAGGGCGTGATACCAGACGCCGTCGCCTTCGAGGCGATGGGCCGGCACCAGATACTCGTCCCAGGCGTACTCGTCGCTCTCGTAGTAGGCGTCCGGCGTCTCGTAGAAGTAGCCGAGGCGCCGGCGCTCGCGCAGCGCGGCGACGATCTGCTCCGGCGCACCCTGAGCGGCCGCCCAGTTCGCCTGGGCGTCGAGTTCGCTTTCGGAGAGCACGACGAAGCGGAACAGCTCGCCCTCGTCCGTGAGCGCGAGGAAGCCGCCTGGCTTCGCCACCAGGTAGTACTCGACCAGCTTGTGCGCCTCACGCAGCTCGGAGAACAGGCCTTCGACTGCCGGGTCGGTCAGGAAGCGCGGCGGATTGAGCATGAGCGTCGCACGCAGCGTCTCGGAGATCGCCTCGAAGTAGCGCTGCTGCAGCTCGAGGACGGCGCGGCGCACCGCCTCCACGGCGTCGGGCTGACTCTTGATGATGAAGCGATCGATGATGCCGGCGTTGAAGGCCTGCACGGCGATCTTCTCGTCGGCGACGCCGGTGAAGAGCACCTTGCGGATCCGCGGGTCGGTGATGCGACGACAGAGTTCGAGCCCGTTCATCTGCGGCATGTCGAAGTCGACGACGACCACGGACACCTCCTGAAAGCGCTCCCGGTTGCTGATCTCCAGCTCGATCTGCGAGAGGTCGAGGTGGATGAGCTGCTCACCGCTCCCCCCCTGGCCGCCCGCGTACTGACTGAAGCAGCGCTGGTAGAGCGGTGGGACCTCGGGCGTGCGCTCGATGCGCGCCAGCGCCGCTTCGGCGTTCTCGAAGGTCTGGTAGGCGAGATCCTCCGGCAGTTCGAGCGCGAGCGAGCGCAGGAACTTCGGATTGTCGTCGACGAACACGACGGTCGTCGGAAAGTAGTAGGGGAACAGTCGCGTCGACTCACTCATCGTGGGATACCACCGGGAAGGTCAGGATGAAGCGCGTGAACTCGCCGTGGACGGACTCGCAGGTGATGCGGCCCCCCATCCCCTCCATGACCATGCGGCAGAAGGAGAGGCCGATGCCCGAGCCGCGCCCGGTCTCCATGGAGGAGAAGAAGCGCTCGAAGATGCGCGGCTGGAGCGAAGGATGGATGCCGCTGCCCGTGTCCATGAAGAACAGTCGATTGCCGCCCACGGCGTTCGATTCCAGCCAGACGAAGATCTCGCCCTTGCCCGCGTGCGCGATGTAGTAGAGCGCGTTCTTCAACAGATTGAAGAACACGTGCGTGAGAAGGATGTCCGAGCCCTCGAAGTCGAAGTCCGGGCCCTCCGCGAGGATCACGAGTGCGCGCTCCTCCTCGGAGGCGAAGGGGTAGCGCTCGAGGGCGCGTTCGATGCAGGCGCGCGTCGAGTGTCGGCGGAACTCCGAGGACACGACCCGCGTGCCGCCGGAGTTGATCAGCAGCATGTCGATGATCGTGTTCGCGTAGTCCGTCTCGTTCTCCACCCGCTCGAGGGCGTCGCGCAGCGAGGCGAACTGGGAGCGGCGGATCTGCTTCACGGGCAGTCCGGCCTGGGCCGCCTGCTCGTAGCCGTCGATGAGCTGCGGCAGATAGCGGGCGACGCCACGAGCGTCGGACTTGATGCCGAGGAGGGGCGTGCGCAGTTCGTGGGCGATGTTGCTGCCCACGGCGGAGACCGCGCGGAGCATCTCCTGCTGGACCGTTTCCCGGTGATGGTTGTAGATGCTGCCGCCGATGAGGATGAAGAGGTAGACGGGCAGAGGTGCCAGGTAGCCCTGCTGGATCGCCTGGAAGTGGACCGCCTCGTTGCTCAGCAGGAACAGGGCCCAGGCCGCGCCGGCGCCGACCACGTAGGTGATGGCGATCAGCGTGCCGTCGTTGATGAGCATGACCAGCAGCATGAAGGCGACGACATTGGACAGCTGCCACATGAGTGCGCCCTCGCCGGTCGCGAAGGACTGTTCCGCGTTCTGCAGCAGCATGAACTGGAAGAAGAAGGGCAGGCAGTAGGTGACGCCTGCGGTGAAGTAGAGGGACAACCAGCGCTCGGAGGACGGCGGAAGCCAGCGTGCGAGCATGCCCGGAAGGCACACGGCCATGCCGATCACCCGCAGCGTCAGATTCTCGTAGTCCTGCGGGAACATGAAGTGCCAGACGACGTAGTAGATCGGGTAGGAGAAGAACCCGACCGCGCAGATGGCGCCGAGGTTCCTGCGCGAGTAGCGCAACGACTCGTCCGCAGATGCCGACAGACCGCTGACGAGCCGCCAGAAGAGCTGGGCCAGCTCGTTCGAATGGACGCGTGAGCGGCTGTAGAGCATGGCTCAGGCGAGGAGCGCGAGCAGCGCTCGGCGGCGTTCCGGTGTCAGGCGGCGATAGGCGTCCAGGAGCAGGGCCTCGTCCTCCGCCGCGGCGGCCGGGAGTTCCGGCGGGGCGCCGATCCCCGGTTCCGCGGCTCGGTCGACCGGGTCCGGGTAGCTCTCGCCGCCGGAGTCGAGCGAATGCTCGAGCCGCGCGACGATCTCCGAGTTCATGGAGCGATGGTAGGCGCGGGCGGCATCGGCGATCCGCCGGCGCATGCCGCGCGGCAGGCGAACGACGAACTTCTCGGCAGTCTGGGAGCTGGGCGCGGATTCGTCGGACGCCATCTGGTTTCCTTTTCCGGGGCCTGTCCGCTTCCCTGGCGGCTACGCCGTACGCGTCCTGCGCACGAAGATACTGCGAATCACTCGCAGCTTAGCTCAACTGCAGAAGCCGTGCGCCATGCCGCTCGGGCCTGTAATGGCAGGCTGCCAGCAGTTCCGGCGCCTTCACGCTCGTGTTACATCGTCGGCCCTGGCAGGGCAGGGGCGGGCCCTGACGGTCTGGATGAGGGGCCCGGCCATGAGTTCCGCAGGGGCATCGAAGGGTGCGTGGTATCTGGTCGGTGTCCGGCGGCCGCGCCTCGTGCTGGCCGTCGCCGCCGCACTGCTGCTGGCCCTCGCGTCCGGTGCCCCGCAGCTCTCCTTCGACCCTCGCTACGGCACCTTCTTCGATCCGGAGGATCCGCAGCTCCGCGCCTTCGAGCATCTGCGATCGGTCTTCGCGCCCTCCGACGCCGTCGTCTTCGTGGTCGACACGGGCGATGCCGGCGTGTTCTCCGCGGTGGGGCTCGCGGCGCTCGAGCGCCTGACGGAAGAAGCCTGGCGCCTGCCCTTCGCGACGCGGGTGGATTCGCTCGTCAATCACCCACACAGCGCCGCGGACGGCGAACTCGTGACGATCGCACCGCTCGTCGAGGACGCGGACCGTCTCGACGACGCGGACCGTGCCCGGCTGCGCCAGACGGCGCTCGGCACGCCGGAGATCGCCCGGCGCCTCGTCGCGGAAGACGATCGCTACGCCGCCGTCGCCGTGACCGTGCTCCTCGAGGGCGACCCGCTGGCGTCGACGCAGGCGCTGATCGACGCCGCGCGCGCACTCGCGGCGGCCATCGAGGCCGACGCACCGCTGCGGGTCCACGTCGGCGGCATCGTCGCCATGAATCATGCCTTCGCCGAGAGTTCGCTGATCGACTCGGCCTCGCTCGTGCCGCTCATGCTGGGCCTCGTGCTCCTCGGGTTGCGCCTGCTGCTGGCCTCGACGGCGCGCACCGTCGCCGTGCTCCTGGTGATGATCAGCGCGGTACTCGCGGCGCTCGGCGCAGCGGGCTGGGCGGGCATGGTGCTGACCACGCCCACGGCCATGGCGCCGATCATCATCCTGACCATCGGCGTCGCGAACGGCGTTCACGTCGTGCTCGGCCAGTACGTGCGGGCGGACGCCGAGTCCGTCGGCCGGGCCCGGCGCCTCGGCGCGAGCCTCGAGGAGAACGCGCTGCCGCTCTCGCTGACGACCGCCACGAGCGCAGCCGGCTTCCTGTCCATGAACTTCAGCGCCGTGCCGCCGTTCCGTGATCTCGGCAATCTGGTGGCCCTGGGCGTGATCTTCGCCGGCGTGCTCTCGCTCACGGCGCTGCCCGCGCTACTCGCGCTGCTGCCGGACGGAAAGCGGCCGCCGCGGCTCTCCTCGTCTTCGTTCCGGCGCGCCGCCGCCTTCCTGCTCGAACGCCGGCGGGCACTCGCGACAGGCCTGCTGGTCGCGTTCCTGCTCGTCCTGCCCGGTCTGCTGCGCCTCGAGGTCAACGACGACTTCGTCGCCTACTTCGATCCGTCGCTGCCCTTCCGCAGCGCCGCGGAGCTCACCGATGCGCATCTCGGCGGTATGTACGAGATCGAACAGCAGCTGACGGCGACGGAGGGGAGCATTCACGATCCGCGCTTCCTGGCGGAGATCGAGGCCTACACGACATGGCTGCGGGCGCAGCCGGAGACCGGTCACGTGCTCGCCTGGAGCGATGTCCTCGCGCGCCTGCATCGGACCCTGTGCGACAGCGACTGTACGGGTTCGCTGCCGAGCGACGCCGAGCTCGCGGCGCAGTACACGCTGCTCTTCGAGCTGTCGCTGCCCCTCGGTCTGGACATCACGAACATGATCGCCCCGGACTACGGTTCCGTGCGTCAGCTCGTCGCGCTGCGGGACATGGACGCGCGGCACGTGATCGAGTTCGAGGCGCGCAGCGGCGCCTGGCTCGCGGAGCATGCGCCGCACGTGATGGAGCGGCGCGGTGGCATCAACCTCATGTTCTCGCACATCTCCGAGCGCAACGTGCGCGCCATGGTGATCGGCAATCTCCTCGCGGTTCTCGTCATCGCCGCCATGCTGGCGGTGGCGTTGCGCTCCCTCGCGCTCGCGGCGGCCAGCCTCGCCACCAATCTCGTGCCCATCGCCGCCGCCTTCGGCCTCTGGGGCTGGGCGGGTGGCGACGTGGGCCTCGCGCTGTCGGCGACCTTCGGCATGACCCTCGGGATCGTCGTCGACGACACGGTACACCTGCTCGCCCGTCAGCACCGGGCGCGCCGCGCAGGGGCCGATCCGCTGGCCGCCATGGAGCACGCGCTGCGATCCGTGGGGCCGGCGCTCGTCGTCACCACGATCGTCCTGGGCGCCGGTTTCGCGGTGCTGGCGACCTCGACCTTCGCCCTGAACGCCATGCTGGCGCGGGTCACGTTGCTCACGATCGGACTCGCGCTGCTCTTCGACCTGTTCGTGCTGCCGGGCCTTCTCGCCTGGCGCGATCGCGGTCCCGGCAGCGAGGCGATCGATCGTCCGATCGTCGGGGCGGATGACAGGGCTTCCGGGCGCGGTTAACGTTCCTCTCCCACGGCGCGCCCCCCCGATGGCACCGGCCCATGTCCAAGCACTTTCCCGATCAGACGCGGTTCGTCCCTGCCGCCGAGGCCGATCTGCGTCTCGCTGCAACGGTGATGCTGTTGCGCGATGCACCGCGCGGTCCCGAGGTCTTCATGATGAAGCGCACCTCGCGCATCGACTTCGGCGGGCTCCACGTCTTTCCCGGCGGCAAGGTCCACCACGAGGACGCGCACGGCGCCATGGCCCGGCACTGCCGCGGACTCTCCGACGAGGAGGCGAGCCTGCGGCTCGGCATCGCCGAGGACGGCCTCGCCTTCTGGGTCGCCGCGATCCGCGAGTGCTTCGAGGAGGCGGGTGTGCTCCTCGCCTACGGGCCCGATGGTGATCTGATCCGCACCGAGAAGCCGCGCTGGGCGGCCGGCCTCGCACGCCTGCGCGACGAACTCAACGCCGGCAGGCGGAGCTTCCTGGAGGTGTGCCAGGCGACGGAGATGCAGCTGGCCGTGGATCGGGTCGCCTACTTCAGTCACTGGATCACGCCCGAGGGTCCCCCGCGTCGCTACGACACGCGGTTCTTCGTCGCCATGGCGCCGGAGAAGCAGGAGGGCGTCCACGACGATTCGGAGCTCGTCGACAGCGGTTGGTTGCGGCCAGCAGACGCCCTCGCGGCACGCGAGCGCGGCGAGATCGAGATGATCCATCCGACCTTCGTCACGCTGCAGGCTCTCACGGCCTGGAACGACGTCGACGTCCTGCTCGCGGACGTTGCGGCGCGCCGCCATCTCGATCACGTCACCCCCGACGCCCTCCTCGCGCGCGAGGGCCTGCAGCCGCCAGCGGAGCATCGGGACGACGGCCCTCGCTGATGGCGTTGCTCGAGGTGGAGGGGCTCACCCGGCGCTTCGCTCAGGGCGGCGCCACCGTGGCGGTGCTCGAGGATCTGACCTTCGCGCTCGAGGCGGGCAGACGGCTGGTGCTCACCGGGCGCAGCGGCAGCGGCAAGTCGACGCTGCTAAACCTGCTCGCCGGCCTCGACGCCCCGGACGCGGGTCGTGTCTGCTGGCGCATGGGCGGCGAGACCTTCGATCTCGGCGTCCTGGGTGAAGCGGCACGGACGGCCTTCCGTCGCCGCCACGTCGGCTTCGTCTTCCAGTTCTTCAATCTGGTGCCGACCCTCACGGCGCTGGAGAATGTCGCGCTACTCGCGGAGATGAACGGCCTCGACGCGCCGCTGGACCGGGCCCGCGACGGTCTCGTGGCGCTCGGGCTCGGCCATCGTCTCGATGCCTTCCCGGAGACGCTCTCCGGCGGCGAACAGCAGCGCGTCGCGATCGCGCGCGCGCTCGTGCACGGACCCGCCGCGGTCCTGGCGGACGAACCGACGGGCAATCTCGATCGCGGCACGGGCGATGCTGTGTTCGCCGAGCTCACGGAGCGCGTGGCGGCTTCGGGCGCGGCGCTCGTCCTCGTCACGCACGACGAAGAGCTGACGCGCGTCGCCGATCTGCGGATCGACCTCGGCCACGGCGGGCGCGTCGCGTGACGACGCTGCTCGCCCGGGCGCATCTGCGCCATCTCGGCCGTGAACGCTGGCAGGCGCTGCTGGCGCTGCTCGGCGTCGCCGTGGGCGTCGCGGTGGTGGTCGCCGTGGATCTCGTCAACGCCTCCTCGCGGGAGGCCATGCGCATCGCTTCGCAGCAGCTCTCGGGCGAAGCGACGCACGTGATCGTCGGGCCGGGCGAACGGGTCGACGAGCGACGCTATGCGGACCTGCGCCGCGCCTTCCGGGCGCGGAGCGCCGGTTTCGAGCGTGTGCGGGCCATCGCGCCTCTGGTCACGGGCGCAGGCCGCCTCGCTCCGGCGGAGGCGCCAGCGGACGGGGGCCTTCGGGTCCGCGTGCTCGGTGTCGACCCGGTGACCGACTCGGCGGTACGTGACCTCGTCGCCGCGCCGGGCGAAGGCGCGGACTTCGACGGAGCGCGCCTGCTCACGGAGCCGGGTGCCGTGCTCCTCGACGCGCGCAGCGCGACGCGGCTCGGTCTCGCGCCGGGTGCTGCGGCGACGCTGCGCACGGCAGCCGGCCTGAACCGGGTCTCGGTCCTCGGCGTCCTGCCTGCGGCGGGCGACGCGCTCGGCGAAGGGCTTCTCCTCGCCGACATCGCCACCGCCCAGGAGCTGCTCGGACGTCGGGGCTGGATCGACCGCGTCGACCTGGTCATGGACGCGCCAGCGCCTGCCGAGGGGGCAGGCGCCTTCCTCGAACGGCTGTTCCCCGGTCTGGTGGTGCTGGATCCGGAACCGGTGACGGCCGTGCTGCCCGGCGGTCTGCGCATCGAGTCCGTGGCCGAGCGCACCGAGGACACGCGCGCGCTGGCGAGTGCCTTCCAGCTCAATCTCGCGGCGCTGGGGCTGCTGGCGATCGTCGTCGGCCTGTTCCTGATCCACGGTGCGCTCCGCTTCTCGGTGCTGCGCCGCCAGCGCCAGTTCGGAGGTCTGCGGGCGCTCGGCGTGACGCCGCGGGAACTCGCGCGCCTGGTGATGCTGGAGGCCGCGGTACTCGGGGTGCTGGGTGCGCTGCTCGGGCTCGGACTCGGCCGGCTCCTCGCCGGTGCGCTGCTGGGGCTCGTCTCGGCGACGCTCGAGGGCCTCTACGATCAGGTCGCCATCGGCGCGCTGGCCTTCGATCCCGTGCCCTGGCTCAAGGGCGCGGCGGTCGGCGTCGGCGGGGCCCTCATGGTGGCGGCGCCCTCGGCCCGTGCGGCCGCGCAGGCGCCGCCGCGGCTGCTCCAGCTGGGTGAGCTCGACGAAGCCGAGCGGCGGCGTGTGCCCGTCGCCACGGCCCTGCTGTGCCTCCTGGTCGCCCTGCTGGGGCTGCTGCCGGGGACGGGCTATCTCGGCGGCCTGGTCGCGATCGCCGCCCTGCTGCTCGGCGCGGCGGCCCTGACGCCAGCGCTCGTGCGGGCGGGCATCGGCGGCCTCGCGCGCCTCGCCGCGCTGGCGCCGCTGGGACTGCGCATGTACCTGCGCGAGTCGGCCCGGGGGCTCACGCGGTCGGGCGTCGCGAGCGCGGCGCTGCTCGTCGCCGTCGCCACGGCCGTGGGCATGGGGGTGATGGTCGAGAGCTTCCGCGGCAGCGTGGAGCACTGGCTGTCCGCGCGTCTGTCGGCGTCGCTCTACCTGCGGCTGCCCGGCGACGAGGCACTGCCGCAGGGGGTGCGCTCACTGCTCGACGAGCGCGCCTCCTCCTGGCTCGAGCGCCTGACCTTCCGCGACCGCATCGAGGGTCGGCCCGTCAATGTCACGCGGGTCACGGTCCATGGCCCCTGGCCGGAGGCGCTGGACCGGGTGCTGCTCGCGGGAGCCTGGGACGGCAGTGGCGCGCTCGTCTCGGAGCCGCTCGCGCGCGAACTGGGGCTGCCGCTGACGGACGGCGGCCTCGGCGCCGCGCGTCTGACGGTCGACACGGGCCGCGGCCCGGTGGCGCTGCCCGTCGCCGGCGTCTATCGGGAGTACGGCGGCGGTCGGGGTTCCGTGACCCTTCCGGCCGGACGCTGGCCCGACCCGCCGCCCGGTCTGCGCACCTTCGAGATCTTCGGCGTGGACGACGTGGAGGCGGTCGCGGGGGAACTCGCCGCGGCCCTTCCGGAGGCCGCCGAGCTGCGTCGCAATCGTGAGATCCTCGAGCTTTCTCTCGGCATCTTCGATCGCACCTTCCGGGTCACGGGCGTGCTGCAGACCCTGGCCGGTCTCGTCGCCGCCATCGGCCTGTTCGGTGCCCTGTCGGCCCTCGCCCTCGAGCGCCAGGCGCAGTACGGCGTCATGCGTACGCTCGGGGTCAGGCGTCGCGCACCGGCCCTCGCCAGTCTCGCGGAATCCCTGCTCGTCGCGCTGCTCGCCGCGTCGCTGGCGCTGCCCGTGGGCGTCGCGGTGGCCGTGGTGCTCCTCGACGTGGTCAACGTCCGCGCCTTCGGCTGGTCCCTGGCACTGGATCTTCCGCCGGGGCTGTTCCTGGAGGCGCTTCTCGTCGCGCTCCTCGCCGGTGGCCTCGCTGCCGTCGCACCGGCCTGGCGTCTGTGGCGCGAGACGCCCGCGCGCATGCTCGCTCATGCCCGTGCCTTCTCCTGACCTGCGCGCCCTGGTGCTGATCGTGCTGCTGCTGGCGGCGGGTCCGCTCGCCGCTGCCGAAGCGGGCAGTGCCGGACGCCCCGGTATGGACGTCGGAGCGGTGCTCGGCGGCGCCGCATCGACCGGCTTCCGCGTCGCGGACCGGCCGCGCGCGTTCCGCTTTCCTGCCGATCACGGCGCGCATCCCGCGTTCCGCAGTGAGTGGTGGTATCTCACGGCTCATCTGGAAGACCCTGCCGGCCGCGCCTTCGGCCTCCAGTTCACGCTCTTCCGTCAGGCGTTGGCGCCGCCGCGAGCCGTGCCCATGGAGGAAGCCAGCCGTTGGCGTACGGAGCAGGTGTGGATGGCGCACCTCGCCCTGACCTCGGAGCAGGACGGGCATCGCGTGGCGGAGCGCTTCGCGCGTGGCGCACTCGAGCTCGCCGGCGTGCGCTCCGCGCCCTTCGCGGCCTGGCTCGACGACTGGCGCCTCGAGTCGTCGGCGCTTCCGGGTGCCGCGTCCGCCGCCGGGACGGGGGGGCTCTTCCCGCTCCGGCTCTCGGCCAGCGTGCCCCCGTCCGAGACGCGTCCGGCGGGTGAGGGCTTCGCCGTCGACCTGCAGCTGACGACGGCGAAGCCACCGGTGCTGCAGGGGGAGGACGGCCTGTCGCGGAAGAGCGACCGCGCCGGCAACGCCTCCTACTACTATTCGCTCACTCGCCTGCCGGCCTCGGGCGAACTGCGCATCGGTGACCGGCGCTTCCGCGTGACCGGCCTCGGTTGGCTCGATCGTGAGTGGAGTACCAGCGCCCTCGACCCCGGGCAGACGGGCTGGGACTGGTTCGCCCTGCATCTGGACGATGGTCGTGACCTGATGCTCTATCGCATCCGCCGCGCCGACGGCAGCGTCGATGCGGCGAGCGCGGGCGTACTGGTCGCCCGGGACGGCACGCGCACGACGCTGACGCCCGAGGACTGGCGCCTCGAGGTGATCGAGACCTGGGCCGACGGCGAGGGCGGTGCCTGGCCGGTGGCCTGGCGCCTCGCGCTCCCCGGCCATGGCATCGACGGTGTCGTCCGGGCAGTCACGGAGGACGCCCTGAATCGGGTCTCCGTCCGCTACTGGGAGGGCATGGTCGACCTCGAGCCTTCCTCCGGCTCGGCTCCCGCGGGTCGCGGCTATCTCGAACTGACCGGGTACGCAGCACCCTGAACGCGCGGCCGCCTGCCGATCGGGCGCCGCCGCGGCTGCTGGATCGAGACCCGGACTTACGCTAGCGTGTTGCACCCTTCCCGGCCGGACGCAGGGGGAGTCACCGGCGAAGCGTCGCGGATACGGCGTCCCTCCCGGCCGAGGAGTCGCTCGATGACACCTGATCTGGATGCGGGCTTCGCCAGCCTGGTCGAAGGGCTTCAGGCGCTCGCGCGCCTCCCCTCCCTCGAGTCCACGTCCACGGCTTCCGTTCTCGTCGTCGACGACCGATCGAGTTACATCGATTCCCTCGTGCGCCTGATCGAAGTCGGCGGTGACTACGTGGTCCGCTCCGCGGCGGGCGGCGTGGAGGCGCTCGCGGAGATCGAGCGCAGCGTCCCTGACATCATGCTCCTCGATCTGGTCATGCCCGACATGACCGGGCACGAGGTGATCGACAGCGTCGTCGACGCCGGGCACGACGTGCGCATCATCGTCGTCTCCGGCGAGCCCTCCTTCGAGCACGTCCAGCGGGCGCTGACCCGGGGCGCCGTCGACTTCGTCCGCAAGCCCTACGAACCGGCGGAGCTGCTGTCGACGCTCGAGCGGGTGCGCGACCGGCTGCGTCTCGAGCGCCGGGCCCGGGCCATGGAGCGGCGCCTCGAATACTCCGAGCAGCTGCACCGCTTCGTGGTCGACGCGTCTCCCGACATCTTCTACATGCTCGACGCGCGTGGCCGCTTCGCCTTCCTGAACCAGCGCGTCGAGACGCTGCTGGGCATCCCGCGCGACGAGCTGATCGGCCGTTCCTACACGGCGTTGATCCCGGAGGATCAGCAGGAGCTCGCACGCTACGCCTTCGCGGAGCGGCGCACGGGCGAACGGGCCAGTCGCGACGTCGAGATCTTCCTGCACAGCCGCCAGCTCGGAGGTGCGGCAGGGGAGACCGGGCGGGCGCCGGTGGAGCTCACGGCCGTCGGCATCTACGCGGGTGAAGGCGAGACGCGTCGTCGCATCGGGACCTGGGGCGTCGTGCGGGACATCGCCGATCGCAAGCGTGCCCTCGAGACCATCGAGTTCCAGGCCTGGCACGACGCCCTCACGCACCTCCCGAACCGCGCCCTGTTCACGGACCGCCTCGAGCTGGCGCTCGCTCAGGCCGGGCGCGGTGATCGGCGCCTCGCGGTCATGTTCCTCGATCTCGACCGCTTCAAGGTGGTCAACGACACGCTCGGCCATACCACCGGCGATCGCCTCCTCCGGCAGGTGGCGACGCGGCTGAAGAGCTGCATCCGGCGCGGCGACACGCTCGCACGCTTCGGTGGCGACGAGTTCTGCCTGCTGCTGGCCGACGTCGGCAGCATGAGCGACGTGGAGCGCATCGCCTGCAAGATCCTCGATCGCCTCGCCGCGTCGTTCATCGTCGACGACCACGAGCTGTTCGTCGGCGCGAGCATCGGCATCGCACCGTACCCGGAGACCGGCGATACCGCCGAGGCACTGATCCGGGCCGCGGACATCGCCGTGCATCACGTCAAGGAGCGCGGCAAGAACGCCTTCCGCTTCTACGATGCGCGCATGGGCGAGATCGTCTCCGCGCAGCTGTCGACGGAGCGCGAACTGCGCACCGCCCTGCTCGCGGATCAGCTCGAGCCGCACTATCAACCGCAGGTCGACGTGCAGAGCGGACGCGTCCTCGGCGTCGAGGCCCTCGCGCGCTGGCAACATCCGCAACGTGGCGAGATCGGCCCGGCCGCGTTCATCCCGCTCGCGGAAGAGACCGGGTTGATCGTCGCCATCGATCAGTGCGTGCAGCGCAAGGCCTGCGAGGACGTCGCCCGCTGGCGCCGCGAGGGTCATGCGGAACTCGCCCTGTCCCTGAACATCTCCGCGGCGCAGATCGAAGCCGAGGAGTTCGTGGACTGGATGCTCACCATGCTGCGCGAGACAGGCGTCGGCACCGAGGGGATCAAGCTGGAGATCACCGAGTCCGTGATCATGCGCGAGATGGACGTGATCGTTCCGAAGCTGAGCAAGCTGTCCGCGCACGGCCTGACGATCGGCATCGACGATTTCGGCACCGGCTACTCCTCTCTCTCCTATCTGCAGCACTTCCCCGTGCACACGCTGAAGATCGACCGCGCCTTCGTCTCCGACATCCGCGACGACGACACGGAAGCCAGTATCGTCAATGCCATCATCCACATGGCGAAGGGACTCGGTCTCGACATCATCGCCGAGGGCGTCGAGAACGAGGCGCAGCTCCGCTACCTCCGGGACCGTGGGTGCCAGCTCGTGCAGGGCTTCATCTTCTCCAGGCCGCTCGCCCGGGAGGAACTCGGCCGCTACCTGGCCGCGTCGGCGGAAGCCGGCGACGCGATCCGGGACCTCCACGGCAGGACCCTCGTGGCGGGCTGATCCCGGCGTCCCGGTCGAGCGGCGGCCGGCTGGCGCGAGCGCTCACGCCTGCTAGAGTTGCGGCCCCGCGTCACCTTCGAACCCACGTCATGAGCAAGTCCGAGACCGGCTTCACGACCCGCATCCTGCATGGAGACAGGCAGTTCGGCGTCGAGCACGGTTCGCTGCACAAGCCGATCCATACTTCCGTCGCCTACGGCTACGAGGATGCCCGCGAGCTCGCGGCCGTGTTCCAGGGCCGGCAGGCCGGCTACTCCTACGGACGTCAGTCGAACCCGACGGTCGAGGCGCTGCAGGAGAAGATCACGGCCATGGAGGGGGGCGTCGGCAGCGTCGCCTTCGCGACCGGCATGGGTGCGATCGGCTCCATGCTCCTCGCGCTCATGAAGGAGGGCGACCACATGGTCAGTTCCGCCTTCCTGTTCGGCAACACGAACTCCCTGTTCACGACCTACGGCGGCCTCGGGCTGGCGGTGGACTTCGTCGACGCGACCGACGTGGCGCAGGTCGAGGCGGCGCTGCGCGACGAGACGCGGCTGGTGTTCGTCGAGACCATCGCGAACCCGCGCACGCAGATCGCCGACCTCGAGGGCATCGGGGATCTCTGCCGGGAGCGGGGTCTGCTCTTCGTCGTCGACAACACCATGACCTCACCCTGGCTGTTCCGGCCGAGGGACGTCGGCGCCGGACTCGTGGTCAACGCACTCACCAAGTACGTCGCCGGCCACGGCGCAGCGCTCGGCGGTTCCGTCACGGACACGGGCCTGTACGACTGGACCCGCTTCCCGAACATCTTCGAGAACTACAAGTCGCAGCCCGTCGCGAAGTGGGGCCTGCAGCAGATCCGCAAGAAGGGCCTGCGTGATCTCGGCGCCACGCTCGGTCCGGAGGCCGCCCACCACATCGCGCTCGGCGCCGAGACGCTCGCGCTGCGCCTCGACCGGCAGTGCTCGAACGCGCGCGCACTCGCGCACCTGCTCGCCTCGCACCCGCGCGTCGGTCGGGTCCATCATCCGTCGCTGGCGGATCATCCCGAGCACGCGCGCGCGGCGCGTCTGTTCCGTGACTTCGGTGCCCTCCTGTCCTTCGAACTGGACCCGGCCTTGGATCCCTTCGAGTTCATGAACGCGCTCGAGGTCGTGGTGTCGTCCTCGAACCTCGGCGACAACCGCACGCTTGCGATCCCGGTCGCGCACACGATCTTCCACGAGATGGGGGCAGAGCGGCGCGCGTCCATGGGCGTCGCCGATTCGCTGATCCGCGTCAGCGTCGGCATCGAGGATCCGGCCGACCTGATCGGCGACTTCGAGGCGGCACTGGCACGCTTCGACTGAGGGAGGGGCAGAACCCATGGGCAGGCTCGACGGCAAGGTGGCGCTGATCACGGGGGGCGCTGGCGAGGTCGGCGTCGCGACGGCGAGGAAGTTCGTCGCCGAGGGTGCGCGCGTGCTGCTGGCCGATCTCGGCGAGGACGCGCTCGCGCGGGCGGCGGCCGAGTTCGGGGACGCCGCCGCGACCTGCGTCGCCGACGTCACGGTTCCGGAGGACAACGAGCGCATGGTCGCGGCCGCTGAGGCGGCCTTCGGCGGCCTCGACTGCCTGGTCGCCAATGCCGGGATCGAGGGAAAGGTGGCGCCGATCACGGAACAGCGCGTCGAGGACTTCGACGCGGTCATGGCCGTCAACGTGCGCGGTGTCTGGCTCGGCCTGAAGTACGCCATGCCCGCACTCGAACGCCGTGGCGGTGGCTCCGTGCTGATCCTCTCCTCGATCGCGGGCGTCACGGGTTCGGCGGGCGTCTCACCGTACAACACGAGCAAGCACGCGGTGATCGGCCTCATGCGCTCCGCGGCGAAGGAGGGTGCACCGCTGCGCATCCGCGTGAACACCGTGAATCCGGCGCCCCTCGAGTCGCGCATGATGCGCTCCCTCGAGGACGGCATGATGCCCGGCGACGGGCAGGCGGCCCACGATCTCATCGCCAGCCGCATCCCGCTCGGCCGCTACGGCCAGCCACAGGACGTCGCGCAGCTGCTGTGCTTCCTCGCTTCGGACGAGGCCGCCTATCTCACCGGTTCCGTCTACATGGTCGACGGCGGCCAGAACTCCGGTTGAGCGGGAATCGACCGTGCCCTTGCCCACAGAGCCGCTGCTGCAGACACGACTCGCCCTGCCGAACCGGCGGCAGGGCAAGGTCCGTGACCTCTACGACGTCAGACTGCCGGACGGTACGGAAGCGGTGCTGATCGTCGCCAGTGACCGCGTCAGCGCCTTCGACGTGGTCCTCGAGGGTGGTATCCCCGGCAAGGGCGTCGTGCTGACGCAGATGGCGCGCTTCTGGTTCGAGCGCTTCGCGGGGCAGGTCCGGCATCACCTCCTGAGTACGGACGTCGAGGACGTGCCCGGGCTCTCGGCGGCGGAACGGACTGCGCTGCGCGGTCGCGTCATGCTCGCGCGGCGCGTCGAGATCGTGCCCATCGAATGCGTGGTGCGCGGCTACCTCGCCGGCTCCGGGTTCAGGGACTATCGCGCCAGTGGTGCTGTCTGCGGTGTCCCCCTGCCGCCGGGCCTTCGCAACGGCGACCGGCTCGCCACGCCGATCTTCACGCCCGCGACCAAGGCGGCCACGGGCCACGACGAGAACGTCTCCTTCGAGACGGCCTGCGCGGCGGTCGGTGCGTCGCTCATGGAGCGCATGCGCGAACTCAGCCTGGCCGTCTACGGTGAGGCGCGCGAGTGGGCGGCGCAGCGTGGAATCCTGCTCGCCGACACGAAGTTCGAGTTCGGCCTGCTGCCGGGCAGCGACGAGCTCGTCCTCGCCGACGAGATCCTGACGCCGGATTCCTCGCGCTTCTGGCCCGCCGACGACTGGGTTCCCGGCCGCGAGCAGGCGAGCTACGACAAGCAGTACCTGCGTGACTGGCTCGAGACGCTGGTGGCCGACGGCCGCTGGGACCGGCAGGCGCCGGGCCCGGCCTTGCCAGAGGACGTGATCGAGAACACGCTGGCGCGCTACCTCGAGGCGTACCGTCGCCTCACCGGTCGCGAAGCGGCTTTCTGAGGAGGCCCGGAGCCGTGGCAACGGAGGCGCAGGGAGAGACGTTCAGGGATCCCACGGCGGCCGCGCCGGCCGTCGACGTCGCCGCGGAGCGCGACGCCCCCCTGCGCGCGGCCGTCGCTCCGGGCCGCGAGGGCACTGCTCCCATAGAGGAGGGCCCGCGCGCCGTGGAGAGCGGGGCGGAGCCGCTCACGAGTCAGGAAGAGGAACTGCTGAGGCGCCTCGAGGCGCTCCGGGACGACCCGCTCGCCGCGATGCAGGAGGAGGTCGCCTGGTTCACGGCGGCCTGGGAGTCGCTGATCGATTTCGCGCTGGCGCATCTGTTCCAGCTCGCCGGCGGCGCCGTGATCCTGCTCATCGGCGTCCTGCTCGCGAACCGGCTCGCGCGCTTCGTCCTCTCGGTCCAGGAGAAGCGCAACGTCGACGTGACGCTGCGCCAGTTCATCTCGTCCGTCGTCCGACTCTCGGTGCTCGCGGTCTTCGTGGTGATCGCCGTCGAGAACATCGGTATCTCCGTCGCGCCGTTTCTCGCAGCCATCGGTGGCCTCGCGCTCGGTGCCAGCTTCGCGCTGCAGCTTCCCGTCTCGAACTACGGCGCGGGTCTCGTGATCATCCTCACGCGCCCCTTCCGCGTCGGCGACACCTTGCGGGTGGTCGATCAGTACGGGCTGGTCGAGGAGATCAATCTCGCCATGACCCACATGACGAACGAGGACGGGGAGCTGATCGTCATCCCGAACAAGCATCTGATCGGGGAGATTCTCGTGAACTCGCATGCCAACCGGGTCGTCGAGGGCGTGGTCCGCATCGCCTACGGCGACGATCCGGAGCGAGCCATCGAGGCCGTGCAGGACGTGCTCGGCCGCGACCCCGACGTGGTCGCGCGGCCCCCTGCGCAGGTCGGTATCCAGGCCTTCGCGGAGACGGGCATGGAGCTGTCCTATCGCTTCTGGGTGCCGACGACGTCCTTCTTCGAGGTTCAGTACCGGGTGAATCTGGCGATCTGGCAGGCGCTCCGCGAGGCGGGGCTATCGGTCCCCTATCCGCGGGCGGACGTCAATCTCGTCACCCGTGCGCTACCGGGCTGAGCGCGCGTCGTGGAGCTCGCCCTGCATGGCCGCTCGCGGAGCCGGCAGGTGCACTGGGTGCGCGGCAGCATCGCGGGGGCCGGCGGCCACCGCCACTCGTCTCCGTCTCGGGCCCGTTCGTAGGGTGCGGCGCGCGTGCGCGCGGAGCCGCGGCTAGCGTACGACGAGCCACCTCGGGGGAGTCATGACCGGCACCGTCTACGTCCCACTGGCGCTCGCGCTCGTCAGCGGGCTCCTCGCGATCGTCCTTGCGCTGGTCTGGCGCACCATCGAGCGAGCGCCCCATCTGCTCGCATGGTCCGGAGCCTTCGTCGCCGCGTCGCTGCAGTGGCTCTCGCTGCTGCAGGTCGAGCTGTCCGCGGAGCCGCGTCCCTGGGGCGCAGTACTCGGCGACGGCTTCGCCGTCGCCGCGGTCGCCTTCACGCTCCTCGGCTACCGTCTCCGCGCGGGGCATCCGCTGCAGAGTGTGCTGCTGGCCGGCGGCGCCTGCGTCGTCTTCGCGGTCGAACTGTGGTTCACGGCGGTCGCGCCACATCTCGGCTTCGCCGCCGGTGTCGTCCCGCTGTTCTCTGCCGTACTGCTCGCCTTCGCGGCCTGGGCCGTACCGAAGAAGCGCGAGGCGGTGCTCACGGCGGAATGGGCGTCCATCGCGCTCGTCGGCTTCTTCGGCCTCGTACAGCTGGCGGCAGGTCTGAGCGCCATCGCGAGTGGGCCCGACGGGTCGCCGGAATGGGCGCTACTGCGCTATCTCGCGCTGCCCGCGGCCTATCCCGGTCTCGGCATCTGCATGCTGTTGCTCGTCGCCACGGATCTCTCGGAGCGCATGAACGATCTCGCGATCACCGATCCGCTGACCGCGGTGCTGAACCGGCGCGGCTTCCTCGACGCCACCCTTCGCGCCATCAGCCAGGCGCGGCGCAGCGCTCAACCGCTGAGTCTGATCATGGCCGACGTCGATCACTTCAAGCGCATCAACGACAGCTACGGCCACGCAGCCGGCGATCGCGCCCTCACGCGTTTCGCCGCGCACCTCGACTCGGAACTCAGGCAGAGCGATCTCGTCGGCCGCATCGGCGGCGAGGAGTTCGCGCTGCTGCTGTCGAACACCGACCTCGAGACGGCGGCGCAGGTGGCCGAACGGCTGCGCCGTACCTTCGCCATGGCCACCATGGAGATCGGCGGCGCGCGGGTGCAGCTGACCGCGAGTTTCGGAGTGGCCGCCCTGTCGTCCCAGGACGGAGATGTCGAGGATCTGCTGGAACGGGCCGATCAGGGGCTGCACGCCGCGAAGGACGGCGGTCGCAACCGCGTCTGCGCGGCGCCGCTCGTCGTCGGTGCCTAGCAAGACGGCCAGGCTTCAGCGAGCCGCGAACAGCTGCGGGATCGCATGCAGGGACTCCAGCAGGGCCTTGGCTCGCGTGTCCGGGGATCGGCCGAGCCGCATGACGAGCAGGTCCTCGCGGGGATCGAGAAGGATGCGCTGGCCCTCGTAGCCCGAGGCGAAGAAGCGCGCCGGATCCCGGTGATCGACCCACCAGTGGCTGCCGTAGCCTTCTTCCGGCGTCAGGTGCGTGGGCGTGCGCGCATCGTCGACCCAGCCTTCCGGAAGCAGACGCCGGTCCTCCCAGACGCCGTCGCGCAGGTACAGCAGGCCGAAGCGCGCGAAGTCCCGCGCCATGCAGAAACAGAAGCTCGAGCCCTTCCAGGTGCCGGCGGCGTCGAACTTCGGGATCGGTGAAGCCATGCCGAGGGGCGCGAACAGGCGCTCATGCATGAACGCGCGCATGCCGGCCTCGCCGCCACCGACCGTGGTGCCGACGGCGCGCGCGATCAGGTTCGAGGTGCCGCTCGAATAGGCGAAGCGAGTGCCGACGGGATGCGCGAGCGGCTTGTCCGCGGCGTAGTGGGCGACGTCGTCGCGGCCCCGGCCCCAGAGCATCTCGATCACGTCGGAGCGGCCGGCGTCGTCGTAGTCCTCGAGGAACTCCAGGCCCGTGCGCATGCGCAGGGCGTCGCGCCAGCTGATCGCGCGACGCGGATCGTCCTCCCCCTGCCACTCCGCTGCGGGCAGTGGCGCGTCCGGGTCGATGGCGCGGTCGAGGACCAGCACGCCCACGAGAGCGTGCAGCATGCTCTTGGCCATGGACCAGGACTGCAGCGTGCGCTCGGTGTCGGCTTCGGGGCCGTAGCGCTCGAGGACGATGCGACCACGATGCACGACGAGCATCGCA
>JAZBPO010000005.1:0-3274 GCA_036351675.1 Pseudomonadales bacterium
CCAGGTCTTGCAGCACTTGGGCGCGCCGCCCACGATCCCGACGCCCTGCTCGGCCCATAGCCCTTCGATCAGCCAGGGGACGCCTTCTTCGAGGGGAATCTCGGCGACCTGGACCACGGGGAGCGGTCGGTTGTCGCTCACACCAGCGCCTCGGCGCAGAGGCGAATCGCGTCTTCGACGATCGCGGCGTCGACGAGGCGGGCGCGTCCCTCGCAGACGAGGTCGAGCGCCGCCCCGGCGACGACGTCGATCTTGCGTAGCACCCCGCCGCTGGCCTCGCCGATCAGCAGCACCGCGTCTTCGGCGAAGACCTGCTCGGCGCAGCCGGCGGACTCGAGCCGGTGGCGCAGGTAGTCGCCGATCTGCTCGGTGTCGAGGGCTTCGAGGTGCGCCCGGACGGGAAGCCTGGCGGCCAGCGACGACAGCGCTGCGCGAGCGAGCAGGTCGCGCAGCGCCGGCAGGCCGACGAGCAGCAGCGAGAGCAGCGGCTTACTGTCGCGGTCGAAATTGAGCAGTATGTGCAGGTGCTCGAGCACAGGGATCGGTGCGAGGTGCGCTTCGTCGAGGACCAGGACCGGGTGGATCCGCTGAGCCGCGATCTCTTCCACGTTTTGGCGCACGGCGTGAAACAGCGCCGCCGCGGTCGCCCGCGGCTCGAGTCCGAGCATGAGGCTCAGCTGCCGGTAAAAGTCGCGCAGGTTCACGCGAGCGTGGTGCACGTAGGTGACCCGAAAGCGGTTATCGGCCAGCTCGGCTTCGAGTGCGCGCACGACGAAGGTCTTACCGACGCCCGGCTCGCCGGTGAGCACTGCGCAGCGGCGCGCTTGCACGGCGGCCTTGAGCCGCGTGATCGCCGACTTGGCGCGGTCGTGTGCGTAGAGCAGCTCGACCGGCACGTCTTTGGAGAAAGGGTCTCGGATCAGGCCGAAGCGACTCTTCAATTTGCGCGTCATTGAGCACCTCGCGAGGCACGACCCGAGACGCGCTTGAGCAGGTCTTCGACGGCATTGAGGCCGCTCGTCGGAGCCGGGGCCGGCGGAGGTGTCGTCTCCGCGCGCTGCCGCGCACGGCTGGCATTTCCAGCAGGGTCGACGGTCACGAGCGGGATCCAGGTCTGGCCGTCCTCGACCCAGTAGCGGCTCGCCTCGAGCAAGCTATAGACGATCGTGACCTTCTGGCCGCGCAGGTAGCCGGGGACCTCGTAGATCTGCCCGCTGATCGTACAGGTGGAGTCATGGCGCACGTGCCGCGTGAAGCGGCCGAGAAACGCGCGTTTGAGCCGCTCGGGGTCTTCGACCCAGCGAATCTGATCGGCGTCCTCCTCCCACACCTCGAGCGGCGTCTTGCCGCCGTGCGCGCTGTGCGGGCGGCGGTTGTAGTCCGACTCGGCCCAAGTGGCGAGGCGCAGATTGAGCGCGTCCAGCGTCGTCACCGCGCTCAGGTCGAGTCGGTCGAGCACGTGGCCACGCAGCGTGCGCCAGAAACGCTCGACCTTGCCCTTGGCCGGCCCGTCGTAGGGACGCGCGAAGAGCAGGCGAATGCCCAGCTGCGCGCAAGCGGTGTGCGTGCTCGAGCCAGTGAAGCTCTTGTGCTGGTCAGCAAACAGCGTGCGCGGCGCGCCGCGCCGCTGCACGGCCCCGAGCAGCAGCTTCAGGAAGGCCTCCTGCGTCTCGTGAAAACCGGCACGCAGATAGACGGCCAGCCGACTTCTGTCGTCGAGCAGGCCGAAGATCTTCACGCGCAGCGCGCGACCGGTCTCAGGGTCGTGCAGCTTGGGGCCGTGCACGCAGTCGGCCTGCCACAGCTCACCGCTTGCGGCGGCGTGCCAGCGCAGCCGCTCGGGGCGATCGAGTTCCAGCTTCGGCCGTGACAGGCCGTGGCGGCGGAGCAGTCGCTGGATCGAGCGCAGGCTGAGCTGGCCGCGCGCGACGTAGCCCGCACGCTCGAGCTCGGCTTTGATCAGAGGCGCTGAGCGACCGGGATCTTCGCGCTTCATGGTGAGGATCAGCTCGACCTGCTCGGCCGAGATCACCTTCGTGCGGCCGCAGTCGGAGCGGCGCCGTGGCAAGAGCCCGTCGAAGCCGTCGCGACGATAGCGGTGATACCAGGTCTCGAGCGTGCGCCAGCTGACGACGCGCATAGCGCCGCCGCCGTCGCTCCAGATCTGTCCAGCGAGCTGGCGCAGGCGAGCGCGCAGCTCGCCGCGCTTGAGGTCTTGGCTCAGCACGGCGCCGAGCACCGAATAGCGAAACAGCGCCTCCTGCTGGCGCGGGTCTTTCTCGTCCACCTTGGCCTCCTGTCGTTTGGGGTGGAGGCCAGAGGGTCGAAGGCCCTCGCCAAGCAGGCACCCGCTGTCCTCTGTGGACGAGGCCTGCCGCGCTCAAGCCGCGACTACATGCGGCCTTCCACGTGAAGATTTCGGCGCGACAGCGGACGGGCCGGCGCGAGCGCGCGGATCACGGCCGGGTCGACGGCCGCGCTGGGCTCGGCGCCAGCGAGCCCGAGCAGACGACGTAGCCGGCTCAGCGGGCTGAGGCGGTCGCGGGCGCTACCGCTTGCTCCCAGCTCGCGTGCGCGCCAGGGCCACAGACCCCCGAGCAGCTCGCGCGCCCACCGTCGTGGTCCCGACCAGCCCTTGGCCGAGTCGTCGCGATCCGGTCGCAGCGCACCGCTCGAGGTCGCGTCGGCGAGCCATTGCGAAAGCACACCGAGGATCGCCCAGGCCCCATACCAGCGTCCTGGGTGAAGCAAGTCGGGCAGGACGCTGATCGTGATTCCGCAAGCGCGACACCGATACCGCCGCACACCGATCTCCACCTCGCAAGCCAGCCCGAGCACCTGACGCCGGTAGGTCCCGTGCCCCACGACCTGCAGCCGCTCCCCTGGCGGTCGGGCAGCGGCTCCACAAGCTGGGCATTGATTGGGCCTTGCGTCGTCCACCAGCGGGACGACTGCACTTTCGAACTCGTCCGGGAATCGCACGAGCGGTAGCGATACGATCACAAGCTGATTCGCGGGGGCGGCGGAGCTGGTCGCCAAACCTTTAGTGCTCCGCCGTCCCGCTTTTCTCCTTGCCTACACCTTCTCCAGATCGCGCCGCTCCGGTGCCTCTCGCCGTCAGCGCGCAGGAAGCCGGCTGCGCCGCGCTACGCGCGGCACGCCGATCCGCCTTCCCCGCGATCAGCTTGGCGCGTCGTCGCCCTCAGCCCCGCGGATACCCGGGCACGTAACACCAGGGGCTGTTACGCGTTACGCCGACAAACAACCCAGGGGC
>JAZBPO010000006.1:0-16197 GCA_036351675.1 Pseudomonadales bacterium
CGGGGCGTCAGCGAAGCAAGACATGTGCCTCGGCGCGCGCGAGCCAGGAGCGTGAACACGGTGCAAGGAGTCGCACCAGATCCGTGCGTCGCCGCCAGCCCCGCCCCGCCAGAGGGCGCCACGGTGACGCCCGGCCGCGCCGACCGGACCGTCCCGGCCCGGGCCGGGACGCATCGCGCGGCGCCTGCGGGCATGATCGGCCGGAAGCAGGACGGCCTGGTTCTTGCCGGCCGCCAGCCCGCCCACCTCGCCCCGGAGCACCGCATGATCGCCACAGCACCCGGACCCGGGCGCCCCTGACCGCCGCATGCGCCTGAGCGAACGCCTGCGCGATCCCGTCGTGCCCTTCCTCGCGATCGGCGCACTCTGCTATGCGCTCTTCGGCGCCGGCGAGGGCGAGACCATCGCGGTCACGGAGGCGGTGCGCGCGGGTCTCGTGCGTGACCACGTCGACCGCTTCGGCCGCGAACCGGACGCCGAGGCGCTCGCGGCACTCGAGGAGCGCTGGGTCGCCGAGGAGATCCTGTTCCGGGAAGCGCTCGCGCGGGGCCTGCACCGCGGCGACGCGCGCACCCGTCACCGCCTCGTCGACAAGATGCGCTTCCTGCTCGTTCCCGAGCCCGCGTCCCCGAGCGAGGACGCGCTGCGCGCCTTCCACGCCGCCCACGCCGACGACTACCGCACGGAGTGGCGCGTCTCCTTCGACGCACGTTTCTTCGCGACGCCGGAGCAGGTGCCGCCACGAGCCCTCGAGCGCCTGCGGGCGGGCGAGGACCTCGCAGGGGACGAGTACTGGCTCGGAGACCGCTTCGAGGGCTACCACCTCTCCATGCTCCGGTCCCTGTTCGGCGGCGCCGGCGCGCGCGTCCTCCTGGCCGCGCCGGAAGGCCGCTGGATCGGCCCCCTGTCGTCGCCACGGGGGCTGCACTTCGCCCGCGTCACGGAGCGCGAGGCACCGCGACCGATCCCCTTCGCGGAGGCCCGCGAGCGGGTCGAGCAGGACTGGATCGCGGCCGAGCGGCGCAGACGCCTGGACGCCGCCGTGGCAGCGCTGCGCGCCGGCTACGAGGTCCGCGTCGATGGCTGAGCAGGCGCTGCGGCGCCTGCCCGCAGCCGCCGGCCTGCTCACCGCGGCGATCGTGCTGCTGCTCGCGTCGACGCCCGCCTCGGGCCACGAGATGAACCTGGCGCGCTACCGGCTGGCCACGACCGAGGAGGGCCTGGAGCTCGAGCTCACGCTACCGGCGACCTTCGCCGAGCTGCGCGGCGAAGCCGGCGTGGTCGCCTGGCCGGCCCCGTGTGTGGAGACAGGACGTTCGCTGGAGCCGAGCGGCCAGCTCGTGCGCATGACACTGCGGGCGCGCTGCCCGCGAGCGCCGCCCGCAGACGCATCGATCCGCGCGCCCTGGGGCGCCGACGGCGCCGTGCTCGTGACGGCGAGCGGCGTCCGCGTGCTCGCCGCACGCGAGACCGGCGTCGAACTGCCCCTGCCCGACGCGGCTCGCCCGGGACCGCACGCGCTGGCGGCCGAATACCTGCGCCTCGGCGTGGCTCACATCCTCGAGGGCTGGGACCATCTCGCCTTCGTGCTCTGCCTGTTCCTGCTCGCCGCACGCTGGGCGCTGTTCTGGCTGGTCACTGCCTTCACGGTCGGCCACTCGGCCTCCCTCGCGCTCTCGCACTTCGGCGTGCTGGCCGTTCCGACCGCGCCCACGGAGGCGGTCATCGCCCTGTCCATCGTGTTCATGGCGCGCGAGGCGCTGCTCGCGGAGTCCGACGCGAGCCGCGTCGATCGCCGTGCGCTCGTCGTCGTGGTCCTGTTCGGCGCGCTCCACGGCCTGGGCTTCGCGACCGTACTCGGCGATCTCGGTGTCGCGGCCGGCGACCGCGTCACGGGCCTGCTCGCGTTCAACGTCGGCGTGGAATGCGGCCAGCTGTCCTTCATCGCCCTGCTCGCGGCGCTCTGGACGGGTCTGCGCGCGGCGCGCGTCGAGGCGCCGGCGCGCTTCGCGCTCCTGTCCTCTGCGGGCAGCGTCGGCGCCTGGTGGTTCACCGAGCGCTTCGTCTCGCTGGCCAGCCCCTGAAGCGCCCGGTCGGCACGCGGCGTATCGCACCCGAGCGCCTCAGGCAGCGAACTCGAGCGCGAGCAGCAGCACCGCGAGGGCCAGCAGCCAGCCGGCGAGCACGCGCGGGACGACGAGCACCCAGCTCGGCCGGTCCGCCGCCACGAGCACGTCGACCCAACCGAGGATGACCACCGGCGTCAGCACCAGGGTCAGGAGTCCGCCCGTGAGCGTGACCAGTACGTCCCCGGCCGGACCGGGCTCCGGCAGCTGCGCAGGGGCGAGCCAGAAGCCGGTCGCCGCCGCCAGCGCCGGCAGCAGCAGCGCCGGCCCGCGTGGCGCAGCGGGCTGGTGACTGGCGCCGTGCGCAGCGCAGGCGGCCGCCAGCACCAGCAGCGGCGCAGCGAGCCCGATCAGGCCCGTGAGCCAGGCCAGCACGAGGCCGAGCAGCAGGCCGGCCGCGTAGGCGACCATGGCACTACGGAAGGGTCGCCAGCCGGCCCAGGCGAGCGCGAAAGCCAGCGCCAGCAGGGCGAGACAGGACGGCGCCTCGGTCAGCGGATGGCGCACGCCGAGCCAGAAGCCCTCCATGCCCTCGATCGGCGCGTGCGCGGACGCGCCCGGCGGGCAGACCACCGCCGCGGCCGGGAGCAGGCCGCGGACGATGCGGGCGCGGGTCATCGCGGCGCTGCGGAAGGCTTCAGGCGAGCAGGAACCAGGCGCCGGCGAGTCCGATCAGACCGCCGCCGGCCCGCACGGCGGTGCGTCCCGCAGGCCAGCGCACGAGCAGGCCCATGACGATGCCGGCGCCGTGGAGCAGACCGGTCGCCGCCACGAAACCGAGTGCGTAGGCGAGCGGCGAAGCCGCCTCCGGCAGTTCCGTGCCGTGAGCATGGCCGTGGAAGATCGCGAAGGCGCCGACGAGCACCGCCGCGACGGGTAGCGGCGGCCGCGCCGCGCAGGCCACCGCGAGGCCGAGCGCGAGCGCGGACAGGGCGATACCGGCCTCGACGAACGGCAGGGGCAGTCCGGCGATGCCGAGTGCGCCGCCCACCGCCATGACCATCGGGAACACGACGGGCAGCACCCAGATGGCCGGGCGCCCGAGGAAGGCCCCCCAGAGGCCGACCGCGACCATCGCGAGCAGATGGTCCGGTCCCAGGATCGGATGCAGCAGACCCGCGACGAGACTGTCGAAGACGCCCACGGTCGTGCCGTGATCGGCATGTGCCACGGCCTGCGAGGGCCACAGCAGCAGCGCGGTGAAGAGAGGCGCGAATGCGCGGAAGACGGACATGCCGGACTCCGTGGACGGGACTGGCCGCAAGACTACCGTCGAGCGGTCCGACGCAGCGAGCCCTGCCGACGCGCGGCCGGATGGCCGCAGGCGGTCTGCAGCAGCACGTCGCTCGCCTATAATCCCTGCATGAGCGAAGGCAGACCACCTCGCACGCCACTCGGCGCAGGCCTGCTGTTCCTGGCCCTGCTGGCCGGCGCCGCGCAGGCGGCGGTGCGGCCGGGCGTCGATCCCGCCGCGCTGTTCGCGCGCGCCGTCGCCATCGGCTCGGCGGGCGATCACTCCCTGGCGCGCAGTCACCTCGAACCGGTGCTGCTGTCGCCACGCGTCTCGCGCGGCGCCCGCGCGCGTGCCTACTACCTTCGCGGCCTGCTCTTCTACCGAGAGGGGGCCTTCGTTTCCGCGGGCCAGGACTATCGCCGTGCGCTCGAGTTCCAGCCGACGCTCGCTCAGGCGCGCGCGGCGCTCGCGTGGCTGCACCTGAAGGGTCTGGGCGTGGACCGCGACCCCGCACGCGCCGAAGCGCTCTATCGCCTCGCGGCCCGTCAGGGCCACCTCGATGCCCAGTACAACCTCGGCCTGTTGCTGGCCAAGGGCGAGGCCGTGCCGAGACGGGAGCGCGAGGCGATCTCGTGGTTCGAACGGGCAGCAGAGGGAGACCACGCGGAGGCCGCCGCGCTCGCCGGGCGACTGCTCGCGCGCCGCGCCAGGGCAACAGCCGACGCTACGCCTTCCCGGACCCTCGCCGACGAGTCGGATCTCGATCGTGCCCGGCACTGGCTGGCACGCGCCGCCGATCTCGACCACGACGGCGCCCGCGTAGAGCTCGGGCGACTGCTGCTGGAGACGGACCCGGCGGCGGGCCTCGCCCTGCTCGAGGGCGCCGCGGAGCGCGGCAGCGTGAGCGCGCAGCGCCAGCTCGGCCAGCTGCTCCAGCGCGGGGCCGAGGGCGTCGACGCGGATCCGGCACGAGGAGCCCTGTGGCTGCGCGAGGCCGCGAAACAGGGCGACGCGAGCGCGCAGTCCTGGCTCGGCTGGGCCTACGACACGGGCGTGGGCGTCGACCAGGATCCGGCACGGGCGCTGCGCTGGTACACGCGCGCAGCGCGCCGGGACGACGCGACGGCCCAGGTGAATCTGGCGCTGCTGTACCAGCACGGGCGCGGTACGGCCCGACGCGAGGACCTGGCCCGGCGCTGGTTCGAGCGCGCCGCGGACCAGGGCCACGTGAACGCGCTCTCGTCCCTGGCCTGGATGCTGGCCACGGCCCCCGATGCGAACGATCGGGACGCGGCGCGCGCCCTCGATCTCGCCCGCGCCGCCGTCGCGGAACAGGAGGACGCCCGGACGCTGGAGGCGCTCGCGGCCGCGCTCGCCGAAAGCGGCCGTTTCGAGGAAGCGGTCATGGAACAGCGACGAGCACTCGCGCTCCTCGAAGACGCATCGGAACAGGAGGCAGACGCGGCGGTACGCACGGCGCTGGAGGCGCGCCTGGCGGCCTACCGCGCGCGCCAGGCCTGGCGCGATCCCTGAGCCCGGCGCCGTTGGCGAACGGGTCCGAACGCCCGCCGATCAGGCTTCCGAATCGTCCCCGGGCTCGTTACCGAGGCGTCGGTCCGTGACGAGGCCCGCGTCCTCGATCGTCGCATCGCGCTCGTCGCGGTGCTTGCGGCGCTGCTCCTCGCTCCAGACCGTCGAGTTGGGGAAACGAGGATTGCGGCGCTGCTCGTCGCGGCCGGTCGTCTCCCGGAGGTCGGGCTTGTCGTCCGCCATGGCTTCGTCAAACTCCGGTAGGGCAGGCGCTCGATTCAACACCGGCCCCGGCGCGGCGCGCAACCGCCGCCAACGGACGCCCGAGTGACCCGATGCACGCCGGGGCGTGGACGGAAAGAGGAGTGACGACTTGATGATGGAGCAAACCGGCGATCGCGGCACCCCGGTGTGGGATCTGCCCCTCCGGCTCTTCCACTGGCTGCTGGCCGGCGCCATCGCCGTGAGTCTGTACACGGGCATCTCGGGCGGCTTCGAGGAGATGGACTGGCACCAGCGCAGCGGCTACCTCGTGCTGGGTCTCGTCCTCTTCCGCCTGCTCTGGGGCTTCGTCGGAGGTCGCCACGCACGCTTCGCGAGCTTCCTCGCCGGCCCCGGTCGCGTGCTCGCCTACGGCCGTGCCATGGCCGCACGGCGCCCGCCGCGCACGACAGGTCACAACCCCCTGGCCGGCTGGACCATCTCGCTCACGCTGCTCGCCATCGCAGTCCAGGCCGCGACCGGCCTGTTCGCGAGCGACGATCTGTTCGTGGAGGGTCCGCTCGTGCATCTCGTGGAAAGCGGAACCGTTTCCACCATGACCCGGATCCACGGCTGGGGGCAGTGGACCGTGGGCGCACTCGTCGCCCTGCACCTGCTCGCCGTCGCGGTGCACAGCGAGGTCTTCAACGAAAGGATCATCGGCCCGATGATCACGGGCCGTTCCGGCGACGCCCCGGCGGCCGAGGGCGACGGCGAGCAGCGCCTCGCCCTCGCTCTCGGCATCGCAACGGTCGTCGCTGCCCTCGTCTGGTGGGTCGTGACGAAGCTCTGAACCGGCAGCGGTGCCTCAGTCGGCCTTGAAGTCGTCGTGGCAGGCCTTGCAGGTGCCACCGAGCGAACGGAAGGCCGCCACGAAGGCCTCCATGTCGGCCGGATCCGCAGCACCGAGATCCGCGGCCGCGTCGATGAAGTCCTGACGCCGCTCGGAGAAGGTGTCCGGGTCTTCCCAGATCGCAGCGCGCGCCTTCGTGCGACCGTCGTCGGAGCCCTCCGGGAACAGGTGGAGGGTGAGCGGCGCGAGTTCGGCGATACCCCGGGCGTGCACGCCGAGGTCGCCCGTGTGGGGCACCTCGCGCTTGAGAATGCCCGAGATTCCGCCCATGTGACCGCCGATCGAGGAGTAGACGGACTGGCGGTAATCGATCGCACCCTGATCCGCCTGCGCTGCGGCGCCGGACAGGAGGAACACTGCGAGAGCCTTCGCGGATCGCGTGAGACGCATGAGGACAGCTCCGTTCGTGAACGAGTTGGAGAACCGGAATCTCGCATCCGTCCTCCCGACGGGCAAGCAGAACGGGTTTCGCATTTGCGGCTGTTTTCTCGAAAAGAGCTTGCCTGAATCGCACAAGCAACTAATATCCAAGGCAATCCTGCCGAGGAGAGCCGTGCGCCGGTCAGCGCCGGGAACGTGCGGCAGGCGGTCCCCTCGATCGCCGGAACATCGGAAGGCCGGTCCGGTCCGCACGCGCGGGCCGGATCGGCGACCCGCTCCCTTCGGGCAGTGGACGTAGCCCGACCCTGCTTCCTAGACTGCGCCTCCTTCCTGGCGGCGGATGCGACCATGACCGAAGACGCCACCGACGGCGCCGGCGTCGATTTCGAAGCGGCCCTCGCCGAGCTCGAGGGCCTCGTGGAGCGCATGGAGCGCGGCGAACTCAGCCTCGACGACTCCCTCGGCGCCTTCGAGCGCGGCATCCATCTGACCCGCACCTGTCAGCGCGCGCTCGCCGACGCCGAGCAGCGGGTGCGCCTGCTCCTCGAGCGCGAGGACGGCGATCTCGAACTGCGTGAGGCGGCCGACGCCAGCGGCGAGGCGGGGGAGGCCGCGAGCTGAACGCGCACACCGAGGCCGAGCACTTCGAGGCCTGGCTCGCACGCACGCGCGCAGCGATAGACGAGGCGCTCGAGGGCGCGCTCGAGCCGGCGTCGATCCCCGCCGAGCCGCTCGCGGCGGCCATGCGCCATGCGCTCCTGCTGGGCGGCAAGCGCCTCCGGCCGGCCCTCGCCTGCGCGGCCTGCGAAGCCTTCGGCGGCAAGGTCGAGGCGGGGCTCGCCGCGGGCGTCGCCCTCGAGCTGGTGCACGCCTATTCGCTCGTCCACGACGACCTGCCGGCCATGGACGACGACGCGTTGCGCCGCGGCCATCCCACCGTGCACGTGGCCTTCGACGAGGCGACGGCGATCCTCGCCGGCGACGGTCTCCTGACGCTCGCGTTCGACCATCTCGCCCGCAGCAGCGCCCTCGCCGACGCCGGCGCAACGGGGCGCATCGCGATGGTCGCCGCCCTCGCCCGGGCCGCAGGGCCCTCGGGCATGGTCGCCGGGCAGGCCCTGGACATGGCCGCCACGGGCAACCGCGCAGACGAGACGACGCTGGCGCGCATCCATGCGCACAAGACCGGCGCCCTGATCACCGCCGCGGTCGTGCTCGGAGGCCTCGCGGCCGGTCTCGACGGCGACGCGCCGGAGGCACATACGCTGCGGCGCTTCGGTGACCTGCTCGGCCTCGCATTCCAGATCGTCGACGATCTGCTCGACGCTACCGGCGAGACGGCCACGCTCGGCAAGACCGCTGGCGCCGACGCCGCCCTGGACAAGTCCACCTACGTGGGCCTGCTGGGCGTCGAGGAGACGCGTGCTCGCGCCGAACGGGTCTGCGAACAGGCCCTGACCGTGTGCACGACCCTGTCCTCACCGGGCCGGCTGCCGGACTTCGTGCACTGGGTTCGCGACCGGGACCACTGAGCGCCTGCTGCACCGCCAGCGCTGGTGTAGACTCGATCGTCCACCCGGTCGCGTGCATGCCATGGCCAGCGAAATCCCCCTCGAGAGACCGCTCACGCCGCTCCTGGACGCCATCGAGACGCCGTCCGAGCTCCGCGAGCTCGATCCACACCGGCTGCCGGAACTCGCTGCGGAGCTGCGCGAGTACCTGCTCTGGAGTGTCGGCCGTACCGGTGGACACTTCGGCGCCGGCCTGGGCGTGGTGGAACTGACCATCGCCCTGCACTTCTGCTTCGAGACGCCGGAGGACCTCATCGTCTGGGACGTCGGCCATCAGGCCTATCCCCACAAGATCCTCACGGGCCGACGCGAACGCATGACGACCATGCGCCAGACCGGTGGTCTCGCACCCTTCCCCGACCGCACCGAGTCCGCCTACGACACCTTCGGCGTCGGTCACTCCAGCACCTCCATCAGCGCAGCGCTCGGAATGGCGCTGGCGGCGCGCATGCAGGGTCGTCAGCGCCGGGTGGCCGCAGTCATCGGCGACGGCGCCCTCACGGCCGGACTCGCCTTCGAGGCGCTCAACCACGCAGCGGAAACGGGCGCGGATCTGCTGGTGATCCTCAACGACAACGCCATGTCCATCTCCCACAACGTCGGGGGCCTCTCGCGCTACCTGGCGCGGGTGCTGGCGAGCCGCTTCTACGCCTCGGTCCGCGGCGCCGGCAAGCGCGTGCTGTCGTCGATCCCGCCGGTCGCGGAACTCGCGCGCCGCACCGAGGAGCACATGAAGGGCCTGGTGCTGCCCGGCACGCTGTTCGAGGAGTTGGGCTTCAACTACATCGGCCCGGTGCACGGCCACGATCTCGAGGATCTGGTCACGAGCCTGCAGAACGTGCGCGACCTGCCCGGACCGCAGTTCCTGCACGTGGTCACGCAGAAGGGCCGCGGCTACGAACCGGCGGAGAAGAATCCGGTCGGTCTGCACGCCCTCACGAAGATCGAACCACCCGGCGCCGAGCCGAAGCAGACCGGCGCCAACACGCCGAAGTACTCCAACGTCTTCGGCCGCTGGCTCGTCGACATCGCGGAGCAGGACGAACGCGTGGTCGGCATCACGCCGGCCATGCGCGAAGGCTCCGACCTCGTCGCCTTCTCCGAGCGCTTCCCGGAGCGCTATCACGACGTCGCCATCGCCGAGCAGCACGCCGTGACCCTCGCGGCCGGCCTCGCCTGCGAGGGCGCAAAGCCCGTGGTCGCGATCTACTCGACCTTCCTGCAGCGCGGCTACGATCAGCTCATCCACGACGTCGCGATCCAGAACCTCGACGTGACCTTCGCCCTGGACCGGGCGGGCATCGTCGACGACGGCCCGACACACGCCGGCATCTTCGATCTTTCCTTTCTCCGCTGTGTGCCCAACATGATCGTCATGGCGCCTTCGGACGAGAACGAGACGCGCCAGATGCTCTACACGGGCTGGGCTCACGAGGGGCCTGCCGCGATCCGATATCCGCGCGGCCGCGGCCCGGGCGTGGTGATCGAGGAGGAGATGACGGCGCTCCCGATCGGCAAGTCCCGCACCGTGCGCGATGGCGAGCGCGTCGCGCTCCTCGCCTTCGGCAGCATGGTCACGCCTTCCCTGGGCGCCGGCGACGAACTCGACGCGACCGTCGTGGACATGCGCTTCGTGAAGCCCCTCGACGAGGACCGGATCCTCGAACTCGCGCGCGATCACGAACTGCTGGTCACGATCGAGGAGAACGTCGTCGCGGGCGGCGCGGGCTCCGGCGTGGGCGAACTGCTCGCGAACGCAGGCGTGAGCGTCCCGCTCCTGCATCTAGGTCTGCGCGACGGCTTCCCACCCCACGGCAATGCGGACGCGGAACTTGCCGAGCAAGGCCTCGACACGGAAGGCATCGTCGCCGCGGTCCGCGCACGACTGGGCAGCGCTCGGCCCGAGCAGTCGACCGGCTGACGCCGCAGACACCCCGGAGGTCACGCCTGGAGCAGGGTGCCACGCGAAGCTGTCCGAAGTGCGGTCACGTGCGCACGTCGGACGCCGCAGCTCCACCCTGGCAGTGCCCGGCCCGCGGTGTCGCCTACGACAAGTACGCCGGCTACCTCGAGAGGCGTGCCGGCGCCGCCGAACTGTTCAGACCGCGCAGCGCGGCGGATCCCGTACCCCCGGTGGCGCTCGACGCCTCGTTGTGGGCGCTCGTCGCCGCGAACGCCCTCACGCTCGTCGTCGCGCTCTGGCAGAGCTGGGACCCGCGTTCGCTGATGCTCGTCTACTGGGCGCAGAGTGTCGTGATCGGCGTCTCGAACGTCTTCCGCATGCTGGCCCTCGATCGCTTCTGTACCGAGAACTTCCGCATCAACGGTCGGCCCGTCGAAGCGACGTCCGCGACGAAACGACGCGTGGCGGCATTCTTCGCGCTCCACTACGGCCTTTTCCACGCGGTCTACTTCGCCTTCCTGGCCATCGAGGGGGATGGCGTCGCCTTCGACGGCTGGTTCGCGCTCTGCACCCTGCTGTTCGCCGCGAACCATCTCTACTCGCATCGCTACAACGTCGCCGTGGACCGCCGCGGCACCCCCAACATCGGTACGCTGATGTTCACGCCCTATCTGCGCATCGTGCCCATGCACCTGACGATAATACTGGGGGGCATGCTCGGCGGCGGCCTGGGTCTGCTGCTGTTCGTCACCCTGAAGACCGTCGCGGATGCCGCCATGCACCTCGTGGAGCACGGCGAGCTCAGGAGGCAGCGCTGAATCGAGCGCTCAGAAATCCTGCGTCAGCGTGAGCACGCCGGCGCGCTCGCTGAGTTCCACGTTCCGGAGGAAGGACATGCCGAGGAGGACATCGACCGGATAGGCACCTTCGACCACGGCGGCCTGAACACCGCGCACCTGGATGCCTCCGACCTCCACGAGATCGAGCTCCACGTACCAGGACGGCGCAGGACCCGCGGCGGTCACGACCTGCATGGGCGGGGTCTCGCTCCGATAGTCGATTCCCAGCCGATCCGCATGCTCGCTGCTCATCGCCAGCACCGTGGCGCCCGTGTCGACGAGGAACGACACGGGCTTGCCCGCGATCGTGCCGGCCACGCGGAAATGGCCCTGACCGTCCCGCGTGACGCGCACCTCGCGCTTGTCCGGCGCGACGAACGTCCCACCGACCCGCTCCGTGAGTCCGAGTTCGAGGACCTCGTCACCGATGCGCACGCGCGCGCGGCCAGGGTCCGCGGCGAGCAGCTCGACCGCCCCGGACCGCTCGCCGACGCGCAGCAGCTGCTGGCGGCCGTCGATCACGAGCACGGCCATGTCCCGCATGAGACCGCGGGCCTCGACGGACGGGGCCGCAAGGGTGCCGGGAGCGAGCTGGATCGTGAGCGCGAAGCCCGCGGCTGCGAGGTGGCGTCTCATGGGTGCGGTTTCCCGTCAGAAGGGCAGCAGACGCAGCGTCAGGAAGGTGGCGAAACCGGCCAGCACGCCAGCGATGAGGTCGTCGAGCATGATGCCGAGGCCGCCGCTCACTTCGCGGTCCGCCCATGATACCGGCCAGGGCTTGGCGATATCGAACAGGCGGAACCAGGCGAAGGCGAGGAGGGCCGTGTCCCAGTGGACCGGCAGCAGCGCGAGCGCCACCCAGACGCCGACCATCTCGTCCCAGACGATGCCGCCGTGGTCTGCGACGCCGAGGCGCTCCGCCGCACGGTCACAGATCCAGACACCGACCACCGCGGTCGTCAATACCAGCGCGACCCTGGGTGCCAGGGGCAGCAGCGAGAGCGCCCAGGCGAAGGGCAGCGCCAGCGCCGATCCCCAGGTGCCGGGCCCCGGGCGCAGCAACCCTGCGCCGAAGCCCGTCGCCAGGAGCACGAAGGGATCGCGCAGCGCGGCGAGCGGGATCGGCGGCGCGCTCATGCGAAGTGGTTCCAGCCGAGCCGTGCGGGTGCCGCGATGCTGCGGCCGAGGTCCTCGAGTGCCAGGCCCCTGCCCTCCGTGACGCGCCCGATCGCCGTGAGCGGCAGCGCGAGTTCGGCCGCGAGCGCCTCGAGGCGTGAGGCGGCCTCCTCCGGGATCGTGAACAGCAGCTCGTAGTCGTCGCCCGCGACCAGCGCCGCCTCCCGTGCGCCGGCGAAGGGAACGCGCTCGAGCGCCAGTTCGAGGCGTACTCCGGAAGCGCGCGCGAGCTGTGCGGCATCGGCGAGCAGACCGTCCGAGACGTCGATGCAGGCGGTCGCCAGGCCCCGCAACGCGATGCCGAGTGCGAGGCGCGGGGTCGGCGTCAGATAGCGGCGCAGCGCCGCGGGCACCTCGCCTTCGAGGCTGGCGAGCCGTGCCGGCGCGGCGCGGAGCGACGCCAGCGCCTCGCCAGCGCCGCCGACGCTCCCCGACAGACAGACGAGGTCACCAGGGCGCGCACCGCAGCGCAGGAGCGCCGCGCCTGCGGGCACCCAGCCGTTCACGGTGACCGAGAGCGTGAAGGGACCGCGCGCGAGGTTGCCGCCGACGAGCTGCGCACCGGTGCCGCGAGCGGCGATCGCGAAGCCTCGCCCCACGGCCGCGGCGATGGCCGGCGACAGCTCGGGGTGCGTGAGCGCGAGCAGACAGGGACCGGGGCGGGCTCCCATCGCCGCGAGATCGGAGAGATTGACCGCGAGCGCGCGCTGCGTCGCGAGTGCCGGTGGCGTGTCGGGCAGGAAGTGCACGCCCTCGATGAGCGTATCCACGGAGCACACCAGATCGTGACCCGGCGGGGGCAGGAGGACGGCGGCATCGTCGCCCGGCCCCACGCGCACGGTGGTGTCGAGCAGGGGCTGCTGCGCGAGGATCAGATCGATGAGCGCGAATTCGTCGGCCGCCGCGCCAGCGGCATCACCGGGGGCTGCATGACATCGGCCGTCAGCCACGCCCGCCCGTCTCCGCGGCGCGCAGGCGCCGGGCTGCCTTGTCGAGCACGCCGTTGACGAAGCGATGGCTCTCGGTCGCGCCGAAGCGCTTCGCGAGCATCACCGCCTGATCGATGACCACGCGCCAGGGCACGTCGGCCCGCTCCTTCAGCTCCCAGATCGCGAGGCGGAGGATCGCCCGCTCGACCGGGTCCATCTCGTCCGGCCTGCGGTCCGCGAAGGGCGCGAAATCCGCATCCAGCTCCTCGGCACGACGCATGACGGCGAGCACGCCCTCACTGAAGTAGGCATCGTCGACGTCCTCGAACTCGTTGTCGGCGCGGAACTGGGCCACGAGCTCGACGGGTGGCAGGGGATTCATCTGCGCGTGATACAGGGCCTGGATCGCACAGTGGCGCGCGCGCTGCCGTCGTCGCGTCGGCGAGCCACCCTCTCGTGCCGGACTCTCGGGTTCCGTGACGTCCTCGCTCATGATCTGTTCAGGTCAGGCGCCGCAGCAGGCCGACCATCTCGAGCGCCGTCAGGGCAGCTTCCGCACCCTTGTTGCCCGCCTTGGTGCCGCTGCGCTCGATGGCCTGCTCGATCGTGTCGGTGGTCAACAGGCCGAAGGTCACCGGCAGCCCCGCAGCGGCCTGCAGCGCCGCGAGCCCGCTCGAGGCCTGACCGGCGACGTAGTCGAAATGCGGCGTACCGCCGCGGATCACCGCCCCGAGGACGATGACCGCGTCCGGTCGCGCGTCGCCGCCGAGTTCGGTGACCTTCTGCGCCGCGAGCGGAAGCTCCCAGGCGCCCGGCACCTTGACGATCGTGATCCGCTCCCGAGCCACACCATGGCGATGGAGCATGTCGACGGCGCCGTCGACGAGGGCATCGACGACGAAGGCGTTGAAGCGCGCGGCGACGATGGCGAAACGGGCGTCGCTCGCGGAGAAGTCGCCCTCGATGGTCTTCGGATCGGTCATGCTCTGCTCCTTGGGGCGCGCGGGATCAGCCCGCCGCGCCGAGATCGCGTTCCTCGACGTCGACGCCCGTCGCACGGATCGTCTCGCCGTCGTAGGAGATGTATTCGACGATCTCCAGGTCGAAGCCGGAGATGGCGCTGTAGCGCGTCGGGAAGGACATGAGGCGCATGCGCCGCACACCGAGGTCCCGGAGGATCTGCGAACCGAGGCCTACGGCGCTGTACACGCTCGAGCCGTCGGCGCGCATGCTGCGATTGTAGCTGGGCGTCTCGGGGAACAGATCGAACCGCTCGAGCGCCTCCTCCGGACCGTCGCCGTTCGCGAGGATCACCACCACGCCCGCGCCCTCGCGCGCGACACGGTCGAGGGCGCGCTCGACGCTCCAGCTGCGAGGCCCGTCGCGCACCGCGCCCACCAGATCGAGCAGCACGTTCGGCGCGTGCACCCGGACGAGGGTCGGCGTCTCCGGATCGACGTCGCCGCGGACGAGCGCGAGGTGCAGTTGCGCGTGCAGCGTGTCGCGATAGGCGAGCACACGGAAACGGCCGTGCACCGTGTCGATCTCCTTCTCGCCGACGCGTTCGACGGTGGAGTCGTGGAGCGCCCGGTAATGCACCAGGTCGGCGATGGTCCCGAGCTTGAGGCCGAACTTCCCGGCGAAGCGCTCGAGGTCCGGCAGCCGCGCCATGGTGCCGTCCTCGTTCATGATCTCGACGATCACTGCGGCCGGCTCGCAGCCCGCGAGCCGTGCGAGATCACAGGCGGCTTCCGTGTGGCCGGCGCGCGACAGCACGCCACCGGGCTGTGCCATGAGGGGAAAGACATGGCCCGGCGTGACGATGTCGTCGGCCGTCGCGTCCGGCGCGACGGCGGCCTGCACGGTGCGTGCTCGGTCCGCGGCGGAGATACCGGTGGTGACCCCTTCCGCGGCCTCGATGGACACGGTGAAGTTGGTGTGATGCTGCGATCGATTGCTGCTGGCCATGGGCGTGAGGCGCAGCTGGCGGCAGCGATCGACGGTCATGGGCATGCAGATGAGGCCACGCGCTTCCTTGGCCATGAAGTTGATGGCTTCGGGCGTGACGTGCTCGGCCGCCATGACGAGATCGCCTTCGTTCTCGCGATCCTCGTCGTCGAGCAGGACGATCATGCGACCGTCGCGGATCTCCGCGATCAGTTCGTCGACGGTGGAAAAGCTCATGACAGGGCGCTCCTGGGCGCGGGGGCGGCGAGTTTGAGTGCTGCACCGCACCCACGCAAGCAGAGGGGGGAGGTGCTCACGGCGCCTCCGTGGGAGCCGCCGGGACGAGGATCATGCGCAGGTCCTCGCCCAGGCGGCTGACGTCGTCGAGGCGGAACCGAAGACGCTCCGCCATGGTGTCCAGGGCCAGGGTCGCCAGCGGCCGGGCGCGATCCCCCATCAGCACCGGCGCCTGGTAGTACCAGAATTCGTCGACCAGCCCGCGCGCGAGCGCCTCGCCTGCCAGCGTCGGGCCGCATTCGAGCAGCACCTCGTTGCATTCGAGCGCCGCCAGGCGCTCGAGGAGCGCCTCCAGATCGACGCGGCCCGCGGCCGTGGGCAGGGTCTCGACGCGCGCCGACTCGCCGTAGCGGGCTCGCGCTGCGGCCGGCGTGTCCTCCGCGCAGACGAGCAGCGCGCCGCCATCCGCGAGCACGCGCGCGTCCGGCGGTGTGCGCAGGGCGGCGTCGAGCACCACGCGCAAGGCAGGCTTGCGCTCGAGGAAGTCGAGGTCGAAATCGGAGAGCCCCTCGAGTTCCTCGCGCCGCGCCGTCAGCTGGGGGTCGTCCGCGAGCACCGTGCCCACGCCGGTGATCACCGCACAGGACCGCGCCCGCAGCCGATGCACGTCGCGGCGCGCGTCCGGGCCGGTGATCCAGCGGCTCTCGCCGCTCGCCATGGCCGTCCGGCCGTCGAGCGACGCAGCGAGCTTCAGGCGCAGCCAAGGGCGACCGCGCTCGAGGCGCGCATGAAAACCGACGTTGAGCGCACGGGCCTCTCTCTCCCGGAGCCCGGTGTCGACCTCGATGCCGGCCGCGCGCAGGCGCGCGAAGCCTTCGCCGGCGACGCGTTCGAAGGGATCGCCGGTGGCGACGACCACTCGAGCCGCGCCCGCACCGACGATCGCGTCGGCGCAGGGGGGCGTGCGCCCGAAGTGCGCGCAGGGTTCGAGCGTGCAGTAGAGGGTCGCACCGCGCGCCCGCTCGCCCGCACGGCGCAGTGCCCGCGCCTCGGCGTGGAGCCCGCCGGCCGGAGCGGTCCAGCCCTCGGCCACGATCTCACCGTCCGCGACCACGACACAGCCGACGCGCGGATTCGGCCGCGTGTTGTAGAGCCCCTCGCGCGCCAGCTCCAGGGCTCGGCCCATGAAGCGGTGATCTGCGTCGGTGAA
>JAZBPO010000007.1:0-2024 GCA_036351675.1 Pseudomonadales bacterium
CAAGGAGGTGGAGCAGGACGGGGACGAGGACGAAGCGGATTCGTCGCCGGTGGTCCGCTACGTGAACCACATCATCCAGACGGCCATGAAGGAAGGGGCGAGCGACATCCACATCGAGCCGGAGGAGCGCTCGATGAAGGTGCGGTTCCGCATCGACGGCGTGCTGTTCGAGATGATGAACCCGCCTCGGAAGATGCACGCGTCGATCACGTCGCGCATCAAGATCATGGCGAACCTCGACATCGCGGAGCGGCGACTGCCGCAGGACGGCCGGATCCGCGCGACGGTGCTCGGCCGGAAGATCGACCTTCGCGTTTCGACGGTCCCCACGCCGAAGGGCGAGAAGACCGTCATGCGTATTCTCGACAACCGCTCGATCAGCGTGCCGCTCGAGGCGTTGGGCTTCGCCGAGGACACGTACACGATCTGGCGGAACCAGATCCACCAGCCGCACGGCATCATCCTCGTGACCGGTCCAACGGGCAGCGGCAAGACGACGACGCTGTACTCGTCGCTCCAGCAGCTGGACCTTCGGAAGCTGAACGTCTCGACGGTCGAGGACCCGGTGGAGTACAACCTGAACGGGATCACGCAGATCCAGACGCACGAGCGGATCGGGATGACGTTCTCGGCGGCGCTGCGAGCGCTGCTGCGTCAGGACCCAGACGTGGTGATGCTGGGCGAGATCCGCGACATGGACACGGCGACGATCGCGATCCAGGCGGCGATGACCGGCCACCTCGTGCTGTCGACGCTGCACACGAACGACGCGCCGTCGTCGCTGACGCGTCTCATCAACATCGGGATCGAGCCGTTCCTCGTGGCGGCGGCGGTGAACTCGGTGCTCGCCCAGCGGCTCGTGCGGAAGATCTGCGGACACTGCAGGACGTCGGCCGATCCGAAGGAGGACGTGCTCGACTTCCTGACGACGCACGGCTTCGACATCAGCAAACTGATGGTCGGGGCGGGCTGCTCGAAGTGCCGCGAGACGGGATACAGCGGCCGAATGGGCCTCTACGAGCTGCTGGTGCTGGACGACCACCTGCGGGATGCGGTGGCGCGGAATCCGAACGTGACGGAGTTCCGGCGGCAGTGCTCGGAGCGGGGGATGGTGAGTCTGCGGATGGACGGGTTCCAGAAGGCGGCGGACGGCCACACGACCGTCGAGGAGGTGTTGCGGGTGACCGAAGCGACGATCTGACAGGCGAAACGACGAATCTCTTTTCCGGGGTCTGGCGAGCACGGAGCGCGCCGGGCCGGGGGCGGCGACTCCGGGGGTGCACATGCCAGTGCCGTTCAACCAGGCGGACTTTCTGCGGCTGCTCGACTGCCTGAGCGACGGCGTGTACGTGGTGGACGCCGACCGCAGGATCGTGGCGTGGAGCCGCGGCGCGGAGCGCATCGCCGGCTACCGCTCGGACGAGGTGCTGGGGGCGTGCTGCCACGAGAACATCCTCGTGCACGTGGATTGCGACGGCCATTGCCTGTGCCGCTCCCAGTGTCCGATGCAGGCGACCATGGACGACGAGCGGGAGCGGGAGGCGGAGGCGTTTCTGCGCCATCGCGACGGACACCGCGTGCCGGTTCGACTGCGCACGTTGCCGCTGAACGACGAGCGGGGCGCGCCGTACGGCGCGATCCAGGTGTTCAGGGAGCTCTCGGAGGGGATGTCCGCGCTGGGCCGGCTGAAGGAGCTCGATCTGTCGGCATTCGCGGACGGGCTGACGGGGCTCGTGAACCGGGACGGACTCGAGATGACGATGCGCCGCCGGCTGCAGCGCTTCGCGGACGACGAGCAGGAGATGCCGTTCGGCGTGATCATGCTCGACATTGACCGCTTCCATGAGCTGAACCTCAGATGGGGGGAGGCGGTGGGCGACCGGCTGCTCCAGATGGTCGCGGGAACGCTGAAGACGAACTGCCGATACGGCGACGTGGCGGGCCGGTGGGACGGCCAGGAATTCGTGATCATCACCGGGGCGGTGAAGCGCGGCGTGCTGTACACCATGGCCGAACGGCTGCGG
>JAZBPO010000008.1:0-4780 GCA_036351675.1 Pseudomonadales bacterium
CGAGGCCGGCACCCCGATGGCGGCCGACCGCGTCGATCTCGTCGATGAAGATGATGCAGGGTGCCTGCTTCTTCGCCTGGTCGAACATGTCGCGCACGCGCGACGCGCCGACACCCACGAACATCTCGACGAAGTCCGAGCCGGAAATGGAGAAGAAGGGCACCTTGGCCTCGCCGGCGATGGCCTTGGCGAGCAGCGTCTTGCCCGTTCCGGGCGAGCCGCACATGAGAATGCCGCGCGGGATGCGCCCGCCGAGGCGCTGGAAGCGGCCGGGGTCGCGCAGGAACTCCACCAGCTCCTCCACGTCCTCTTTGGCCTCGTCCACGCCTGCGACGTCGGCGAAGGTCGTCTTGATCTGGTCCTCGGAGAGCAGGCGCGCCTTGGACTTGCCGAAGCTCATGGGGCCGCCGCGGCCACCGGCGCCGCCCTGCATCTGCCGCATGAAGAACATGAACACGGCGATGATCACGAGGATCGGGAAGCTCGCGATCAGCAGCTGCGCCCAGATCGAGGGCTCTTCCGGACGCAACGCCTGCACCTGCACGCCGTGCGCGAGCAGGTCGTCCATGAGCCTCGGATCGGCCACCGGCGGCAGCACGGTCTCGAAACGCTCACCGTTGCGCAGCGTCCCGCGGATGCTGACGTCGTCCATGCTCACCGCGGACACCTGGTCCCGCTGCACCTGCTCGACGAACTGCGAGTAGGACAACTCCTGACTGTTCGGCTGCGGATTGAAGTTGTTGAACACGGTCAGGAGCACTGCGGCGATGATGAGCCACAGCAGCAGGTTCTTTCCCATGTCGTTCAAGGTGGTCACCTCGCTGGCGCCCGTTACGGCGCCTTATGATCGCGTGGACCCGTGTGTCCGGATGGCCGTTGGAGTGCACTGGCCGGCGGGGCCGATCAGCATACTACAGGGCGCCCGGCCGACCCACCGGTCGGTAGAACCCGCCCGATGCCGCTCAGGCGCGCCCGCGATAGCCTTCGGCCACGGCGTAGACCTCGCGGGATCGCGACCTCGACGCCTCCGGTTTGCGGATCACGACGCGCGCGAAACGCGCACGCGCATCCGCCACGAAAGCATCGAAACCCTCGCCCTGGAAGAGCTTCACGACGAAAGCACCCTCCGGGGCGAGGACCCGGTCCGCGAGATCGAGGGCGAGCTCGGCGAGCGACGCCATGCGGGCCTGATCGGCCCCGCGGACTCCCGATAGATTGGGGGCCATGTCGCTCAGCACAAGGTCGGCGCCGGGCTCGGGAATCGCGGCGAGCAGCGCGGCGAGCCCCGCCTCTTCCTCGAAGTCCTGCTGCAGCACCGTGACGCCGGGGATCGGCTCCATCTCGAGGCGGTCGAGGGCGATCACCGCGCCAGTCGCCCCGACCCGGGCGGCGGCGATCTGCGACCAGCCCCCCGGCGCCGCGCCGAGATCGACGACCGTGATGCCGGGGCGGAGCAGGCGGTGGCGCTCGTCGATCTCGAGCAGCTTGTAGACCGCCCGCGAACGATAGCCGTCGACCTGGGCACGCTTCACGAAGGGATCGGAGACGTGCTCTGCCATCCAGCCCGATTTGCGCTTCTTTCCCAAGGCGGCTTCCCGAGGTTGCGGGGAACGGACGGGGGAGTAAACTCGCGCGCCCGCTCCGAGCCGGACGCTCCGATGCCCGCGAGGAAGATACTCAGCTCCGCAGAGCGGCGCGAACTGCGCCGCATCGGCCACGCGCTCGACGTGGTCGTGCAGGTCGGCGACGGCGGCCTCTCGGACGGGCTGCTGGCCGAGGTCCGCCGCGCCCTCGACGACCACGAACTCATCAAGGTACGCCTGCCGGCGACCGGCAGGGAGGACCGCAAGGCCCTGACCGACGCGCTCTGCGAGGCGACGGGAGCTTCCCTCGTGCAGGCGATCGGCCGGGTGGTGCTGATCCACGTGCCGGCAGAACAGCCGGATCCGCGCAAGTCGAACGTACTGCGCCACCGACTCGGCTGAGTCGCGGCCCGCGGGCGCGCCTCAGATGTGCTCGACCCGGTCGATCTCGTACTCGACGGCGCCGCCCGGCGCCTGCACCGTCACCACGTCACCCTCCTCCTTGCCGATCAGCGCGCGCGCGATCGGAGAGGATACGGAGATCTTGTTCTGCTTCAGATCCGCCTCGTCGTCACCGACGATGCGGTAGGTCTGCTGGGCTTCGGTCTGGGCATTGATGAGGTGCACGGTGGTGCCGAAGATGACCTTGCCGGAATGGGCGATCTTCGTCACGTCGATGACCTGCGCGCCGGCGAGCTTGCCCTCGATCTCCTGGATGCGGCCCTCGATGAAGCCCTGCTCCTCGCGCGCGGCGTGATACTCGGCGTTCTCCTTGAGATCGCCGTGCTCCCGCGCCTCCGCGATCGCCTTGATGACGCGCGGGCGCGCCTCGCTCTTCAGCTTCTTCAGCTCGGTGCGGAGCATCTCCGCACCCTCGACGGTCATCGGGGTCTTCATGCTGCTCGTCCCGCATGGAGGTCCTGGAGGCGTCGCACGCGCTCGCCGCGGCCGAAGCGGATGGCCGTGCAAAGGGCGACACCACCCGTGAGCGTCGTTGTGTAGCAGACCTTGTACTGTAGCGCGAGCCTGCGGATGACCGCGGAGTCGGCGATGGACTGGCGCCCCTCCGTCGTGTTGATGATGAAGTCGACGCGTCGGTTCTTGAGCTCGTCGGAGATGTCCGGACGCCCCTCGGTGACCTTGTTCACCTGCTCGGCGTCGATACCCGCCGCGGCCAGCACCTTGCGCGTCCCGCGTGTGCAGACCAGGGAGAAGCCGAGCTCGAGCAGCTCGCGGGCGACGGGCACCACGAAGGGCTTGTCCGACTCCTTCACGGAGAGGAAGCAGCGCCCGCCCTCGGGCAGCTTGATGCTCGCGCCCAGCGTCGCCTTCGCGAAGGCCTCGTCGAAACTGTCGCCGACGCCCATGACCTCGCCCGTGGACTTCATCTCCGGGCCGAGGATCGGATCCACGCCCGGGAACTTGGCGAAGGGGAACACGGACTCCTTGACGCACACGTAGTCGGGCGAGACCTGTTCCGTGAAGCCCTGCGCCTCGAGCGAGGTCCCCGCCATGCAGCGCGCGGCGATCTTCGCGAGCGAGGTACCGATGGCCTTGGAGACGAAGGGCACCGTCCGCGATGCCCGCGGATTCACCTCCAGCACGAAGATCTCGCCGTTCTGGATCGCGAGCTGCACGTTCATGAGGCCGACGACGCCGAGTTCCAGGGCCATGGCGCGGACCTGGTCGCTGATACGCGCCTGGACGTCGGCGCCCAGGTGATGCGGTGGCAGGGCGCAGGCCGAGTCGCCGGAATGCACGCCGGCCTGCTCGATGTGCTCCATGATGCCGCCGATGACGACGCGCTCGCCGTCGCAGACGGCATCCACGTCGACCTCCACCGCCTGGTCCAGGAAGCGGTCGAGCAGCACCGGAGAGGCATCGGAGACACGCACGGCCTCGAGCATGTAGCGCTCGAGTTTGTCTTCCCCGTAGACGATCTCCATGGCGCGGCCGCCGAGCACGTAGGACGGACGCACGACCAGGGGGTAGCCGATCTGGCGCGCCGCATCGGCCGCCTCCGCCTCGCTGCGCACGATCCGGTTGTCCGGCTGCGTGAGTCCGAGCTTGACGATGAAGTCCTTGAAGCGCTCGCGGTCCTCGGCGCGATCGATGGAATCCGCGCTCGTGCCCATGATCGGTACGCCGGCGGCCTCGAGGGCCTCCACGAGCTTCAGCGGCGTCTGACCGCCGAACTGCACGATCACGCCCTTGGGCCGTTCCAGATCCACGATCGCCAGCACGTCCTCCAGCGTCACCGGTTCGAAGTAGAGCCGGTCGGAGGTGTCGTAGTCGGTCGAGACCGTCTCCGGATTGCAGTTCACCATGATCGTCTCGTAGCCGTCTTCGCGCATGGCGAGCGCGGCGTGGACGCAGCAGTAGTCGAACTCGATCCCCTGTCCGATGCGATTCGGCCCGCCCCCGAGGACCATGATCTTGTCGCGATCCGAGGGCGCTGCTTCGCACTCGTCCTCGTAGGTCGAATACATGTAGGCCGTGGACGCGGGGAACTCGGCGGCGCAGGTGTCCACGCGCCGGTAGACGGGCCTCAGACCGAGTTCCTGGCGCCGCGCCCGGACCGCGTCCTCGGCGACGTTCAGGAGTGCGGCGAGGCGGGCGTCGGAGAAGCCCTTGCGCTTGAGGCGCCGGAACAGGTCTTCGTCGAGGCTCGCGAGCGGAGCGCCCGCGATGCGACGCTCCTCGAGGATGAGGTCCTCGATCTGCGCGAGGAACCAGGGGTCGATGAAGGAGTAGTCGAACACCTCCTCCAGCGTCAGGCCCGCCCGGAACGCATCGCCCAGATGCCAGATGCGCTCCGCACCCGGCGTCGTGATCTCGTGGATGACCCGCCGCAGATCGTCCTGGGATTCGACGCGCGGCGCCTGCGGATCCAGGCCCGCGGCCCCCACCTCGAGGCCTCGCAGGGCCTTCTGCAGCGACTCCTGGAAGGTGCGGCCGATGGCCATGACCTCGCCCACGGACTTCATCTGCGTGGTCAGCCGCGCGTCGGCCTGCGCGAACTTCTCGAAGGTGAAGCGCGGGATCTTGGTGACCACGTAGTCGATGGACGGCTCGAAGGACGCGGGCGTGACCGCCGTGATGTCGTTCGTGAGTTCGTCGAGCGTGTAGCCGACCGCGAGCTTCGCGGCGACCTTGGCGATCGGGAAACCCGTCGCCTTCGATGCGAGCGCCGAGGA
>JAZBPO010000009.1:0-10519 GCA_036351675.1 Pseudomonadales bacterium
AACGTCGAGTGCAGCGACGGGATCGTCGCCGCCGTCACGCAGGTCCACGGCCTCGTGGCGGCCCGTGGACGCGCCGGCCGGGGCGATGCCCCGGGCGCGCGCACCAGCGGCGAGCACGAGTTCGAACTCGACCGTGGGTCGACCACGACTGTCGTGGACGCGGCGCACGATCACTTCGTCGATACGGTCGCGGTCCGCGCCCATCAGTCGATGTCCCCCATGGCGCGTTCGTAGCGTGCGAGGAGCTGCTCCAGCGCATCGGGCCGCACCTCCAGCTGGCCGCGCGCGAAGCTGCGGACGCGCGCCGCGCGCTCGGCGTCGAGGTAGTCGACCGGCGACAGGCCGTCGAGGCGTGCGAGCAGGAGGCCGGGCAGGAGATGCGTACAGCGCCGGTCGACGGCGCTGCCCGGGGCGTCGCCCCGGGCCTGCAGCCAGGCCTCCCGGAAACTGCAGGCGAACTCGGCCAGGGCGGCGCCAGCCTGCGGTTGGTGCGCCCACTTCAGGAGCAGATGCGAGAGCAGGAAGGCCGCGTCGAAGTGCGCGGCGCCCCAGCAGGCGCACTCGGCGTCGAGGAGCACGAAGGCGCCGTCGTCGTCGACGAGCAGGTTCTTGGGGCTGAAGTCGCCGTGGACGAGGGTCGGCGGCGGCGCGGCGAGATCGTCCGCGAGCGTACGCAGGCGGCGCGCGCGGTCCCGATGGGCCTCCGCCGTGGCCAACAGGAACGGGCGCACGCGCAGGGCGTGGAAGAGGGCGCCATTGTCGAAGCTCGCTGCGAGTTCCGGCTCGGCCGCGGCGCGGGTCTGGATCGCGCCGAGGAAGGCGCCGAGGCGGTCGCCCAGGGACGGATCGACGCGGCCCGCCAGCAGGTCTGGCTTCCAGCAGCGCCAGCGCGGCGGCGCGAGGTCCTCCATGACGAGCAGGTGCGTCGCCGTGTCCGAGGCCAGGAGCTCGGGAACGGCGTCCGGGAACCAGCCGCCCACGGTCGTCAGGAAGCGCGCCTCGGCCTCCGCGCGCTCCGGGGAGACCTGCCAGTCGCCGGCGACGCGCAGGCGCCGCAGCGGACGCTTCGCACACCAGCTCCGCCCCGACGCCGTGTCGCGCAGACGCAGCAGCGTGGAGCTCACGCCGCCGGTCAGCGCCTCGTACTCGAACCGCTCCGTCTCCGCGAGCAGGCCCCTCGTACGCAGCAGCTGCGCCGCGTCCCGCGCCAGCCGTTCGCTCGCCTCAGCCTCGCCCATGGCGCCGATCCGCGCCCTCAGCCTTCGTGGGCTGCGCGCAGGCCACGCACCGCGATGTCGATGCCGCTGCGCCCCGCCGGGATCATGCGGACCTGGGAGAAGAAGCCGTGGATCAGACCATCGAGGCGGTGCAGCTCGGTCGGCACGCCGGCCGCGCGGAGGCGTTCTGCGTAGGCCTCCCCTTCGTCGCGAAGCGGGTCGAACTCCGCAGTGAGCACGAGCGCCGGCGGCAGACCGGACAGGTCGGCCGCCTGCAGCGGGCTCGCATAGGGGTCGCTGCGTGCGTCGCTCGGGCAGTAGTGATTCCAGAACCACTGCATGCTCTCGGTGGTGAGCATGTAGTCGGTGCCGTTGTCGCGATAGGACGTCGTGTCCATGGCTGCGTCGGTCACCGGATACACGAGGAGCTGCAGCGCGATCTCGGGGCCGGACCGGTCGCGCGCCATGAGTGCGACCACGGCTGCCAGATTGCCGCCCGCCGAGTCGCCGCCGACGGTGATCGGTCCGGGGCGGGCGCCGAGCGCCTCCGCATGCTCCGCCGCCCAGCAGGTGGCGGCGTAGCAGTCCTCCGGCGCCGCCGGGAACGGATGCTCCGGGGCGAGGCGATAGTCCACCGCCACGACCACGCACCCGGCGCCGCGGCACAGTTCCCGGCAGTCGAAGTCGTGCGTGTCGAGATCGCCGATGACCCAGCCGCCGCCGTGATAGAAGACGTGCAGCGGGAAGGGGCCGTCGCCGCTCGGGCGGTAGATGCGCACGGCGATCTCGCCCGCGGGGCCGGGGATGCGCCGGTCCTCGACCGCGCCGACCTCGATCTCCGGGGCCGGCGTCTGCATCATCCGGTACATCTCGCGCCCCGCCTCGGGCGGCAGCTCGTGCAGGGGCGGTGCCTCCGCCTTCGCCATCTCCGCGAGCACGGCCTGGGTGACGGGGTCGAGGGGCATGGATGCTCTCCAGCGGGAACGGGTCCGGCGGAGCATACGCGCGGCGGTCCGCTCCGCGGTAGCGACCTCGCGGCGGGAATCGAACGGGCCTTCGGGGCTACAATCCAAGGCCCTGTCGGCAACCCGTCCGCACGCCATGCGTCGTACCGCCCCTCTCGCGCAGAAACCGGACTTCGCGCCCCGGCGCGCCGCGGCGGCGCTGCTGCTGGAGCCGACGCCATGAGCCGGCCGCGCGTGGGGTTGTTCGCGACCTGCCTCGTCGATCTCTTCCGGCCCCAGACCGGCCTCGCCGCTGCGGAACTGCTCGAGCGGGCGGGCTGCGAGGTGGTCGTGCCGAAGGCGCAGACCTGCTGCGGTCAGCCGGCCTGGAACAGTGGCGACCGGGCGACCACGCGGGCCCTCGCGCTGGCGCTGATCGATGCCTTCGCGGACGTCGACGCGGTGGTCGCGCCGTCCGGGTCCTGCATCGGCATGCTGCGCCAGTTCCCCGACGTGCTCGGCGCCACGGACCCGCGCCAGGGCGATGCCGAGGCGCTCGCGGCGAAGAGCTTCGAGCTCTTCGAGTATCTCGTCGACGAGCGTGGCTACAGGCCCGAGCCCCTGGCCGATCCACCGACGGTCACCTATCACGACAGCTGCGCGGGCCTGCGCGAGTGCGGCATCAAGGGGCAGCCGCGGGCGCTCATGGCCGCCGCCGGCGTCGAGCTGAAGGAGATGGACGCGGCCGAGGTCTGCTGCGGCTTCGGCGGCACCTTCTGCGTGAAGTACCCGGACATCTCCGCGGCCATGACCGACGCCAAGGTCGCGTCCATCGAGCGCAGCGGCGCGCCGCTGGTCACCGGCGGCGATCTCGGCTGCCTGCTGAACATCGTCGGTCGCCTGACGCGCGACGAACGCACGGTCCAGGCGCGGCACCTCGCCGAGGTGCTGGTGGGCGACGAGGGCCCGCCCCTCGGCGAGGGAGCATCCTGAGCATGGACGTCACGAGCCGGGAGTTCCCGGAACTCGCCCACGAGGCGCTCGAGGATGCGCAGCTCCGCCGGGCCCTCGGCAAGCTCCAGTTCGGCCTCGCCGCCATGCGCGGCGGCGCCATCGGCCGCCTGCCCGAGTACGAGCGCCTGCGCGACGAGGCGAAGGCGATCCGCGACCACACGCTCACCCACCTCGACGTCTACCTCGAGCGCTTCGCCGAGCAGGTGGAGGCGTCCGGGGGCGTCGTGCACTTCGCCCCGGACGCCGAGAGCGCCCGGCAGATCGTCCTCGAGATCTGTCGCGCCGTCGGCGCGAAGAAGGTGACCAAGGGCAAGTCCATGGTCACGGAGGAGATCGAGCTCAACGACTTCCTCGCCGCGCACGACATCGAGGCCCTGGAGACGGACCTCGGCAAGTACATCATCCAGCTCCGGGGCGAGCGCCCGAGCCACATCGTCGGGCCCGCCCTGCATCTGGTGAAGGAGCAGGTCGCGGAGGCCTTCGCGCAGCACCACGATCCGGCCTTCGCGCAGGACCGGGCGGAGGCCGCGGGCCTCATGGCCGAGGCGCGGGCCGTGATCCGCCGTCACTTCCTCGAGGCCGACGTCGGCATCACCGGCGCCAACTTCGCCATCGCCGAGACCGGCTCCACGGTCATCGTCACGAACGAGGGCAACGGTGATCTCACCCAGTCCCTGCCGAAGGTGCACGTCGCGGTCACGGGCATCGAGAAGGTGGTACCCACGCTCGAGGACGCGGCGACGCTGATCCGGCTCCTGACCCGCTCCGCCACCGGTCAGGAAGCGAGCGTCTACACCACCTTCTCCACGGGGCCGAAGCGCGCCGAGGATCCGGACGGGCCCGAGCAGTTCCACGTCGTGCTCGTCGACAACGGCCGCTCCGGCATGATCGGCAGCGAGTTCCAGGACATGCTGCGCTGCATCCGCTGCGGCGCCTGCATGAATCACTGCCCCGTCTATGCGCAGGTGGGCGGCCACGCCTACGGCTCCGTCTATCCGGGCCCCATGGGCGCCGTGCTGACGCCGTCCCTGGCCGGCATCGACGCCGCCGGCCACCTGCCGAACGCGAGCACCTTCTGCGGCGCCTGCGAGGCCGTGTGCCCGGTGAAGATCCCGCTGCCGAAGCTCATGCGCCACTGGCGCGCGCGGGAGTTCGAACGGCACCTCACGCCGTCGGCGGCGCGCTTCGGCCTCGGCGCCTGGGCTTTCGTCGCGCGCCGGCCGCGGCTCTACCGCTTCGCCACGGCCGTGGCGGCGCGGATCATGAAGCTCTGGGGCGGACGCGAGGGACGCATCGCGGCGCTGCCCGTCGGGCGTGGCTGGACCGCCTGGCGCGACATGCCGGCGCCCGCCGGCGAGACCTTCCAGCAGGCCTGGGCGCGACGGCAGCGCGGCACGGACTGACCGACTCGAAGAGGGAGAGACCATGGACCTGTCCTACGGGCCCGAGTACGAGACCTTCCGGCAGGAGGTACGCAGCTTCCTGGCCGAGCATGGCGGCAGGGCGCCGCGCGGCGCCGGCCTGCGCGCCGAGGAGACGCTCGCCTGGCAGCGCCTGCTCATCGAGCATGGCTACACGGCGCGCACGATCCCGGCCGAGTACGGGGGCCACGGTGCGGAGCCAGACATCCTGTGCTCCCGCATCATCGCCGAGGAATTCGCAGCGGCCGGTGTCTCCCAGGGCCTGGGCGGCCAGGGCATCGGCATGCTCGTGCCGACGCTGCTGGAGGTCGGTACGGAGGAGCAGAAGCGCACCTTCATCCCGCCGACGATCCGCGGCGAGATGGTCTGGTGCCAGGGCTATTCGGAGCCCGGCGCCGGCTCGGACCTCGCGTCCCTGCGTACGAGCGCCGTCCTCGACGAGGCGACGAACGAGTGGGTCGTGAACGGCCAGAAGATCTGGACCTCCACGGCGAAGCAGGCGGACTGGATCTTCTGTCTCGTGCGCACGGAGCCCGAGGCGCCGAAGCACCGGGGCATCTCCTTCCTGCTTTTCCGCATGGACACGCCGGGCATCGAGGTGCGCCCGCTCGTGGACATGACGGGCCACGCGAACTTCAACGAGGTGTTCTTCACGGACGTGCGCGTCCCGGCGGCGCAGATCGTCGGTGCCCGCGGTGACGGCTGGAAGGTGGCGAACACGATCCTCGGCCACGAGCGCGATTCGCTCGGCAATCCGAACGCGACGCTCCAGCGCCTGAACGCGCTCACGGAGATCATGAAGGAGGAGACGGTCGGCGGGACGCGGCTGATCGATCACCCGACCTACCGCGACCGGCTCATGAAGCTCCAGGGCCGCGTGATGGCGATGCGCTTCAACGACATGCGCGTGCTGTCGTCGAAGTTGAACCAGGGCCAGGACGCCGTGCTCGCACGGATGATCGTCAAGCTCCAGGGCACGGAGCTGCGCCACGAGCTGGAAGGCTTCGCCATCGACGTGATGGGCGAGCTGGGCCTCGCCTACGGCGACAACCCGCTGTTGCGCGACGGCGGCAGCTGGCAGAACCAGTACATGTACTTCCTCGGCCTGATCATCGGCGGCGGTACCAGCCAGATCCAGAAGAACATCATCAGCGAGCGCGGCCTCGGCATGCCCCGGGAGCCCCGGGTCGGGAAGGAAATCCGCAAGGAGGGTGCGGCATGAGATTCGGACTCTCCGGCGAGCAGGAGATGCTCGCGGACAGCGTGCGCCGCTACCTCGAGGCCGAGGTCTCTCTCGATGCGGTCCGCGCCGTCGCCGATGGCGGCGACGCCGGGCCGATCTGGCGCGGTCTCGCCGAACTGGGCGTACCGGCCCTGCTCGTGCCGGAATCGGCCGGCGGCGTGGGTCTGTCCTGTCTCGATGCGGTGGTCGTCGCCGAGCTGCTCGGCGGTGCCGTCGTGCCGAGCAGCTTCCTGTCGACGGCGGTGCTGTTGCCGCTTGCCGTGCGCCATGGCGGCCTCGCGGGGGACGACGAATGCGCGGCGCTCCTCGGTGCCGTGGCCGCGGGCGAGGCGCGTATCGGCGCCGCGCTCACGGAGGCCGTCGCGCCGCGCCGTGACGCGGGCCTGCGCTGCGAGGACGGCCGCCTGTCCGGACGCGCGCTCTATGTGCTGGATGCGCCTGCGGACCATTACCTGGTCGCGGACGGCGAGCGGCATCTGCATCTGGTCGCGGCCGACGCGGCCGGCCTGACCGTCCGCGCCCTGCCCACCGTCGATCGCACGCGCGGGACGGCGGAGCTGGTGTTCGAAGGCGTGCCTGGCCGGCGCCTGTCCGAGACGCCCGACGTGTTCGACGCGGTCCTGGACGCCGGCCGCGTCATGCTCGCTGCGGACACGCTCGGCGCCGCTCAGCACATGCTCAACGCCGCCGTCGCCTATGCCGGCGAGCGCGAGCAGTTCGGCCGCCCCATCGGCTCCTTCCAGGCCGTCAAGCACATGTGCGCGGAGATGGCGGCGGAACTCGAGCCCTGCCGGTCCCTGGTCTGGTACGCGGGCCATGCGCTCGACGCGGTGCCCGAGGAGTCGCGCCTCGTCGCCTGTCACGCCAAGGCGCTCCTCGCCGAGGTCGGGACCTTCGTGGCGAAGACCGCGACCGAGGTGCACGGCGGCATGGGCTTCACGGACCTGCTCGGACTGCACTACTGGTTCAAGCGCATCGGCGCGAACCGCCAGCTGCTCGGGGCGCCGGAGCTGGTGCGCGAGGAAGCGGCGCGACTGCAGGGCCTGGCTGCCTGATCCGGCCGTGGAGCCGGCGAGCCCGGCTGCGGATGGCGGCCACGCGGCGGCGCGCGGTGTGCTCGTTGGCGGTCCCGGGGTAGCGGCGAGGCAGATCCGGTGCCGGGGCGGACGCGGGCCGCGGCGGCGTGTAGGCTCGGGGTCCGGTCCGCTGCTGCTTCCGGTCCTGCCGCGCAGCGGCGTCTCTTGAGGTGTACGGCTCGGGCGGGGCCACCCTTCCGGTGACGTGCCGTCGCCGTCGATCGTCCGAGGAGTCTCGAGTCATGTCGTCCCGACGCAGCCCGGCGCCACGGCCGTCGTGAGAACCGAAGCCCTGAAGGCCGTCGGCTACGTCAGCCGCGCGTCCACGCCGGTGGACAGCAACGAACTCGCGATCCTCGAGGACGAGGCGCGGACGAACAACGGCCGCGCAGACATCACGGGTCTCCTCGTCTTCGATTCCGGCTGCTTCGTGCAGGTCCTGGAGGGGCCGGCCGACGCCGTCGACGCGACGCTCGCGCGGATCCGCCGAGACACACGCCACGAGGATCTGGAGCTGGTCCTCGACACGCCCATCTCCGCGCGGAGCTTCGGTCGCTGGGCGCTCGCGTCCGTCGACCTGCGTGCCCCGGCCGCGTCCGTCGACATCGGCGACCTGGCCGGGGATCTCGCGCACTTCCTCGCACGGATCGATCGGTCCCAGCCCCGGACGGGGTTGATGCTCCTGAGTGCGTTCCAGCAGCTGCTGTCCCTGCTCGGCAGGATGCGCGGCGAAGACCGCGTGGAGCCCGACCCCTCCGTCACCGTGAATTCCTTCCCGCCGCCTGCCGATCCGCACTGACCGGCGCGACCACGACGGCTTCGGCAGCCCGGGGCTGCGCGGCCGATCGTCGTCAGGTCACCGACCGCGCGGTGACGCGCCCGCCCCGAGCGGTTTGACGGGGCGCTTCATCCGAGAGCGGGCCCTGCGGGGTCCGTGCAGCCCCGGCGTCTTCCGCTGACGCCGAAGACGGATTCCCCGGGCCGCATGCCCGCAGGCAGTCGCCTCGGGTCGCGTGGCGCTGCACCGACGGTGCTCCGGGGATCCTGCGAAGCCCTGTGCCGGCACAGCGCGGCGAACACGGCGCGGACCAGCCGTGCCGGACTGCCTTCGCTGCCGAAAGGAAAGCGGACGCCCGTCGACGGCGGCCGTCGATCGCGAGCGTGACCGCTCGCAGCCACGCATCCCGCGATCCGTCGCGAGGAGGCATCACCGAACCGGAGCGAGATCATGATCCAGTCCATAGACGGCGGCGCCCGCGGAGCGTCAGGCCCACCCGATCTGGGAGCCCTCCTGCGCAGGCTCCGCCCCGGCGGTGGCGGGCCCGCCGGCAGGGGCTACCGATTCCCCCTGCTCGTGGCGCTCGTGCTGCTGGCGGGCTGGGGCCTGCTGACCGCCTTCTACACGGTGCAGCCGGAGCAGCGGGCCGTGGTCAAGCGCTTCGGGGCAGTCGTCGGCATCACCGATCCCGGCCTGCACTTCCGCATTCCCTTCGGCATCGACGCGGTGCAGCTCGTGGCCACCGAACGGGTGTTGAAGCAGGAGTTCGGTTTCCGCAGCGAGGGCACCCAGGACGGGGGACGGACCGCCTTCAGCGCCGCCAACTTCGAGGACGAGTCGCTCATGCTCACGGGCGATCTGAACATGATCGACGTGGAGTGGGTGGTGCAGTACCGGATCGCGGATCCCATCAAGTTCCTCTACCGCATGCGCGAACCGACCCGGACGCTGCGCGACATCTCCGAATCGGTCATGCGGCGGATCGTCGGCAACATGCTCGGCTCCGAGGTGCTCACCGTCGGCCGCGTCGAGATCCAGAGCCAGGCGCAGACGGAGATCCAGGAGATCCTCAACGCCTACGACGCCGGCATCCGGATCAGCACGGTGGAGATGCAGGACGTCGTGCCCCCGCCGGCGTTGCAGCCCGCCTTCAACGAAGTGAACGAGGCGCGTCAGGAGCGCGAACGCAAGATCAACGAGGCGCAGAAACAGGTGAATCAGGAGATTCCGAACGCCCGCGGCCAGGCGCTGCGGATGATCGCCGAAGCCGAGGGCTATGCCACGGAGCGCGTGAACCGTGCCCGCGGCGAGAGCGTGCGCTTCTCCGCGGTGCTCCAGGAATACGAACGCGTTCCCGAGGTGACCCGCTCGCGCCTGTATCTCGAGACGCTGAACGAGATGCTGCCCCGCATCGGAAGGGTGCTGGTGGTCCAGGACGGTCAGGCCGGTCCGCTGCCGCTCCTCGATCTCGACCGGGGCGCTGCGCGCGCCTCTGGGGGTGGCCGATGATCAGGCTGCTCGCGGCCATCGCGGCCGTACTCGTGCTCATCGCTGCGACCTTCTCGCTCTACACCGTCGACGAGGCCGAGCAGGCCATCATCGTCCAGTTCGGCGAACCGATCGGCGACGTCGTCGACGAACCGGGGCTCAAGGTGAAGCTGCCCTGGCAGGACGTGCGGTACTTCGACAAACGCCTGCTCGTCTGGGACGGCGACGTCACGCAGATTCCCACGCTCGGGCGCGAGTTCATCCTCGTCGACACCACGGCACGCTGGCGCATCGAGGATCCCCTGCTCTTCCTCACCAGCGTCCGCGACGAGGCCGGCGCGCGCACGCGCCTGGACGACATCATCGATTCGGTGGTCCGGGACATCGTCTCGTCGACGGAGCTCGAGGAGATCGTCCGGTCGCAGGACTGGCAGGTCGACGTCGAGGACCTGGAGGACCCGGCGCTCGCGGAACGCAGCGACGTCGACCTGCAGCAGCGGCCGACGCTCGGCCGCGAGCTGCTCGAGAAGGAGATCCTCACCCGCGCCCAGGAGTCCATGCCGGATCTCGGCATCCACCTCGACGACGTCCGGGTCAAGCGCGTGAACTACATCCAGTCCGTACGCCAGCAGGTCGAGAGCCGCATGGTCGCCGAACGCCAGTCCATCGCCGAGCGCTTCCGCTCGGAGGGACGGGGCCGCAGTCAGGAGATCCTCGGCACTATGGAACGCGACCTGCAGGGCATCCGTTCCGAGGCCGCCCGCGAGGCCGAGGAGATCCGCGGCGAGGCGGATGCGGCGGCGACGCGGATCTACGGTGAGGCCTTCGGCGCCGACCCGGAGTTCTATGCCTTCTTCCGCACGCTCGAGAGCTATCGCGCCCTCGGTGAGAACAGCACCCTGATGCTGCGCGCGGACTCGGACTACTTCCGCTATCTGGAGAAGGCCCAGGTGGAGCGCTGACGACGCGCCTCGGCCTGCCGTCCGGGATCGGGCGACGAACGGCCAGGAACCCTGCCCGGCCGAGCATGGCCGTCCGATCCCGGCCCGGGATCGGGAGCCGGGTTCGCCCCGCAGCGCCCGCCCGGAACGGGATGCCGCACCGGGCGGGTGACGCCGCCCCGGGCCCGTTTGGTTCAATCGTCCGGTATCGAGGGCATGCGTCGCGCCGAGGCGTTAGAATGCCCGGCCGCTCGGGCGCCCTTCGCAGCGCCCACATCAATCCGAAGGACGGAGACCCCCATGCACCACGTCGAGTACGACGCCGAGGACATGCAGACCGCCGCCGAGAAGCTCTCGCCGGTCGAGCCCATGCTCATGAAGAACCGGGTCATCACCC
>JAZBPO010000010.1:0-6642 GCA_036351675.1 Pseudomonadales bacterium
CGCCTACGCTTCCCCGGAGCAGGTCGCGGGCGAGGCCGTGTCCACGGCCACCGACGTCTATTCCCTCGGCGTGGTGCTCTACGAGCTGCTCTCGGGCCAGCGGCCCTACCGGCTCCAGACCGGAAACGCGATGGAGCTCGCCGTCGCCATCCGCACGGCCGAGCCCGAGCGGCCCTCCACGGCCGTCCGGCGCGCGGAGGTGCCGACCGGGCGGCACCACGCGGGGCGAAAGGACCGGCTGGCGCGTCGGCTCGTCGGCGATCTGGACGTGATCTGCCTGCAGGCGCTGCGCAAGGAGCCGGAGCGCCGCTACGGCTCCGTGGAGGCGCTCCGGGACGACCTCCTGCGCCATCTCGAGGACCGGCCGGTGCTGGCCCGGGGCGACACGCTCGCCTACCGGGCGCGCAAGTTCGTCGGCCGCAACCGGGGCGCCGTGCTGAGCGTCGCGACGGTGGCGGTCTCCGTGCTGGTGCTCGCGGTCAGCAGCGTGCTGCAGGCCGTGCGCCTCGAGGAAGAGCGGGACGCGGCTCGCCTGGAGCGGGACCGGGCGCAGGCGGTGGCCGACTTCCTCGCGGAGGTGTTCCGGGCGTCCGATCCGACCGAGGCCCTCGGCGCGGAGACGACCGCACGCGAGCTGCTGAACCGCGGCGCGCGGCGCATCGGCGAGCGCGATGCCCTCGATCCGGACGTCCGCGCCACGCTCCAGAAGGTGATGGGCGACGTCTTCGCCAGCCTGCGGCTCGTGCCGGACGCCGTGCCTCTCTACGAGGCGGTGCTGACCCACGCGCGCGAACGCTGGCCGGCCCCCAGCGCAGAGGTGATGGCAGCCGAGGCCCAGCTCGGGATCGCGCTGGCCGATATCGGCGACTTCGAACGCGCCGACCGACTGCTCGGCTCCGCGCTCGGCCAGCTCGAACTGCTCGGGGACGCGGTCGACCCACTCGTGCGCGCCCGCACGCTCAATCAGCGCGGCATCGTCGATCGCGAGGCAGGGCGCTACGACGCCGCCGCCGAGCACTACGCCCGGGCACTGGACCTCGCCGAGGCCTACCCTGCGGTCCAGACGGAGCTCGCCAGCGTGCTGCTCAACAACCTCGGGCAGCTGAGCGAGGCAACGGGACGCTACGAGGAAGCCGCGGACTATCATCGCCGGGCGCTCGCGCTCCGGGAGGATCAGCTCGATCCGCTGCACCCGTCCCTGCTGACGTCCATGAACAACCTCGCCGGGAACCTGGACCGGCTGAGCCGCTTCGAGGAAGCGACCGCGCTCTATGGCGAGCTCATCCGGCGCAGCGAGGCGGTCTACGGGCCCTCACCCGCCCTCGCCATGCACCTCAACAACGCCGCCAGCGCCTGGAAGCGCTGGGGCCGACCGAAGGACGCGGAGCCGCTGCAGCGGCGGGCCCTCGACCTGTTCCGCGAGCACCTCGGGGACGACCACCGGCACGTAGCCATGGCCTACAACAACCTCGCGAATCTCCTGCACGACCAGGGACGCGCGGCCGAGGCCGTGGAGCTGCACCGCCGCTCCCTCACGATGCACCGGGAGATCTACGGCGAGGACCACGACCGGACCGCGGGCTCGCTGGCAAACCTCGCATCCGCGCTGCGGGATCTCGGCGAACTCGACGAGGCGATCGCCCTCTTCCGGGAGACGCTCGTCCTCGATCAGCGGGTGCTGGGCGCCGAGCACCCCTTCATCGCGATCGACCGGTTGAACCTCGCGAGCGCGCTCACGGATCGGGGGGCAACCGGGGACTACGCGGCCGCCCGGGCGGAACTGGACGCCGCCGCGGCGCTGCAGCGGGAACAGCTTGCACCGGACGCGCAGGAACATGGCGAGTGGCTGGTGCAGTCGGCGCTCCTGCATCTGCGGACCGGCGACGCCGTCACTGCGGAAGCAGACGCCCGCCGGGCCGTCGCGCACCGGGAACGGCACTTCCCGGGCGAGTCGGCGCGCACGGCCTACGGGCGCGCGGTCCTCGGTGCGGTGCTTCTCGCACGGGGCGAAGCCGATGCGGCCCTCGCGCTCCTGGAACCCGCCCACGAACGGCTGGTGGGTTTCGTGGGCCCGAACGCGCGGAACGCGCGCACGGCCCGAGGCTGGCTGGAGCAGGCACGGGCCGCGAACGCTCCGGCGCGCGCGACGACGGCCGCGGAGGCGCTCTGAAGGCGACGTGATGCTCGGCGACGCGCCGAAGGTCGAAGTCGCCGGCAGAGCGTCCATCCAGACGCCATTCACCCGCACCGACCGCCACCGCCGCGTGACGCTGCGCGCGAACGCCAGGACGCTCGCGGACGCCGCTTCTCGTACGCCCGTGCATCCCTCAGGCTGGGCGCTCCCGGAGGCGACAGGAACGAGCCTGATGAGCACCGCACGCTATCCCCGCACCGAGCGCACCCGGTTGAAGCGCGCCCCCGGGCGCGCGAACTACGACGCCGACGCCGTGCACGCGGCACTCGACGCGGGCCTGCTCTGCCACATCGGTTACGTCGTCGACGGCAAGCCCTACGTCACGCCCACCGCCTACTGGCGCGAGGACGACCACGTCTACTGGCACAGCGCGACGGCGGGTCGCATGGCGCGGCACCAGGCCGCAGGAGCCGACGTGGCGTTCACGGTCTCGCACTTCGACGCGCTGGTCATGGCGCGCTCGGCGTTCCACCACTCGGTGAACTATCGCTCCGTCATGGCCTTCGGGCGCTGCGAGGAGATCAGGGACCCGGAAGAGCGCATGCGCCAGCTCGAACGCTTCATCGAGCGCATCGCGCCCGGGCGCTGGCAGCAGATCCGACCGCCGAATCCGCGCGAGCTGCGCAAGACGTCGGTGCTGCGCCTGAAGCTCGAGGAGGTGGTGCTGAAGTCGCGCAGCGGGCCGGTGAACGACGATGCCGAGGACATGGCGATCCCGGTCTGGGCCGGCCTGCTGCCCGTGGAGACGCGCATCGGCAAACCCGCGTCGGACCCGCAGCTCGCCGAGGGCATCCGGGCCCCGAAGGGGCTGCGAAGCCTGCAGACCAACTGAGCCCCGCTCCGGCGCGGGCGCCGGCTCAGGCCGTCCGCTCGCTGACGGCGAGCTTCAGAGCGAGCGCCAGGAACACGGTGCCGGCCACACGGTTCATGACGACCTGCGCGCGCGGACTGCCGCGCAGCCAGTCGCCGAGGTGGCCGGCGGTCCAGGCCACGGATCCGAAGACGATCAGCGTCGCGACGATGAACACGGCACCGAGCAGCAGCATCTGCACGACGAGGGAGCCCGCCGCCGGGTCCGTGAACTGCGGCAGAAAGGCGAGGAAGAAGATCGCCACCTTCGGGTTGGTGAGGTTCATGACCACGCCGCGCAGGTAGAGCTTCCGGCCCAGCAACTCCGGCGCGTCCGCGCTTGAGAGTTCCGCGGCGCCGGCCCGGAAGGCCCCCCAGGCGAGGTACACGAGATAGGCGGCGCCCACGAACTTGAGCGCCGTGAAGGCGAGCGCCGAGGTCTGGAAGATCGCCGCGACGCCGAGGGCGACGGCCGCCGTGTGCACGAGCAGGCCGGTGCAGAGGCCGACCGTGACGAGCACGCCGGCCACGCGGCCGTGCAGCGCGGACTGCGTGAGCACGAAGATGTTGTCGGGGCCGGGCGCGAGGCCGAGGGCCACCGACGCGGCGAAGAAGAGCGCAAGCGTCTCGAGCGGCATCACGACGTCGCGCCCCTCAGTCCGCGACGATGTCGATCACCGGCCCACGCGCCTTGCCCGCGATGCGCTGCGCCAGGAAGCGGAAGGCATCGTCGATCTCTTCCGCGGGGATCGCAGGGTGCAATCCGGGGTTGGCGCGGATCGCCTTGTCCTCGGACGCGAAGGCGTCGAACAGGCGAAGGCAGGAGGGCCGGTCGAAGAGCTCGTCCTCGAGCTGCACGAAGAAGCGGAGCGGGAAGCTGATCTTCTTCGCACCTTCGTGTGCCGGCAGGGTCCAGAGCATCTCCTCGGACGAGCCGAACAGACCGAGCTGGGCCGCGATCACGTCGTCGCGCGTTGCGAGAAACGGGATGCCGAAGCCACTGCCCATGGAGAGCCCGAAGTAGACCATGCGTCCCGGACCGATCTGCGGCAGCGAGCGTGCGAGATCCACCGCGAGGCCCCACTCCTCGATCATCTCTTCTACGGCGCTCGCGCGCTGCAGCTCCACCCAGAGCGCCTCGCGCCCGCCGGGCTCCACGCGTCTGAGGCCGTGCACGGGCCCATCGATCGACAGCGAAGGGATGCCGAGTTCATCCGCGAAGCGTGCCGCCAGATACGGGATCGGCGCCTGATAGCGGTCGCCGGAGGCGCCGTGGCCGAAGCAGGCGAGCACGCCGTCCCCACGCGGCGTCGCCGGCAGCCAGAGCGCGCCGGTGACGTCGCGGCGTCCGTCGCGCTGCAGGCGGAACTCCCGCGTCGACCGGCCGCGGCGGTCCTCGGCATCGCTCCAGGCGACGGTCGCTTCGGTGTCGGTCATCGCTGTTCTCCGCTCTCGTCTTCGCAGCCACGGCCGCGCGCCGAGCACGATACGGGCATCGGAGGCGATCGCGGAAGGCGCACGTCCTCCTTCCGGCTGCGCAGCCGAAACCGCAAGCTGCGCCAGGGCCCGTTCCGAGGAGTTCCCCGTGCGGTACGCCGGCTGCTCGGCACGCTGCTCGTACCGGGCGTACTGCTCCTCGCAGCGACGATCACGTGCTCCCCGCCGCCGTTCGACGCGGTCGTGACCTCCCACGATCACCTCGACACGGCGACGACCCGCCACCTCGCTGGCCACGGCACCCGCTTCTACGCGCCGCTCCGCATCGGCGCGCATGCGGAGCGCTGGAACGTCACGACCGCACGGATCGCGAAGCCGGACTGACGAGAGGATGAAACGCTGCAGCGCGTTCGCATCTTCTCCACGCCGACGCGCCACTACTCCGGACACCGCCTCGACGACTACGAGGCGACGCTCTGGTCGTCCTGGTCCGTGATCGGCCCGGAGCGCTGCGTGTTCTACAGTGGTGCTCCGGGCTAGTCGGCGCGAGATGCGCTGGAAGACCGCCGCGCGGCGCGGCCTATGCGCGGTAGCCTTCACCTGTCGGCGAGCCGAGACCCGGAGCGCAGCAGTGGCCGAAACCGTGGACGTGTACTGGTCCTTCCGGAGTCCCTGTTCCTATCGGGTGACGCCCGATCTCGGCCGTCTGCGCGAGGAGATCGAGCGCAACCAGGAGACGCTGGAAGCGGCCGGACACTGGGGCGTCGCGACCATGGTGCTGCGGAACGAGCCCTTCTTCGGCCAGGACCGCATCGACACGCTGCGGTGGCGCCTCGATCAGCACGGCCTGAGGCGCGCTTGACGCACCGAAGCATAGGAGCACCGACATGAGAACCTTCAAGTCCCTCGCGGCGAGGGCGCTGACGATCCTCCTCAGCGCCTGCGCTCAGCACGAACCGGTCCCGGAGGAGGCCACGATCACGCAGGCCGTCACCTTCCTGTGCGGCCGGCAGCCGGTGTCATTCCTGCCGCAGGGCGCGGGCGCCACGCTCGTCGTCGGCGAGAAGCGAGTCGAGCTGCTGCAGGCGCGCGCCGCATCGGGCGCGCGTTATCTGGGCGAGAGCAGCGTCGAGTTCTGGAGCCGGGGCGACGAGGCCCTGCTCACCCTGGCCGGCGAGGTGCAACCGACGTGCATTCGCTCCGATCGGCTCACCGGCGCCTGGACGACGCAGCTGGAAGCGCGAACGGCGCAGCTCCGGTTCATGGAGAACGGCGCGTTCGCCGCTACCGTGGGCTGCAACCGCCTGCGCGGCGCCTACGAGCTGCGCCCGCAGGGCCGCATCGGCTTCGGCGTTCCGGCGTCCACGAAGATGGCGTGCGGGGAACTGATGGAAGCGGAGCAGCGCCTCTGGGCGCTGTTCTCGGAACGGCAGTACACGCTGCGCTTCGACGGCGAGGCGCGCGCGCTGCTCGTGAGCGTGGACGGCAGCATCGAACTCCTGCGCGCCGACGCACCTCCGGACGCACTGCGTGAAACACGGTCCGGGCCGAGCACTCAACCACCGACCGGTACGTCGAAGTAGGTCTCGGGATAGGGCTCGTCGATCAGCGTGTAGTGCCACCACTCGTTGACGTAGTTGCGGAAGCCCGCTGCCTCCATGATCTCGCGGAGCAACAGCCGGTTGCGCAGCGCCTCGCCGGTGATCGAGGGATGCTCGGTGTGCGAGCGCGCATCGAAGAAGTCGAAGGGCGTGCCCATCTCGAGCGGCCGTCCGTTCCGCGTGAGCGTGAGATCGACGGTGCTGCCGCGGCTGTGGCCGCTGCGCTCGGCGATGTATCCGCGGTCGAACAGTTCGGCCTTCGGTACGTCCGGATAGAAGGCGGCCTTGCTGGCGGTGTCCCGGAGATCCCGGCCCCACTCGACGAAGTGGTCCACGGCGCGCTGCGGCCGGTAGCCGTCGAAGACGAGCAGCGAGAGCCCGCGCGCTTCGGCGTCGGCCTGTGCCCGCGCCAGCGCTTCCGCGGCCGCTCGCGTCACCATCACATCGGGCGCACGGTAGCCACGGACCGGCCGCCCCATGAAGTTGTCCGACCCCGCGTACTTCACGTCTTGCAGTATCGTCGGGGCGACCTCGGCGAGACGGACGAGCGGCGCAGGCTCC
>JAZBPO010000011.1:0-6688 GCA_036351675.1 Pseudomonadales bacterium
GCCGGAGGGGATCGGTGCCCACGACGAGAGGCTCTGCGCGACGCTTCTCGAAGCCTGGCGCCCGCTCCCCGCGAACCCCGGTCTGACGACGGGCGCCGAGAAGGCGCGCTGGCTGGCGGACTTCGTGGACTCACGGTGGCGGAGCCTGAACGGCCCCTGCGCCCGGGCCCTGATCGAGCACACGCTCGAGCGCTGCGCCGAGCGCGCGGCCGCGCACGACGCGACACGCTGCGTGCTGGTCCATGGCGACCCCCACGCCTTCAACGCCCTGCTCGACGCAGGCCTGGAGCCGCCGACCGAGCGCTATCGCTTCGTCGATCCGGACGGCCTCTTCGCCGAGCCCGAGTACGACCTCGGCGTGGTCGCCCGCGAGTGGAGCGACGAGCGCTACCTGGCCGACCCGGTGGCCGAGGACAGGAGGCGTTGCGAGGCGCTCGCTGGGCTCACGGGGCTAGACCCCGACGCCATCTCCTGCTGGGGCGCCATCGAACGCGTGTCCACGGCCCTCGTGTGCATCGAGATCGGCCGCCACGGGACCGGCGAGCGCCTGCTCCGTGCAGCCGCCGCGCTCGCCGGGGCGGCCTGAGGCATCAGCCGCCGGTGCGCTCGGCGTCCTCGGCACGCACCTTCTGCCAGGCCGGTCGGGCGCCGGTGCGTTCGATGTAGGCGCTGATCGCAGGGGTCGGCTCGAGCAGGCCGAAGCCCGTGATCCAGCTCATCGCCGTACCCCAGAGCACGTCCAGGGCCAGGAAGCGTTCGCCGAGCATCCAGGGGCCCGTCTCGAGCTGCGTGCTGATCGCGGCGAACAACTCGTCCGCGTCCCCGTAGGGCGACATGGCGCGCGGCGCGGGCTCGCGCTTCATGAAGCGGTCGATCACGGCCGGTTCGAAGCAGCCGGCGTAGATCGCCATCCAGCGCAGATAGGGGCCCCGGAGCGGGTCGTCGAGCGCGGGCGCGAGGCCCTTCTCCGGGAACAGGTCGGCGAGGTAGGTGTAGATCGCGATCTGCTCCGTGACGAGCGCATCGCCGTGGAGCAGCGCGGGCACCTTGCCGAGGGGATTCAGCGCCCGGAACGCGTCGCCGCGCTGCTCGTCCGCGCCCATGTCGAGCACGCGGAGCTCGAAATCCGCGCCCAGCTCCTCCAGGAGGATCAGCGGGCCCGTGGAGCGGGTATTCGGGGAGTGGAAGTAGACGAGCGGCAGGTCCGTGGCCATGGCGCGGCTCCGGCAGCGGGCAGGGCTCGACTATCGACCCGCGCCGTGGAGGCGGCAAGGACCGTCAGTCGTCAGCAGGCGGCCCCATGCGCCGGCTGTAGTCCCAGGAGGTGATCCAGTCCGGCCGCAGCCGAATGGCCACCTCGTCCTCGGACCGTGACAGCAGCCAGCGTGCGAGCCGAGAGTCGCGGCCGTGCAGGTAGCGGTCGACGAGCTGGCCGAGGCGCGCGCCGCCCTCGGCGGGCAACAGCTCGGCATGGGCCTGACCGCGCACGCCGCGGTACGGGGGATCGTTCACGGACACCTCGAAGCCGACGCGGGGGGCCGCACGCAGGGCGCGGATCAGCCGCGAGGTGTCGTGGCTCGCGCACCAGAGGCAGCTTTCCTCGAAGCGGAACCAGACCGAGACCACCAGCGGGGCGCCGTCACCCCAGGTGACGGCGAGGCGCAGCGGCGAGTGCTCCGCCTCCAGGAAGGAGGCGACCGCCGCCGCGGACCAGGGACCGTTCAGCCGCACGCCCTCGAACAGGGCCCGTTCTGCCATCACTCCACCTCGAAGCGATTGAGCGCGCGGTTCTTGCGCGCGTGGTCCGGCTCGAAGACCCGGCCGTTGATGGCGACGTAGACGCCGGGCGCTGCGGTCGTCAGCACGCCGATGGCGAAGCCGATGTTGAACACCGCGTCGGAGTCACGCTGCGTCGCTGGCTGCATGGCGCCCGTGAGCACCACGGTCTTGCCCTCGACGTCCATGAGCGCGCGCGCCGTGTCGAGCATCGTGTCCGTGCCGTGCGTCACCAGCACGCGCGCCGCGTCGCAGTCGCGCACGGCCGCGACGATGGCGGCGCGATCGGCATCGGTGAGGTCGAGACTGTCCTTGCGCAGCAGCGCCGTGATCGCCCAGGAGAAGGTCACGTTCGCCTGCTCGAGGAGCGTACCGACCTGCGGCGCCCCGACCTCGAACTCCGAGAGCCGGTCGAAGTAGATCTTGTCGATCGTGCCACCGGTGGTGACGACGTGCAGATCGGTCACGAGAACTCCGGCGCCGCTCGGAAAGCGGCGATTCTACGCACGGGCGCCGCCTTCACGCTGCCCTCACCGCCGTTCGGCGAGCGTGTGGGTGTCCGAGGGGCGTACAATCGCCGCCGCTCCAGCACCCCCCATCCACCTGCGGTACGGATCCCCACGTGCAGCTCCTTGCTCGCCTCTACCTCGCCTTCGTGCTGGACCGCCCCTGGTTCGCACTCGCGCTGCTCGCGATCCTCGCGGGGCTCGCGGGCGCCGGCGCCCGGGACTTCCGCCTCGACGCCTCCTCCGATTCGCTCGTCGTCGAGACCGACCCGGACCTCGCCTTCTTCCGGCGCGTGAGTGCGCGCTACGGTGGCTCGGAGTTCCTGATCGTCACCTACGAACCGCAGGGTGATCTCTTCTCCGACGCATCCATCGCCACACTGCGGGCGCTGCAGGACGACATCGAGGCCGTCGACGGCGTGGATTCGGTACTCGGCATGCTGGACGTACCGCTGCTGCGCTCGCCGCCCGTACCGATCGCCGAACTCGCGGACAACATCCGTACCCTCACCTCGGCGGGCACGGATCGTGCGCTCGCGCGCCAGGAGCTGACGACGAGCCCGCTCTATGCCGATCTGGTGGTCAGCACGGACGGACGCGCCACGGCGCTGCAGGTGAACCTGCCGCGCGACGAGCGCTACGCGGACCTCGTCGAGACGCGCAACGCGCTCCTCGTGCAGCGTTCCGAGGCCCCGCTCTCCGAGGCGGAGGCGGCCGAACTCGAGCGCGTGTCGCTGGAGTTCGAGGACTACAAGCGCGTGGTCGCCGCCCGGCAGCGCCAGCTCATCGCCGACGTGCGCGCCGCCATCGAGCCCTACCGGGCCGGCGCCCTCGTGCATCTCGGCGGCGTGCCCATGATCGCCGACGACATGCTGCGCTTCGTGCGCGGCGATCTGCGCACCTTCGGCGTGGGCGTGCTGCTGCTGATCCTGGCGACGCTCGCCTTCTTCTTCCGGCGGCCGCGCTGGGTCCTGCTGCCGCTGGCCGCCAGCACGCTCGTCACGCTGTACATGATCGGCCTGCTCGGCGCCGTGGGCTGGCCCGTGACGGTGATCTCGTCGAACTTCGTCTCGCTGCTGATCATCATCAGCATCTCGCTGAACATCCATCTGATAGTGCGCTTCCGGGAACTGCTGTACGAGGATCCCGAGCGGGACAAGCGCGAGCTCATCGAGGCGACGGTCCGCGACAAGTTCTGGCCCTGCTTCTACACCGCTCTGACCACCATGGTCGCCTTCGGCTCCCTCGTCACCTCGGGCATCGTCCCGGTCATCGACTTCGGCTGGATGATGACCATCGGCGTCGCCGTGGCCCTCGTGGTGGCCTTCCTGCTGTTCCCGGCCGCGCTCGTGCTGCTGCCGAAGGGTCGCCCCGCGGGCACGCTCGGCAAGCAGGTCGACGCGACGGAGGCACTCGGCCGCTTCACGGCGAACAGCCTCTGGCGCCCCGTCGGCCTGTCGCTGCTGCTCGCCAGCGCGGCGGGGGTGGGCATCGCGCGGCTGTCCGTGGAGTCGAGCTTCATCGACTACTTCGACGAGGAGACCGAGATCCACGCCGGCATGACCTACGTGGACGAACACCTCGGCGGCACCACCCCCCTGGACGTGCTGATCGACTTCCCGGAGATCGAGCTCGGCGCCGGTGCAGACGATGCGGAGGACCCCTTCGCGGATCCGTTCGCGGAGCCCCTCGCCGATGGTTCGACGGCGGCGGGCGGCGCGCCGGCGGAGGACGACCCCTTCGCGGATCCCTTCGCCGATCCGCTGGCGAGCGAGGATGCCGGCTCGGATGACGACGACCGCTACTGGTTCACGCCCGACAAGATCGCCCTCATCGAGCGCGTGCAGGCCTATCTGGAAGCGCAGCCCGAGACCGGCAAGGTCGTTTCCCTGGCGACGCTCCACGCCATCGCCAAGGGCTTCAACGACGGCGTGCCGCTCTCGGGCCCGGAGCTGGTGATCGTCATCGGCGCGATCCCGGAGCAGTTCCGCGACACGCTGCTGCGTCCCTACGCGGCGCCGGAGGCGAACCAGGCACGTCTCACGGTGCGCATGATCGAGTCGAATCCGGAACTCGAACGTGACGCCTTCCTCGAGCGGGTCCGCACGCACATCGCCGAGGACCTCGGCGTGGGTGCCGATCGCGTCGAGCTGACGAGCTTCATGGTGCTCTTCAACAACATGCTCCAGTCGCTCTACACCTCGCAGCTCACCACCGTGCTCTGGGTCGGTGCCGGCATCCTGCTCACCTTCGTGGTCCTGTTCCGCTCGCCGCTGCTCGGCGTGCTCGCGCTGATTCCCAACGCCCTCGCCGCAGCGATGGTCCTCGGCATCATGGGCTGGGCAGGACTGCCCCTCGACCTCATGACGATCACCATCGCCGCCATCGTCATCGGCATCGGCGTCGACGACACGATCCACTACGTACACCGCTACGGCCAGGAACTCGCACGCAGCGGCGACTACCGGGCAGCGCTCCACGGCAGCCATGCCTCCATCGGCCACGCCATGTACTACACGTCGCTCACCGTCATCGCGGGCTTCTCGATCCTCACGCTCTCGAACTTCAACCCCACCATCTACTTCGGCGCGCTCACGGCCCTCTCCATGGCCATCGCCCTGCTCGCCAACCTCACCCTCCTCCCCGCCCTCCTGGTCCTCGCCCGCCCCACCCTCCGAACCTGAACGCCGGCCCCGGGCCCCGCTTCACACCACGAACCTGAACGAAGTGCCCAGGGCTCCTGTTCACGTCACGAACCTGAACAAGGGGCCAGGGCCCGTCTTCACGAACCTGAACAATGGGCCAGGGCCCCAGCACACGGCACGAAGGTGAACGAGGGCCCTGGCCCCTCTGTTCAGGTTGCGGGTGATCCGGGCTGGTGGTTCGATCGTCCCGGGAATCGTCGGGGGAGGTCGTGCGATGGGGGCGGTGATCGCGGCGCTGGAGGAAGCGCTCGGACCCGACTTGGTGCTGACCGGGGCGGACATCGCCGCACGGGCGCCGTGGAGCGGCAACGGCGAGGGGGATTCGGCGCCCGCGGTGCTCAAGCCGCGCACGCCGGAGCAGGTCGCGACGGCGCTGCGGATCTGCCACGCGCACGAGCAGGCCATCGTGCCGCAGGGCGGGCTCACGGGGCTCGTGAAGGCGACGGTCACCAACGCCCACACGCTGGCGCTCTCGCTCGAACGGCTGAACACGATCGAGGCGGTGGACCCCGTCAACCGGACCATGACCGTGCAGGCCGGCGTCCCGCTGCAGACGGTGCAGGAGCGTGCGGAGGCCGAAGGCATGATGTTCCCCCTCGACCTCGGCGCCCGCGGCTCGGCGACGGTGGGCGGCAATATCGCCACCAACGCCGGCGGCAACCGCGTGATTCGATACGGGATGATGCGGGAGAACGTCCTCGGCCTCGAAGCAGTGCTCGCGGACGGCACCGTCGTCTCGTCGATGCACCCGATGATCAAGAACAACACCGGCTACGACCTGAAGCAGCTCTTCGTCGGCTCCGAGGGCACGCTCGGCATCGTCACGCGCGCGATCCTGCGGCTGCGCCAGGCACCGCGGAGTCAGAACGTCGCCTTCGTCGCTGTGACCGACTTCCCGTCACTCACCACGCTCCTCTCGCACGTGGACGCGGGCCTCGGCGGTCAGCTGTCGGCCTTCGAGGTGCTCTGGCGGGATTTCTACGAACTGGTGACGAGCGCACCCGCGACGAACCGCCGCCCCTTCGACGCGGACACGCCCTACTACGTCCTGATCGAGGCCCTCGGCTCGGACCAGCAGGCCGACGAGGCGCGCTTCGAGCAGGTGCTCGTCGACGCCTTCGAGCACGGCGTCATCGCCGACGCCGCCATCGCCAAGAGCCAGGCGGAGCGCGACGCGCTCTGGGCCATGCGCGACGACGTCGGCCAGGTCGGCCGCAACGCACCGATCCAGACCTTCGACGTCAGCCTCGCCATCGGCGACGTCGAGGACTACGTGAACGAGGTCAACACGCGCCTCGGCGCGCGCTGGCCCGCCTACACGAACATGGTCTTCGGCCACCTCGGTGACGGCAACGTGCACGTCATCGTGGGCGTCGGCGACGGCTCCGCCGAAGCGCGCCACGCGGTCGAGGAGATCGTCTACGGCTGCCTCGCCCCGCGCGGTGGCTCCATCTCTGCAGAGCACGGCATCGGCACGGAGAAGCAGCCCTGGCTGTCCGTGAGCCGCAGCGAGACGGAGCTCGCGCTCATGGCCACGCTGAAGCAGGCCCTGGACCCGCTCGGCCTGCTGAATCCCGGCAAGGTCGTCGCGGCCTGAGGCACGCCTCGGCGCAAGGCGACGCGCCCGAACCTGAACAGCTGACCCTGGGTCAGCTGTTCAGGTTCAGGGCGCAGGTGGGGGCGCGCGGGACCAGGCCCGGA
>JAZBPO010000012.1:0-13156 GCA_036351675.1 Pseudomonadales bacterium
GTGCGCCGACCCGGGCGGCCGGGGCGATGGCCCGGCGGCGACGTTCGCCTGGCCCTGCGGCGAGGCAGGTCCGCCTGCTGAATCAGCAACTTGGGGAAGATACCTCTGATGGTTCTGGAGCGCGAGAGGCCGCCGCCGTGGAACCGCGACGCAAGGTTCCGGGCGCCGCGCTGCGCTTCAGACGCCGGCAGGGTCCTCGAACAGTGCTGCCCAGCGCTCGCGCAGCAGGTTCTTCTGCACCTTGCCCATCGCGTTGCGCGGCAGCGCGTCGATCGCGAGGACGCGGCGCGGCACCTTGAAGCCGGCCAGGCCGCCGCGCAGCGCTGCACGCAGTGCCGCCTCCTCGGGTACCTGACCGGTCTCCGGCACGACGACCGCGACGACGGCCTCGCCGAGATCCGGATGGGGTACGCCGACGACCGCGGACTCGGCGATGCCGGGAAGCGCATCGAGGGCCGCTTCGACCTCCTTCGGATAGACGTTGAGGCCACCGGAGATGATCAGGTCCTTGCCGCGGCCGACGATGCTGAGACGACCGGTGCCGTCACAGGTGCCCAGATCGCCGGTCACGAACCAGTCGCCGTCGAACTCCTCGCGCGTCTTGTCGGGCATGCGCCAGTAGCCGGCGAATACGTTGGGGCCGCGGATCTGCACCGTGCCGACCTCTCCCGCCGGCAGCACGCGCCCGTTCTCACCGACGACGCGCAGTTCCACGTCCGGGAGCGGCGGCCCGACCGTGCCGGCGATGCGCGCTCCGTCGAGTGGATTCGAGGTGATCATGCCCGCCTCGGTCATGCCGTAGCGTTCGAGGATGCGCATGCCGGTCCGCGCCTCGAAGGCGTCGAAGGTCTCCGGACGCAGCGGTGCCGAACCGGAGATGAAGAGTCGCATGCCGGCGCAGCGATCACGGTCGAACGCCTGCTCCTCCAGCAGGCGCACGTAGTGCGTCGGTACGCCCATGAGCACGCTCGCGCGCGGCAGCGCAGCCACGACGGCAGCCGCGTCGAAGCGCCGATGGAACAGGATCGGCGAGGGCTCGAGGAGCGCGCAGTGCAGCGCCACGAAGAGCCCGTGGGCATGAAAGATGGGCAGGATGTGGAGGAGCACGTCGTCGGCGCGCCAGCCCCAGATCTTCCTCAGGGTCACGGCGTTCGCGGTCAGGTTCCCGTGCGTGAGCATGGCGCCCTTGGACCGACCGGTGGTCCCTGACGTGTACAGGATGGCCGCCAGATCGTCATGGTCACGCGGCGTGCTCGGCGGCACGGACGACTCGACGTCATCGACGAGCGAACCGCTGCCGTCCTGCCCCAGGGTCAGCAGCGCCGGCGCCGGGTCGACGCCCTGCGCCGACGCGGCGACCGCTTCACGTGCTTCCGGTGCACAGACGACGACGCGAGGTGCTGCGTCGGAGACGAAGTACTCGAGCTCGGCAGCCGTGTAGGCCGTGTTGAGAGGCACGAACACCCCACCCAGGCGCAGCGTCGCGAGATACAGCGCCACGGCGTCGACGGACTTCCCGACCTGCACCACGACCCGATCGCCTGGGACGAGGCCGGCCGCCAGCAGCCGTGCGGAGATCCGCCCGACGAGCGCGTGCAGGTCGTCGTGGGTCAGCACGCGGCCGTCGTCGCACTCGAACGCCAGCGCATCGCCGCGGTCCGCCGCAGCGAGACGGATGCGATCGTAGAGGTTCATGGCTGTTCTCCGTCCCCGTAGAGTGCGTCCCCATGAGCGCACTCGATCCCTTGCTGCTGGCCGCCTGTGCCGCCGTCGGCGCCGGCGCGGGCTTCCTGGGAGGTCTGCTCGGCATCGGTGGCGGCGTGGTGATCGTACCCGCGCTGCTGTTGCTGTTCGAAGCGCGGGGCATGCCGGCGAGTAGCGCCGCACCGGTGGCGGTGGCGACCTCCCTGGCCACGATCATCGCCACCTCGGTCTCGGCAGCACGGGCCCAGATCCGCCGCGCCAGTGTCGACTGGGGGATCGTCCGCGCCTGGACCCCGGCGCTCGTGCTCGGGAGCGCGGCGAGCGGACCGCTGGCGAGCCTTCTCCCGGGCGCCGTGCTGCCCTGGTTCATCGGCCTGTTCCTGTTCGCGGTCGCCCTGGTGATGCTCTCGGCCTGGACCCCCGCGCCGCATCGCCGACTGCCCGGGGGAGCGCCCGGCTTCGGCCTCGGTGCGTCCGCGGGCCTCCTGTCGGGCCTCGCGGGCATCGGCGGCGGCAACGTGATCGTACCGACCTTCGTCTACTTCAACGTGCCCATGCGCATGGCCGCCGGCACGTCCAGCACGCTCGGCTTCCCGATCGCCGTCGCCGGCACCATCGGCTTTCTCGTCGCCGGCCACGGCCGGACCGATCTGCCGGCGGGCACCCTCGGCTACGTGCATCTGCCGGCGGCCGGCGCCCTCGCGGTGCTGAGCTTCGCCGCCGCACCCCTGGGCGTCGCCCTCGCCCACCGGATCCCCGCGCCGCGTCTCAAGCGGATCTTCGGCGTGCTCCTCGTCGTGGTGTCCTCGCGCGTCCTCTGGGGTGCCTTCGCCGCGCTCTGAAGCGGTCGCTCAGACGTCGATGCGGCGGACGTGGATCGCATCCACGCCCTGCCCCGCGAGCACGTCCGACAGCACCACGACCCGATCCTCCGCGACGCACCCCTCGCGGCTGCGGAGCACACGGAAGGCGGTCTGCAGAGTCTTCTCGGGATCCCTGCTGAACGCCGTGCGATGGGAGACCAGGTGCCGATTCAGCATGAGCCGGCGGCGCGTCGCCGAGTCGTTCGTGAAGGCGTAGATGGGAACGGTCTGCGGATGACAGGCCGTGACGTGATCGGCCATGACCCCGCGCCGGGTGATGACGACGATGCCGCGGGCGCCGATGGACTCCGCGAGTTCCACGGCAGCGGAGGCGAGATGCGCCTTCTCGCCGTCGCGCTCGCGCGCCCGCGCGAAACCGAGACCGGGATGGCGTTCGCTCGCGCGCGCGATCGAATCGAGATAGGCGACGCAGCGCTCGGGATGAAGCCCGACGGAAGTCTCGCCCGAGAGCATGACCGCGTCGACCTCCTCGTAGACCGCGTTGGCGACGTCCGTCGCCTCCGCACGGGTAGGGATCGGGTTCTCGATCATCGACTCGAGCAGGTGCGTGGCGACGATCGAGCGCTTGCCGTGTTCCTGACACAACCTGACGATGCGACGCTGCACGTTCGGCAGTTCGGCGATGTCGATCTCCACACCGAGATCGCCCCGCGCCACCATGACGCCGTCCGACACCCGGACGATGTCCTCGATGTTCTCGACGCCTTCAGCGTCCTCGATCTTCGCGATGATCCTGACCTTGCCCGCCTTGCGGCCGAGGTGAGCCCGCAGCATCTCCACGTCCTCGGCCCGACGCACGAAGGAGAGCGCGATGAAATCGACCTCGTGGCGGACCCCGAAGTCGATGTCCGCCGCATCCTTTTCCGTGATCGCCGGCAGGTTGACGCGGATGCCCGGGAGGTTGACGTGGCGGCGTGAGCCGACGCGGCCGCCGTCGAGCACCCGGCAGGTGAGATGCGGGCCGTCCTGCGCCAGCACTTCGAGGTTGATGAGCCCATTGTCGACGGTGATCCGGTCGCCGACCTTCACGGCCTCGACGAGCTCCGCGTAGTCGACGTGAATCGAGGTCTCCTCGACGTCGACCTGATCCCGCACGGTCACCTTGACGATCTCACCCTTGCTGAGATTCAGCTCCGTGTGGAGATCGCCGGTGCGGATCTCCGGCCCCTGGGTGTCGAGGAGCACCGGAACGGGATGGCGCACCTTGCGATTCAGCGTCTTCACCCAGTTCACGATGCGCGCCGCCGAGGCGTGATCCGCGTGCGACATGTTCAGGCGCACCACGTTCATGCCCGCTTCGTAGAGCGCCTCGAGCGCCGGGTAGTTCGCGGTCGCCGGGCCGATGGTGCAGATGATCTTGGTCTTGCGCATGGTTCGCAGCATCCGTGTTCAGGCGCGCCCAGAACTCGCGTGCAGCGCCACCGGCCTCGCGGGCGCTCAGCACTTCCGGTCTCCAGTCGCTGGGAAGCAGACGCAGGAAGGCCTGCTCACGCAGGCGTGCGTCGGCGATACACACGACGCCGGCATCCTGCTCGCTCCGCACGAGGCGCCCGGCCGCCTGCAGGATCCGCGTCACGGCGGGCGCCCGGAAGGCGATGTCGCGGCCGGCTGCGCCATGATAGTCGGCGAGCGCGAGACGTTCGACGTCCGGCGGCGGCAGCGGCAGGCCGGCCACGATCACACCGATGAGCGCATCACCGGGCAGGTCGACACCCTCGGCGAACAGGCCACCGGAAACGGCACAGGCGACACGCGTACCGCCGCCGTCGAGGCGTCGGAGTGCCGCCAGGAAAGCCTGCCGCTCCGTTTCGTCCATGCCGGGACGTTGCCGCTGCAGCACCCATTCCGGACGCCTCGCCGCCAGCGCATGCGCGATCTCGTCGAGGAACGCGAAGGACGGTGCGAACAGCAGATAGTGTCCAGCGCGGGCGTCGACGACGTCGACCACTGCCTCGACCAGGGCGGGCAGGCTGCCGCTGCGCGCGCGCGCGCGCAGATCGATGTCGCGGAGCAGCAGGAGGCGGCGCCGCTGGGGCGGATAGGGGTCGGGAAGCGCGAGCCAGGCTGCGTCTTCGTCGAGCCCGAGTTCCAGACGACGCAGCCGGGGCGGGGCGAGCGTCGCCGAGAACAGCACCAGGCCCCCGAGCGTCTCGCGGGCGTCCCGCAGGAACGGCCCCGCATCGAGGCACTGCAGCCGCAACCGTCCCCCGGCGTCCGGTTCGTAGTGGAGCAGGAACGCCCTGCGCCGTTCGCCCGTGGCCAGCCTGCACAGTTCCAGGAAGCGGGCGAGCGCCCGCCTGAGGGCCTCGAAGCGGGCGTGGGGCGGCCCCGCCGGTGCCTCCGAGAGCCAGTGCCCGAGCATCGGGAGCAGGGCCTCCAGTGCCTCGAGCAGCGGTGCCGGATGGTCCGCCGCGGCGGCGTCCGTCATCCGCGACACCCGCTCCAGGGCGCGCGCGAAGACGGCGCCGAGCCGGCGCGCTTCCCGCAGCGCCAGGTCGATCTGCCCACGATCCAGCTCCGCCGAGTGCATGGCTCGCGCCCGCTCCGGCAGATTGTGAGCCTCGTCGACGAGCAGCGCTGCGCCTCCGTCCTCCCGCTCGAGCAGCGCCCGCTGCCGCGCGAAGGGGTCGAAGGCGTAGTTGTAGTCGCCGACCACCAGATCCGCGAAGCGTGCCGCGTCGTGCTGCAGCGCCGCCGGGCACACGCGATGCGTCGCAGACACGGTCGCTATCCGCTCCCTGGTGAGCACGGCGCCGCGACAGGCCGCCTGGTCGAGCAGTTCCGTCAGCGCGGCACGCCGACGGTCGAAATGCCCCGCTGCGCGTTCACAGTCCACAGCGCGACAGGGCGTGCCCGGCCAGGGACAGATGCGCTCGCGGGCCACCAGCTCCACCGCGCGCAGCGCCGCCGCCTCCGGATCCATGCGACGGACCGCATCGAGGGCGAGCGCACGCGCCGAGCCGCGCGGCGTGAGATAGAGCAGACGCTCCGTGCTCTGACCGGGCAGGCGCCGCAGTGCCGCATAGAGCACGCCCAGGGTCTTGCCGATCCCCGTCGGCGCCTGCGCGAGCAGAACGCTCTCCTCGCTGAGGGCCCGCCAGACACGCCGGGCCAGGACGCGCTGGCCCGGACGGAAGCCCGCGGCGGGGAAAGGAAGCTCCGCGAGCAGCGCGTCGCGCCGCGCACGGCGGCGACGCTCCACGACGAGCCAGGCGGCATAGCGACGGCAGGTCTCGTCGAGGAAGGCGAGGAGCGCCGCGCGCTCTGCGCCGACGCACCGCCGCGTACAGGCATCCGTGTCCGCGTCCAGATAGACCAGCTCCAGCGCGAGCGGACGCCGATCGTCCTCTGCCCGCCCCTGCTCCCAGAGTGCGCCGTAGAGCAGCAGCTGCGCCTCGTGTGCGCGGCCCTCCTGCCGCCGCAGTCGTTCGACGTCGCCGCGGTGCGTCTTCATCTCCTCGATGCGCACGCGTTCCTGGCCCTCGAGGAGACCGTCGGCGCGCCCCGTGATCTCCAGCACGATACCGGCGTCGTTCCAGCGCCCGGCGAGGCGCACCTCGCTGCGATAGGTCGCACCGGCGCTCCGCTGCGCACGCTGCTGACGTCGGAGCCCCTCGAGGGCCGTCACGGAAGGCGTACCGCGCGGACCGATGTCGCCACCGCGATGGACGAACTCGGCGAGATGGCCCACGGAGACCGGAAAGCGTTCGGGCCCGTCGCTCACCAGCGGACCTCGAGCACTTCGGCGCGCGCGCCGAGGCGCCGGAGATCCTCGATCCAGCGCCGCTGGTCTTCGCGCAGCTGATCGCCGGGTCCCTTGACCTCGATGAAGGCACAGCAACCGGGCTCGCCGTTGCCGACCACGAGGTCCGGGAAACCGGCGCGCGCACGCCCCGGCTCGGCGGCGACGACATCGCAGATGCCTGCGCGGAGGGACGCCGGAACGGAGCGGAGCAGCGCTTCCGCGTGGGCCGTGTCCTGCCAGCCCCAGAAGGCGTTGACCCGCCCCTGCTCGCGGTCGAGCACCTCGAGGAAGGCATCGACACCGAAGCGGTCCGCGGCGATGTCGGCGAGGCGCGTGGCGATGGCCTCGCGGCGACGGGCGCGGAACGACGGCCCGTGAAGATCCGTCGGCCCGGCCTGGAACGGCTGCACGAAGGCACCCGGAAGGGGGCTGAACACCACGTCCCAGAAGCCGAGCGCGAACAACATGCCCGGCAGGCGATTCTCCATGTGCAGGACACGATTGCCGGCGGCGGCGAACAGCGCCGCGACGCGCGCCTCCACACGCATGTCTGCCGACCGGCCGGCCAGGCGGAGCCGCCGGACCGGCACGCCGCAGCCGCGGCGCCGCGGCCTGCAGCGCCCCGCATGCACGTCGAAGCGCTCCGCGAAGCGGGCTTCCCGTGCGTCGGCGGGCGCGCGGAGCATGGCGCTGCGAAGGCGCTCCGCCGCGCGACGGCGACCATTGCCCGCGAGCAGACGGCAGGCTCGTTCCCGGGCCGCGGGGGTGCCGGCGCGCCGGAGCGCGCGGAGCTGGGCACAGCGGCGGCCCTGTCTGCCCTGCAGGGCTGCGATACGCAGCAGCGCCCGCGCCCGCCGCCCTTCCGTGTGACTGCAGGGGCTGGACGCGGACAACGCGTCCGTGAGGCCGTCGAGGAGCCGTGGGTCCACGGCCGAGGCGTGTTCCCGGGGAACGTGATGCAGTTCGGAGACGAGATCGGCGAGGCGATGCAGGCGGAGGGCCGAGCGCACCTGGGCCGGCGTCTCGAAGGGCAGCGACGGATCGAGCGTCACCTGCGGCCAGCGCAGCGCGCCGACATCGGCGACGATGAACTCGACCAGATCCTGGCGCAGCGATCCGAAATAGAGCATGCGCAGACAGTCGATCTCCTCGCCGGGTGTGAGCCGCAGCAGGAGCGGCAGCGCACCGTGTCCGGCCACGGCGGACGCGAGCGCCTCCAGCAGGTCGGTCCGCCGCGCCCGCGGCGGCGCCGGGACGCCTGCCACCCTCAGACGCGCCTTCAGTTCCGGTACGCGCAGACTCTCGAGGCGTCTGCCGGGATCCGTGACGAGGGCACCGAAGCCACCGAGCGCGAGGGCGAGCGCGGCGCTGCGCGCATCGTCGACGCCGGGATAGGCGATGCGATCGATGCGGAAGTCCGGGCCGCGGCGCAGCAGGAGCCGCACGAAGAGATGCCGCGCCGGCTCCGGCAGCCCTTCGAAGCGCTCCATCCACCGCGCGAGACGCGCGTCGAGGAGTCGCGCATGGTGCCTGCGCACCCATGCGAACATGTGCGCGAGGTTGCGGGTGTAGTAGTCGGCAGGAGCCGGCACGGCAGTGCCTCGCGCCACCTGAACATCCGTACAGTGTAGCCGGAGAACGTGCCATGCCGAAGGCCCATCGCTGGTGCATCGCCTTCTTGGTCGACGGGACGGCCCTCGAACGGCTGCTCGAGGACGGCACCGTCGGCGGCTACCGCGATGCCGAACCCTGGTGGGTGGCAGCGGAGATGCATGCCGCGGCGCGGGCGCGGGAGGAGACGCTCTACGCGCTCCTCGTATCCGGCCGCCCCGCACGCGTGCAGCGCTGGGCGGAGATCACGCAGATCGAGGTGCACGAGGCGGCGAGCACGAGGAAGACACGCGTGCGTTTCGGCGCGGGTGGCGAGATGAACCCGATCTTCGCCGAACTGGACTCGATCACGCTGCGCCCGGCGGAGTTCGTGCTCGAACGGGAACGGCGCGAGGGCCTGCGCCCGCGTCGGGACCACCTCGACGTCGAGCGGCTGCAGGCCTACGCGATCTGCGAGACGCCCCCCTGTCTCGCCTGACCCGTTCGCTCAGGCGGCGCGCACCGGCGTCGCCACCTCCTCCGGCCGGGTCTCCGCCTTCAGTTCCTCGAAGGCGTCGAGCATGAAGTCACGCAGCCGGTCCGCATCGGGGAGCGTGTCGAGGCAGGCCGTCAGGCTGAAGTCGAAGCGATCGAGATAGGACTGGACAGTGATGTTGAGGGCGTTGCCGTGGGCCGGGATCGAGACCGGGTAGTGGCTGAGCATGCGCGCCCCGTTCAGGAACACTTCCCGCCGCGGGCCCGGAACGTTGGAGATCACCAGGTTCACGGGCATCGGCAGGTAGTCGCCGAGCTTGAGACGATCGGCGATCGCGACCAACCCCCGGAAGGCCGCGGGCAGCCCGGGGAACGCGAGATCGTCGAGACGCGTGCCACCGAGCGCGGACACGACGGCCTTGCCGCGGAGCGCCGAATCCCGGATCGCGACGAGCCGCTCGATCGGATCGCGACGCTGCGTCTCCAGCGACGTCAGCAGCATGGTGACCTGATTGCTCATGCTCTGGTCGCCCGCCTGCCGGAGGGATACCGGCGCGCCGGCGACCAGCGGACGATCCGGAAGTTCGCCTCGCTCCTCCAGATAGCGCGCGAGCGCGCCGGCGCAGACCGCCATGAAGACGTCGTTCACCTTGCAGTCGTGAGCCTTGCCGACAGCCTTGACCTCGGCCAGTGAAAGGCTGCCGATGGCGAAATTGCGATAGGGGCCGATGGCCGCGTTGAAGCGCGTTCGCGGCGCACGCTGCCCGAGCGCACCGAGGCCCGCGTCGCGGTCGAGGGCCCGGCGCACGAGCGACGTCGCCGTCCGGGCCAGCGAGGGCAGCATGCGGGTGGTGCGCATCGGCTGGAGCGTGGCGTTGCGCGCAGCGTCCCAGAGCAGCGACAGCATCCCGGGATCGACGTCGCTGCCTTCCGCTGCGGGCGGCACCGGCGGGATCGACGGGTCGTCGTTGAAGAGGATGTCGATGATCGCCTGACCCGCCATGCCGTCGATGCAGGCATGGTGATACTTCGTGTACCAGGCGACGGTCCCGTCCTCGAGGCCCTCGATGAGCCAGAACTCCCAGAGCGGACGCGCGCGATCCAGCGGTTCCTCGTGAAGCCGCGCGACGAGCTGCTCGAGCTGCTTCTGCGTGCCGGGGGATGGCACGCGGGCGCGCCGCACGTGGTTCCGGATGTCGAAGTGCGGGTCGCGGACCCAGACGGGGTGGTCCATGCCCAGGGGTGTCGCCTTCAGCCGTCGCGTCATGAAGGGAATCAGATGGACGCGCTCGGCGACGTAGTGACGGAGCGTCTCGAACCAGGCGTCGCCCATCCCGGGCGGAACCTCGAAGTGCTGCAACCCCGCGATGTGCATGGGCGTGTTCTTCGTTTCCGCGTACAGAAAGGAAGCATCGAGGATCTTGAGCTTGTCCATTGCTACTGCGGCCTCCGGGAGCCTCGTTCGATGGGTGGGGAATCGCGTGCCGCGCTCGGTGCGCGCGCAGGCGCGCTGAAGCGGCGCGGAGTCTAGCGGAGGCTCGTTACCGGGGCGTTGCGAAGCTGGCGCAGGATGCGACGGGTGGGCGAGCCCCCGCATGCTGAATGCAGGGGCCGTGCCAGACGCCCGCGGAGCCGGGCGTCGGAAGGGTCAGGCGACGGAATGCGCCAGCGGGGGGTCCGACAGCGCCCCGTCGTCCGCGTCGGTGTCGGTGTCCGCTTCGGCTTCCTGCATGCGGACCCACACCTCCTTGCGATGGATCGCGGTCTCGCGCGGCGCCTCGATGCCGATGTGCACCTGGCTGCCCTTGATGCGCAGCACTTTGAGTTCGATCTGGCCATCGATCATGATCGACTCGCCAGCGCGTCGGGTCAGTACCAGCATTCCTGTGCCACCCATGCAAACCGTACGTAATGGCACAATGCTATCGCAGACCGGGCGGCCTGCTGTATGACGTCTGTAACGCAGATGTAAACATGCGCTTACAACTGCCGCTCGGCCACGCCGGCCGCCGCACCAGGACCGTGCGATCGCGGAGACGCTGCACCGCATGATCCGCCTCGAAGGACTGCATCGCCGCTTCGGGCCCCGCGTAGCCGTGGAGCGCATCGACCTCGTGGTCGAACGTGGGGAGCTGCTCGCGCTGCTCGGACCGAACGGCGCAGGCAAGACCACGACGTTGCGCATGCTGACCGGGTTCCTGGAGCCCACATCGGGTCGCGCGCGGGTGCTCGGCCACGTCGTCGCGGACGACCCGCTCCCGGTCCGCAGACGCCTCGGCTACCTGCCCGAGGGCGCACCGCTGTGGCCGGAGACGACGCCACGGGATCTGCTGGCCTTCTGCGCCCGCGTCCGGCGCCTCGAGACCGCGCGCTGGCGCCGAGCGCAGGACCACCTGGTCGAGGCGCTGCAACTCGGAGAAGCGATGCGCAGACGCATCGACACCCTCTCGCGCGGTCTTCGCCGCCGCGTCGCCCTGGCCGCCGCCCTGCTCCACGACCCCGAGGTGATCGTCCTCGACGAACCGACGGCAGGACTCGACCCCAATCAGAAGCACGCGGTGCGTACGCTGCTGCGGGAACTCGCGACGGACCGGGTCGTGATCCTCTCCACGCACCTGCTGGAGGAGGTCGAGGCGCTCTGCACGCGCGCCGCGGTGATGCACCGCGGTCGCGTGGTCGCCGACGCGTCGCCCCGGGCGCTGCGGCGTCGTTCGCGCTGGGAGGGTGCGGTCACCGTGCGCTTCGCGGGCATCGCACCCACACCGGCAGCGCTGACTGCGCTGCCGGGCGTCGAGTCGGTCAGCGGGCCGGCGGCGGATTCCGCCTTCACGTTGTTTCCGACACCGGGAGACGATTCCGGCGCCCTGCTGCAGGCGAGCCTGCTCGAGCTGGCCCGGGGCAGTCGCAGCGAAGTGGCCGAGTTGCGCGTGCACGAGGGCCGCCTCGACGAGGTGTTCGGCCGCCTCACGGATCGCGCGGACCCCTCGTGACGCTGCTCGTGCTGCTGCGCAGGGAGCTCGCCGCCTGGTCCGCGACGCCGGCTGCGTGGATCTTCCTCGTGATCTTCCTGCTCCTGTCCGGCACCTACACCTTCTGGACCGAGGGTCTCCTGGCTCGCGGTCGCGCCGACCTGCTGCCCTTCTTCGCCGTGCACCCCTGGCTGCACCTGATGCTCGGAGCCGCCCTCTCCATGCGCCTCTGGGCCGAGGAGACACGCTCGGGCACCGCGGAATTCCTGCTCACGCTGCCCGTTCGCCTTCGCGAGGTCGTGCTCGCCAAGTTCCTCGGCGCCTGGCTGCTGGTGGCGCTCGCGCTCCTCCTGACCTTTCCGGTCTGGCTGGTCGTCGAATGGCTGGGGGATCCGGACCGGGGAGCGATCCTCGCCGGCTATCTCGCGAGCTGGCTCCTGGCGGGCGTCTTCCTGGCGATCGGTTCCTGCGCATCGGCCCTCGCCGTCAGCCAGGTCGCGGCCTTCATCACCACGCTCGCACTCGGGGCGGCGCATGTCGTCGCCGGCCTGCCGGAGTTTCTCGTCCTGCTCGACGAGCACGCGCCCGGCGCAGTCGTGCAGGGGGTCGCGGCCCTCTCCATCCTGCCGCACTTCGAGGGCATGACGACGGGGCTGCTGGAGTTCCGGGACGTCGCCTACTTCCTGCTCCTGACGGCGGCCTGGCTGCTGACGACCATGATCGTCCTCGACCTCCGGCGCGTCGGCTGATGCGCGGGCTGCGCGGCATCCGTCATCGTCTCGTCTCCGGCGGCGGCATCGTCATGGTCGCGCTCGCGACCCTGCTCGCGCTCCTGCTCCAGGATCGGGCCCTCGAGGGCTGGCGCCTGGATCTCACCGAGGATCGTCTCTGGACGCTCTCGAAGGGCACCCGCGCCCTGCTCGCAGGGCTGCAGACCGACGTCGAACTGCGCCTCTATTTCTCGCGTTCGATCGCGAACGATGCTCCGGAATGGTCGGATCACGCGCGCTATGTGACCGACTCGCTACTCGCCTTCGAGCGTGCATCCCGGGGCCGCCTGGCGCTGCGGCGCATCGATCCCCGCCCCCTCTCCGACGCAGCCGCCGCTGCGCGCGCCGCGGGTCTCGAGCCCGCGCGCCTGGACCCGACCGGAGAGGAGCTCTACCTGGGTGTCGTCGCGCGCACGGCCGACGGCCGGGAACGGGTGCTGCCCCGGATCGATCCGGCGGACGCGGCGCTGCTCGAGTACCGCGTCGCACAGCTGCTCGAAGGCCTGCTCCGAACGCGCACCCCACGCCTGGCGCTGATCAGTGGTGTGCCGATGGTGGCGGAAGGCGGCCGCGGCGCCGGTGCGATGCGCCGCCGCCTGGCGGAGCGCTTCGACCTGCTCGAAGGTCCACCGGAGGAGGTGAGCGCGCGGCTCGCGGAGGCCGACGTACTCATGCTGGTGCATCCCCGCGGTCTGCCCGAGGACGTCGTCTGGGCCGTGGACCAGTTCGCGCTCACCGGTGGGCGCGTTCTGCTGCTCGTCGACCCGCTCGCCGAACGCGACCCTGCCGCGGAGGCCCTCGCCTTCGCGAATCCCTTCGCTTCGAGGGCCTCGGACGCACGCGTGCTACTCGCGCGCTGGGGCATCTCGCCCCCGTCGCAGGTCGTGCTCGATGCGGAGCACGCCATGCCCGTGACGCTCGCGCCGGGCCGACCGCCGATTCCCCACCTGGCCATGCTCGCCCTCACCCGCGACGGCTTCAGCAACGACGACCCGGTGA
>JAZBPO010000013.1:0-5872 GCA_036351675.1 Pseudomonadales bacterium
GCGGCGGGCAGGCGCGGCGCGGGTGGATGCCTGGCTCTTCGCCCGCGCCTTCGCGAACGGCGCGGTGGCGACTTGACCGAGGCCCGCGCCCCCCCAAGGATGCGTGCCCCGACAGCGAGAGCGCGCCCCGATGCGAGACGCGGACCAGGAAGCGGAGGACGCGACGCCCTTCGCCGCCCTAGGACCCGACGCGGTACTCGATGCCGTGGAGTCCACCGGGCGTCACAGCGACGCGCGCATGCTCGCCCTCAACAGCTACGAGAACCGCGTCTGGCAGGTGGGCATCGAGGATGCGGAGCCGGTGATCGCCAAGTTCTACCGGCCGCACCGCTGGAGCGACGAGGCGATCCTCGAGGAACACGCCTTCACCGCGGAGCTCGCCGCCCTGGAGATACCGGCCGTACCGCCGCTGGCCGACGACGGGGGTGTCACGCTGCATCGCCACGGTGGCCTGCGATTCGCCCTCTATCCACGGCGCGGCGGCCGCGCACCGGATCCGGGCGACCCGGAGGCCCTGGAGATGCTCGGGCGCTATCTGGGGCGGATCCACGCCGTCGGTGCCACCCGCTCGTTCGTGCACCGCCCGCGCTTCTCCGTCGAGCAGTTCGGCCATGCCTGTCGCGCCTTCCTGCTCGCGAGCGATCTGCTCGACGCGTCCGTGCGCTCGACCTACGCCTCCGTGACGGAGCAGCTGCTCGCCTGCATCGAGCAGGATTTCCCACCCCTGACGGACTTCCGCGCCCTGCGGCTGCACGGCGACTGTCACCTCGGCAACGTGCTGTGGCGCGACGAGGTGCCGCACTTCGTCGACTTCGACGATGCCCGCACGGGACCGGCGATCCAGGACCTCTGGATGATGCTCTCGGGCGAGCGCCACGAGCGGGTCGGCCAGCTCCTCGATCTGCTCGAGGGCTACGAGGAGTTCATGGACTTCGATGCGCGGGAGCTGGTGCTGATCGAACCGCTCCGGACGCTGCGCATCATCCATCACGCGGCCTGGATCGGCCGCCGCTGGTCCGACCCGGCCTTTCCGATGGCCTTTCCGGATTTCGCGACGCCGCGCTTCTGGGCCGACCACGTCACGGCGCTCCGGGAACAGCAGGCGGCACTGCAGGAGGCGCCGCTGGCGCTGCCGCAGCGCTGAGCGAGAGGCTCGTCGCCGGATCGGAGACCGTCAGTCCAGGCGCGTGACCGCGATGTGGGACGGCGCAGAGAAGCGATAGCCCCGGTTGTGCACCGTGGACAGCGCGCTGTGCGCACCGCAGGTCTCGCACTCGAGCTTCTTGCGCAGACGCGAGACGAGCGCGTCGACGCGCCGGGAGTTGGGATCCCAGGGCTCGTTGTGGACCTTCATGGAAAGGGTCTCGCGCGAGACGACGTCGCCGCGAGCCTCGATGAGCAGCTTCAGGGCGCGAGTCTCGCGCTGCGAGAGCACGGTGGCGCACTTGCGGCGCGCGCAGCTGAGATTGCCCGCGCCGAGATCCACCGTGAGACAGGCGTCCTCGCCGACGCGCCCGTCGACGTCACGCCGCCCGCGCGCCTCCACCCGGCCGAGCACCCGCGCGACGAGCTCGTCGATGACGAAGGGCTTGAACACCAGGTCGTCGGCGCCGGCGGCGAGCACGCTGCGCACCAGCTCCTTCTCCTGACGCCCGGTCACCACCACCACCACGGTCTCGTCGGGCAGTTCCGCGAGGAGCTGCAGACCGCTCTCGTCCTCGAGGCCGATGTCGAGGATGACCGCATCGGGCTGCGTGGTCCGGAGGATGCTGCGCGCGTCGAGCAGACCCGCCGCCGTGAGAACGCTGATGTCGACGGATTCGAAGCTGCGTGCGTAGAGCGCACGCAGCTGAAGATCGTCCTCGACCACGAGCAGCGTCGTGGCGGTCTGGGTGAGCATCTCGGCCTCCTCGGATCGTCGCATCCTGCACAGCCCTGTCGGCACGGGAGAGGCCGATCGACAGCACTCATTACATATGTAACGACTTGTCGGAACAAGCAGCTGCTCGTAACGCTTCGGGACATGTGGGGCTTGAGTGCGGCCGTTTCCTGCCGACAATCGATTTCATCGACGTCAGCCCCCGCGGAGGAAAACGCATGGGCGTTCCAGAGATCGTCCCGGCACCGAACGCCATAGTCATCGACGACATGCCGGAGATGGCCCAGTTCCTCTGCGACCTGTGCCGGGCCTGCGGACTCGAGACACAGCGCTATGCCGATTCCCGCGAGGTCGACGCGCAGGCGCTCCGCGGTGCCGCGGTCGTCTTCCTCGATCTGTCCCTGCCCGGCCTCGACGGCGTCGAACTCATGCGCGTCCTCGGCGGCCAGCGCCTCCAGACGCCCATCGTGCTGGTCTCGGGCCACGACACGTGCACGCTGGAGGCCGCGGCCGCGGCGGGCCGTGAGTGCGGGCTGCGCATTCACGGCGTGCTCCACAAGCCGTTCTCGATCCCGCAGTTCGAGAGCATCGTGAACTCCCTCGACAGCGAGGGTGCGCTCACGACGACGCCGGCGATGGTGGACCCGGAGGCGGTGCGTCTCGCCCTCGAGACGAACGCCATCGAGCCGTACTTCCAGCCCAAGATCCATCTCGATCGACTCGAGGTGGTGGGCTTCGAGGCCCTCGCACGGCTGCGCCTGCCGAGCGGCGACATCCTGTTGCCGGGGCAGTTCATCGACACGGCCGCCGAGGCGGACCTGCTCGGCCGGCTCACGGACCGCATGCTGGTGCTCGCCCTCGACGCCTGGCGCGACTGGTCGCAGAAGGGCCTCGACTGGACCGTGTCGGTCAACATCCCGGCTTCCCGCCTGCAGGACGTGCGCTTCCCGGATCAGCTCGAGGAGCTCTACGACCTCTGGGGCATCGACCGTTCGAGGCTGATCCTGGAGATCACGGAGACGGAGCTCCTCGACCACTATGGCCACGCCATGGACACGCTCGCGCGCCTGGCCATGAAACGCGTGGCCCTGTCGATCGACGACTTCGGCACCGGCTTCTCTTCGCTCGCACAGCTCAAGCGCCTGCCCTGCATGGAGATGAAGATCGACCGCTCCTTCATCGCCGACATCGACACCAACGAGCACTCGGAGGTGATCGCACGCAAGAGCATCGAACTGGGCCGCGAACTCGGCCTGACGGTGACCGCGGAGGGCATCGAGACGCAGCGCCAGGCCGACATGCTGCGCCTCATGGGCTGCGACTACGGGCAGGGGTTCTTCATCTCCCGCCCCGAACCGCGCGGTCGGATCAACTCGACCTACGTGGACGGCTTCGCCGCCTGACCGACGCGCCCCGGGGGCGGCGCCGCCCCCGGGCAGTCCCGGCTCAGCACCGCGTGCGCGCGCGCACGGGCTGGGCGTACTGCTTCAGCAGCCAGGGACGTTCTCGCTCCGGCGCTGCGACGAGCGCGGCCTCGAAGGCCTGCATGGTCTCCCGGCGACCGTCGCCGACCGCGCGGGCGAGCGCGGCCGGCACCTCGATACCGCTGCGACGCGCCGCTTCGAGGTTGGTCGGCCAGAGTCGATAACCAGCGTGAATCGAGCGATCGATCTCCGCGGCGGCCGCGTCCGGGTCGGCAGGGGGGGCCGTCAGCTCGGCGCCGAAGTGCACGTGCACACGCCCCTTCTCGCCCCTGATGCCCGCGACGATGCTGCGCAGGTCCTCGTCCTCGGGCTTCTCGTAGGCGCCGCGGGCTTCCCGGACGCACAGCTCGTGCGCCTTCATGGGCGCGCAGGGATCGAGTTCGTAGGACACCGCCACGGGCACGACGTGCAGATCCGCGAGCACCTCCGGGAAGCTCCGGCCGCTCTTGCGCTGACTGACGAAGAACATCTTCAGGATGGCCGGATCCGTACGGTCGTCACCGTCCTTCGCCCGCCCCTCGCGCTGAGCGATCCACACCGACTGAGCGTCGACGCCGATGGAGTGATGGAGGTAGGCGGAGGTGCGTCGGAAGGCCGCGAGCTGGTCCTTCGGCCCCTTGAAGCTGCGCTGGACGACGAAGCTCTTGTTGAGCCGCATGAGATCGGTGACGAAGTCCTTCTTCAGCAGGTTGTCGCCGATGGCGATGCGCACCGTGCCGAAGCCTTCCGCGTGCGTGGCGTAGTTCACGAAGGCGGAGTCCATGGCGATGTCGCGGTGGTTCGACACGAACAGATAGGGCCGCTCCGGGTCGAGCGCGTCGAGGCCGGACCAGGTGAAGCCGCGCGTGGTGCGCGCGATGAGGTGATCGAAGAGCGCCTTCAGGGAGGACTGGAAGTCGTCGATCGTGTGCAGGCGCGCCGTGCGCCGGCGCAGCCACGCGGCCGCGAGCCAGCGCATGGGGCCCGGCGCCAGCGCCGCGAGCCGTGGATGGCGGTAGGTCAGGAGCGCGTCGAGGAGTTCACGATCGGCGAGCAGGCGCGCGAATACGCCCTGCATCTCCTCGTCCCGGTAGGGGCGGATGTGCTCGAACTGCTCGCTGCTCATGACCCGTCGCGCGGTGGGGGTGCGGCCGGGCAGGGCCCGGACCGCTCGCTGGCGCGCGATGCTAGCCCCGGGAGACCCGGATTGGAACGCTCGGGCCCGCGTCCTGCGGTATGTTCGACGACAGCGGGAGGGAGGGAGAGCCCCATGAGCACACTCGGTATCAGGCCCTACCGGCGGGGGCTGAACGATCTCGGCGACGGCAACTGGGCCTGGCTCCAGCCTGACGGCAGCTGGGGCTGGTCGAACGCGGGGCTCGTGGTCGACGGCGAGGAGAGCCTGCTCGTCGACACGCTCTTCGACATCCCCCTCACGCGCAGGATGCTCGACGCCATGCGCGATGCCGTGCCCGCGGCGCGGGACGTCGGTCGCCTGGTGAACACGCACTCGAACGGAGATCACTGCAACGGCAACGAACTGCTCGCCGGGGCCGAGATCATCGCCTCGGCCGCCTGCGCCGAGGAGATGGCACACGAGAGCCCGGCTGGCATGGTCGCCATGAAGCAGCGCGCGGCGGAAATGGGCGATCTCGGCGAGTTCTTCATGCACTGCTTCGGCGCCTTCGAGTTCGAGGGCATCACCCAGACCCTGCCCACGCGGACCTTCGACGACGCCCTCACGCTCGCCGTGGGCGACAAGCGCGTGGAGCTCACCAACGTCGGCCCGGCGCATACACGCGGTGACGTGCTGGTGCACGTGGCCGACGACGGCGTCGTCTACACCGGCGACATCCTGTTCATCGAGGGCCATCCGATCATGTGGGCCGGCCCCGTCGGCAACTGGCTGCGCGCCTGCGACGCGATCATCGCCATGGCGCCGCGGCAGGTGGTGCCGGGCCACGGCCCGGTGACGGACGTCGCCGGGGTCCGCGCGGTGCGCAACTACCTCGAGTACATCCGGGACGAGGCGCGCGCACGCTACGACGCAGGCATGAGCGCCGAGGACGCGGCCTTCGACATCAACCTATCGGACTACTCGAGCTGGGGCGACGCGGAGCGCATCGCCGTCAACGTGGCGACGCTCTACCGCGAGTTCGCGGGCGACACGCGCGCGCCGAACGTGCCCGAGCTGTTCGGCCTCATGACGCGGATCTGGAAGGACCGACGCGGACGCAGCAGCACGTGAGCACCGCGATCCGGGCGGCCACGCGCGACGATCTGCCGCGCATCGTCGCGATCTACAACCACTACGTGGAGCAGAGCGTCGCCACCTTCGATACGGAACCGGCGACCGTGGCCTCGAAGGCGCCCTGGTTCGGCACCTTCGACGGCGCCCGCCACCAGCTCTTCGTCATGACCGACGCCGAGCTCGTCATCGGCTACGCCTACTCCGGCGCCTTCCGCGCGCGCGCCGCCTACGACCGCTCCGTCGAGACCTCCATCTACCTCGCTCCCGCCGCCGTGGGCC
>JAZBPO010000014.1:0-16028 GCA_036351675.1 Pseudomonadales bacterium
GGGCCGCAGGCAGAGCGCGCCTTGAAGAGGCGCGTCCTGTTCCGGAGTGTGGATGTCGAGCGGCTCGGTCGCGACCGCTACGGTCGTGAACTGGTTTATCTGGGTCATGAGGGCCAGGACGTCGGCTGTCTGCTCGTCGCGACCGGTCATGCCTGGGCGTACACGCGCTATCCGGGCGGGGCGCGCTACGCCGCAGCAGAACGCACGGCGCGAGCGCAGGGGATCGGCCTCTGGGCAGCCGACGATCCGATCCCGCCGGAACGGTGGCGCCGCCAGCACTGAACCTGAACAGCTGACCCAGGGTCAGCCGTTCAGGTTGGCAGGAATCCCCTCGCCCGACGCGCTGAACCTGAACAAGGGGGCCAGGGCTTTTGCTCACTTCCGGGCGTCCTGAGTCGCCCTGCGGAGTTGCAGTTTCAGTACCTTGGTACCAGGATCGCTTCATGAAGAAGGTCGAGAGAGTCCAGACGGGTCTGCGCATCGAGGTCCGCTTGCTCAAGGTGCTGAAGGCGCTCGCCGAGGCGCTGGACATGAGCGTGGCGGAACTCGTCGAGGGCATGGCGCTGCATGCCTTCGAGGGTCGGGCGCCGTTCTCCGAGGCGACGCGCCGGCGTATCGATCTGCTGCGGGAGGTCTACGGACTCGATCTCACGGCGGCTGACAGCCACCAGCTACAGGAGGTGCGGGACGATGACTGAGTCGCATGCCCGCACGACACTGGACGAGCTCCTCGACGGGACGCTCGCGCCGGAAGCGTTCTCCCATCGTGACCATCTCGTCGCCGCCGTCGAGGCGCTCCGGCGTCATCCCTTCGCCGAAGCTCACGCCCTGGTCGCCGACGGGATCCGAGCGCTCGCCGAGCGCGCTGGCGCGCCCGAGAAGTTCAACGCGACGATCACCTTCGCCTACATGAGTGCCACCGCAGAGCGCATGGCGAATGGTCCCTGCGAAGACGTAGAACGCTTTCTCGTGGCGAACGCAGATCTCCTCGACAGCAGCTTCCTCGAGTCCTGCTACTCGCCCGAGCGCCTCGCGACTCCGCTCGCCCGCAGCGTGCCGCTACTGCCGGACCGCGCACCTACCTGAACGAGAGGCCAGGGCTCTCTTTCAGGTTCGAGGACGCCGCGTCGCGAAAGCTGAACAGGGGCCCTGGCCCCTTCGTTCAGGTTCGGCGGACGTAGCTGAGGATCCAGGCGCGGCGGTCGCGGTCAGCGGAGCGATTGGGCGGGGTGAAATGCGGCGTGCCGTAGCCATGGGCGGTGAGGCCACCGGCCATGAGCGGAGCCGCGACGGCGGCATCCAGATCGAGCTGTGCTTCCGCGTCGAGGAGCGTGGCGGCGAGTTCCGCGATCCGTTCCCGCACGGACCCGGAGCGCAGTTCGGCCTGCTCGGCGCTCGGCATCATGATCTGGCGGGTGATGCCTCCGAGCGCGCGATCGCCGAGGGCGCTGCCCGGCGTGGCGAGAAGCGCATCGCAGGCAGCGCGTACCGCCTCGAGCTCGGCGCCCTCGATGAACGCCGGTTCGACGATGAAACCGTCGCGCACGGAGGCCGCGGTCCGTGCCCGGGCCATGGGTGCCGCGCTCACCAGGCCAGACCGTAGTCGTCGCCCTGGTTCGACGCGCCGCCCATGAAGACGCCGCGTTCGTGGTCGATCTCGATACCCATGAGCGGGCCCGAGGTGCGCTCGCGCGTGATGACGTCGTAGCCACGCTCCTCGAGCTCGTCCACGACCCAGGCCGGCGTCTCGCTGTTCAGCAGGATCCGCCCCGGTACGGCCCGGTGATCGTCGAAGGAGTTCCGGAACTGGAAACTCCAGAAGTTCGCGGCTTCGGCGGCCTCCTGCACGGTCATGCCGTGGTGGTGCATGTTCAGGAGCATCTGCAGGAGGTTCTGTTCCTGGTAGTCGCCGCCCTGGATCGAGAAGGAGAGCCAGGGCCTGCCGTTCTTGAGGGCCATGGCCGGCGTCAGCGTCGCGCGCGGGCGCTTGCCGGGCTCGAGCACGTTGAAGGGGTTCTGCGAGGCGTCGAGCACGAAGCTCTGCATGCGCTGGCTCATGCCCATGCCCGTGCGGCCTGCGATCGTCGCGGGGATCCAGCCGCCGGAAGGCGTCACCGACACGACCCAGCCGTCGGCATCGGCGGCCTGGATCGCGGTCGTGCCGAGCGAAGCGGTGCGCTCGAACTCGGCGGCATCGAGCTGCGCGACCTGCCAGGGCGGCATGATGCCGGCGTCCGGATCGGGCGTGTTCGTCCAGTTCTCCAGGAGGTCCGCGTAGGGATTCTCGCCACCCTGCAAGGGATAGGGGTCGCCGGGCTTGATGAGCGGGTCGTTGTGCTCCGGATCGATCGTGCGGGCGCGCTCGGCGGCGTATGCCTTGGAGAGGAGGCCGGCGATGGGCTCCTCCGGCGGGAAGTAGGGGTCGCCGTAGTAGAAGTCGCGATCGGCGAAGGCGAGGCTCATGGCCTGGTAGAGCGTGTGGATGTAGTCGGCGCTGTTGTAGCCGAGCTCGCCGATGTCCGTGTGTTCGAGGATGTTGAGCGTCTGCAGCATCATCGGACCCTGGACCCAGTGCGTCAGCTTGTAGACGTCGATGCCCTTGTAGTTCGTCGTCACCGGCTCCTCGATGTAGACGCGCCAGCGGTCCAGGTCCTCGAGCGTGTGCAGGCCGCCGAGTGCCTGCGAACCGCGCACGAACTCGCGCGCGATGTCGCCGCGGTAGAAGCGGTCGTAGGCCGCCATGATGGCCGCCTCGCGCGTCGCGCCCTCGGCGAGGGCTGTTGCTTCCGCTTCCACCAGCTTGCGCAACGTCGCGGCGAGGTCCGTCTGCACGAACAGATCGCCGACTTCCGGAACTTCGCCGCCCGGCAGGAACACCGCGGCGGACTCGGGCCACTGTTCGATCTCCGCCCGGAAGCGGGCGATGGAACGGACGGCGCCGGCCTCGATCGGGTAACCGTTCTCGGCCATGTCGATGGCCGGCGCCAGCACCTCGGCGAGTGAGCGCGTGCCGTAGCGGGCGAGCATCTCCATGAGGCCGCCGGGAGTGCCCGGCGTCACCGCGGCGAGGGGGCCGTACTCGGGCGGATAGTCCATGCCGCGTTCGCGGAAGAACTCCGGTGTGGCGCCGGTCGGCGCCACGCCGAGGGCGTTGATGCCGATGACCCGCTGTTCTTCCGGATGCCAGATCAGCGCCTGCGTCTCGCCGCCCCAGCCGAGCGTGTCCCACATGGTCGAGGTGGTGGCGAGCATGGCGCAGGCCGCGTCGACGGCGTTGCCACCCTGCATGAACAGCCGCGCCCCGGACGTGGCCGCGAGCGGCTTGCCGGTGATCGCCATCCAGTCCTTGCCGAGCAGCATGGGCTTCTGGGTCGCGGCAACGGCCGGCGTGGCGAGCATGACGGCGGTCAGCAGGGCGAAGAGCGTGCGCATGGGCGGTCTCCGTACGGGGCGAGCGCCGGAGTTTCCCGAGCGGTGCGCGGTGGTGCAATCCCGGGTTTCAGGACGGTTCGTGCCGCGCAGCGACACGGCGCGGCTCGGATGGCCGAGGGCGCGCGCTCAGGGCGGTGTCGTCTCGTTCCGCGTGCCCTCGCCCGGCGTCACGAACAGCATGCGCGCAGCCGTCGCGATGCGTGCCGTGTGCCAGGTACCGCGGGGCACGACGACGTACTCACCCGGCGCATCGAGTGTCTCGACCACGTCGCCATCCTCCCCGCGCAGGACCATTTCCGCCGCGCCGTCGAGGAGCACGACGAGCTCGTCCCCCTCGGGGTGCATCTCCCAGGTCGGCCAGTCGCCGTCGAAGGCGTGCGCCGCGATCAGCAGGTGATCCTTGAAGCCGTCGAACTCGTCGAGCGACTCGTAGAACCTCTCGTCGAAGTCCCGCTGCGTGACGCCGAGGTCCGGCGCGAGAATCGAGAACGTACGAAACAGATCAGCCATGGCCGCCCCTCCACGCACCTGAACGCCGACCCCGGACCGATATCCAGGTTTCTCTCCGAGTGCTGAGTAGAGCCGATCATCGGCCCCGGGTCAGCGTTCAGGTTGCGGCGCCGAACCTGAACGGAGTGCCCAGGGCCCCTGTTCAGATTCGGCTCGCGCGAGATGGCCTGAACTCCGATACGGGCTCAACCTGAACAGCGGCCCTGGCCCCGCTGTTCATACAGGCTCAACCTGAACAGGGGCCCTGGCCCCGCTGTTCAGGTTCAGGTGTAGCGGCGGATGATCTGCTTGCCGAGGGCCATCATGTGCACCTGGTCGGGGCCATCTGCCTGGCGGCACCAGCGCGCGTAGTTGAAGGCCTCCGCCATGGGGTAGTCGGCCGTGAGGCCGCCGGCGCCGTGGATCTGCATGCAGCGGTCGATGACGGTCTGCGCCATGAGCGGGACCGTGATCTTCGCCGCGGCGATCATGTCGCGCGCCTCCTTTGCGCCCACCGCGTCGATGCGCATGGCCGTCTCGAGCGTGAGCAGGCGTGCCTGCTCGATCTCGGAGAAGGACCGAGCGATGTCCTCGAGCACGGACTGGTGCTGCGAGAGTCGCCTGCCGAAGGTCTCGCGCGCCTCCGCACGCTTGCAGGCGTACTCGAGGGCGCGCTGGGCGCAGCCGATCAGGCGCATGCAGTGGTGGATGCGGCCCGGGCCGAGGCGCCCCTGGGCGATCTCGAAGCCACGACCCTCGCCGAGGAGCATGTTGTCCGCCGGTACGCGCACGTCCTCGAACAGGACCTCGGCGTGGCCGAGCGGCGCGTCGTCGTAGCCGAGCGTGGTCAGCGGGCGGACCACGGTCACGCCGTCCGTGTGCTTCGGCACGAGGATCTGGCTGTGGCGCTTGTGACGGTTCTCGTGCGTCGGGTCCGAGACGCCCATGACGATGAAGATCTTCGTCCGCTCGTAGGGCGCATTGGTGATGAACCACTTGCGGCCGTTGACGACGTAGTCGTCGCCGTCGCGCTCGATCGTCGTCTGGATGTTGGTGGCGTCGGAGGAGGCGACGTCGGGTTCGGTCATGCAGTAGGAGGAGCGGATCTCGCCGTCGAGGAGGGGCTGGAGCCACTGTGCCTTCTGCGCCTCCGTGCCGTATTTCAGGAACACCTCCATGTTGCCCGTGTCCGGCGCATTGCAGTTGAACACCTCCGGGCTCCAGAGCACGCGCCCCATGATCTCGGCGAGCGGGCAGTACTCGACGTTCGTGAGGCCGCCGTGGTCGGCTGGCATCCAGAGATTCCAGAGCCCCGCCTCGCGCGCCTTCGCCTTGAGCTGCTCCATGACGGGCACGGTGGAGAAGCGGTCCGCGAGACCGTCGAGTTCCTCGTGATAGCGGTGCTCGTTCGGGTAGACGTGCTCGTCCATGAAGGCGAGCAGCTGCTCCCGGAGCTGACGTGCGCGATCCTCGGCCATGGTCGTCCTCTCTCCTCGGGCGGATGCGGCTGAGGCTAGTGTGCCGTCACGGAGATGCCTTTGCCTCCGGGCGAGTCCGCAGGGCCCTCGGCAAGGTGCGCCGGCGTGCCGGACCATCGCGAAGGCGTGTCGGGTTACCCGTCGAGTGAGCGCAGCGCCGCCCGGCCGCGGACCTTGAGGGGCCCTGCAGGCCGCGCCTTCCGGGCACTCCGCGGTGCGCGGGCGTCTGCATTGCGCCGCGTCGCCGTAGTGCCGATGCGAGGCCTCGGTGCGCCTTGCCGCCGACGCCCCTCGGAACGCGGAGGTCGAGGTCCTTCCGGGGCGGTAGACTCGGAAGCCACCGAACGACTCGTCCAGTCCTCGGCAAGCCGTTCGCACGTTGACGCCCCGCCGCCACAGTGCTGTGGTTCGAGGCGTCGATCCGGGGAGAAAGCACGATGCCGCAACTGCAACACCTGCCGGCCGCCGCGCCGGCCGAGTCCATCGCCGAGATCCTGCGCACGGACGGCGCGCTCGTGCTCGACGACGTCCTGGACGCCGCCGATCTCGCCCAGCTGCGCGAGGAGCTGCTGCCCTACGTCGAGGCCACCGCGAACGGCGCCGACGACTTCGCCGGACGCAACACGACGCGCACCGGGGCGCTCGTCGCGCGCTCGCCGAAGTCGCGCGAACTCGTCATGCACCCCGCGATTCTCGCCGGCGCGAAGACCTTCCTCGATCCCTACTGCCTGCGCTTCCAGCTGCACCTGACCCAGGTCATCCGCCTGAAGCCCGGGCAGGGCTCCCAGTACATCCATCGCGATCGCTGGGCCTGGGGCAAGTACCTGAAGGAGGTGGAGCCGCAGTTCAACACCATCTGGGCGCTCACGGACTTCACGGAGGAGAACGGTGCGACGCAGGTCGTACCGGGCAGCGTCGACTGGCCCGACGAACGCGCGCCGGAGCCCGAGGAGATCTGCCAGGCGACCATGCGCGCCGGTTCGGTGCTGATCTACTCCGGTTCCGTCTTCCACGGCGGCGGCGAGAACCGCTCCGATGCCGACCGCATGGGCATCAACATCACCTACTGCCTCGGCTGGCTGCGGCAGGAGGAGAACCAGTACCTCTCCTGCCCGCCGGAGGTCGCGAAGGATCTGCCGAAGGAACTGCAGGATCTGCTCGGCTACACGCTCGGCAGCTACGCCCTCGGCTACTACACGCCGCCGCTGCCGCCGGGCGAGGGGCCCGAGTGCACGGGCGCCGAGCATGCGGTGGGTGGCGATGCGCGGGGCGGTGCGCTCGGAGACGAAGCGCTGCTGAAGGAGGTGACGGCGCAGTAGGGCTCACCGAGCCGCTGTCTTCCTGATCCAGGTCGAGCTGGTGGCGCGCGGCGCTCGGGCATACTTCCTCTGATCCTCGGCGGAGAGGTTCCATGGTCCGACGCACCGTCCTGTTCTCGCTGCTCGCGGCGTTCCTCGCCACGTTGCTGCTCGCGCTCACCAGCCTCGCCTGGCTCGCGCTGCTGCTGATCCTCGTGCCCCTCGCGCTCGTTGCCTGGCGCGACGTGACGCAACGTCGGCACGCCGTACTGCGCAACTTCCCGCTCATCGGCCATCTGCGGTACCTGCTGGAGATGATCCGACCGGAGATCCAGCAGTACTTCGTGGAGTCGAACGTCGACGCCTTTCCGATCGAGCGCGAGTCGCGCGCACTGGTCTACCAGCGTGCGAAGGGTGAGCTCGATACGCGGCCCCTCGGTACGCAGCGGGACGTCTACGCCGTCGGCTACGAATGGGCTGCGCATTCGATCGCCGCGCGGGCGCCCCTCGAGCAGCCGCCGCGGGTGCGCATCGGCGGGCCCGCCTGTACCCGGCCCTACGACGCCTCGCTGCTCAACATCTCGGCGATGAGCTTCGGCGCGCTGTCGGAGGCGGCGATCACGGCCCTGAACTGGGGGGCGCGCAAGGCAGGGTGCTGGCACAACACGGGGGAGGGGAGCATCTCCGATGCGCACCTCTCCCAGGGCGGTGACATCGTCTGGCAGATCGGGACCGGCTACTTCGGCTGTCGGACACGTGACGGCGACTTCGATCCCGAACGCTTTCGCGAGGGCGCGGCGCTCGAGGCCGTGCGCATGGTGGAGATCAAGCTCTCCCAGGGCGCCAAGCCCGGCCACGGCGGCGTGCTTCCGGGCGCCAAGGTCACGCCGCTCATCGCCCGCACACGCGGGGTCGAGGTGGGCCAGACGGTGTTCTCGCCACCGGCCCACACGGCCTTCTCGACGCCGATCGAGCTCATGGAATTCGTCGCCCGGCTGCGAGAGCTCTCCGGGGGCAAGCCCGTCGGCCTCAAGCTCTGCATCGGTCGGCGCACGGACTTCTTCGCGCTCTGCAAGGCCATGCGCGAGACCGGCATCACGCCCGATTTCATCACCGTGGACGGCGGTGAGGGCGGCACCGGCGCTGCGCCGCTCGAGTTCTCGAACTCCGTCGGCATGCCGGCGCGCGACGCCTGGATCTTCGTCCACAACGCGCTGGTCGGCTGCGATCTGCGTGAGCAGGTCAAGGTCGTGGCCAGTGGCCGCATCCTCACCGCCTTCGACATGGTCCGGGCGCTGGCCATGGGCGCGGACGTCTGCGGGGCGGCGCGGGGCTTCATGTTCTCGCTCGGCTGCATCCAGTCCCTGCGCTGCAACACGAACCAGTGCCCGACGGGTATCACGACCCAGGACGAGCGCCTGATCTACGGCCTCGACGTCGAGGACAAGCGCCAGCGCGTGGCGAACTTCCAGACGCGCACCGTGCACGCCGCCCTCGAGCTGCTCGGCGCCATGGGCCTGGGGGCACCGGAGGAACTGTGCCCGCATCACATCTTCCGCCGCGTCGACGATCTCCGCGTCCGGCACCTCGGCGAACTCTACGACTACCTCGAGCCGGGCCAGCTCCTCGATCCGGCGCGCATTCCCGAGGGCATGCAGCAGGAATTCGCGCAGGCGCGAGCCGACGCCTTCACGCTCGTACCGGAGCGAGGTCAGCACGGCGAGATGCTCGCGGCCGGTTGAGGCGAGCGCGCGGCCTGAACGACGCTGGCAGGAAGGGGGAGGCGCGCCAGAAAGGGGAGGCGGGCCAGAATGCGGGTGGCGCGCCAGATAGGGGTCGGAGTCGATTTCCGGGCGGAAATCGACTCCGACCCCTTTCTCACTCAGAGGAAATCGACTCCGACCCCTGCCGGCCCCCTTAGAAATGGAGTCGGTTCCCCGGTCGGGCGTCAGGCGGTCCGAGGCGCTTCGGCCACCAGTTCCTTGCCGCGCCGGATGAAGCGCGCCAGCGTCTCTGCATCCTGCGCCCCCGGAACCCCGAAACCGTTCGGCAGCACGAAGCAGGGCACGCCGGTGATGCCGTTCTCCCGTGACCACTGCACCTCGTAGCGCACCTCGGACGCACCCTCGTCCGTCTCGAGCCAGGCGCGGGCCGCAGTGGGGTCGAAGCCCGCTTCGCCGGCGGCTGCGGCCAGCACGTCCTTGTCGCCGAGATCCTCGCCGCGCGTGAAGTTGAACGCGAACAGCGTCTCGACCATCCGGTCCTGGCCCTCGGCGCCGCCCTGCACGTGCGCCCAGCGTTCGAGGCGATGGGCGTGGAGCGTGTTCGGGACCACCTTCGACTTGCCGAACTGCATGTCGAGGCCTTCGCGCTCGCCCTCCTGGCGGAGCCGCTCCCAGGCTTCGCTGCGGTCGGCGTTCTGGCCGAAGCGTGCCTTCATGAACGCGTCGCGTTCCATGCCTTCCTCGGGGATGCCCGGATACAGCTGATAGGCGCGCCAGGTGACGGTCACGTCCTCGCAGCCGGGCATGGCGAGGGCTTTCGCCAGGCGGCGCTTGCCGATCCAGCACCAGGGGCAGATGGCGTCCGAGAAGACCTCGATGTTCATCGCGCGCTCCCGCGGTGGATGACGGAACCGTGCATCCTGTCACGTTTTCGAACGAGACGCGGCAGCGGGTGCGGGACGACTAAACCGTCAGCGGGCACGATGCACTCATGGCTGAAGCGACCCGATTCTCCCGGGCTCGCATCGAAGGAGGCCTCTCGCATGGCGACGCTACGGCTCGGAGCCGCCGCCGTACTGCTCGGTGGCGCCGTGCTGCTCTCGGGCTGCGGCGGGGGTGGTTCGAGCGGAGGCGCCGCGCCCGCTCCGCCCGCGCCGCCGCCGCCGCCCACGCCGCCGGCCGCGTCGGAGCCGACGCAGGCGGAAGTCGCGCAGGCCTCGAGGTTCGTCGCCCGCGCCAGCTTCGGCATGCCCTACGACGACATCGTCGCCGTCGCCCGGCAGGGCCCGGAGGCCTGGCTCGAGGCCCAGTTCCAGCTGCCCGCGAGCACGCACGTGCCGATCATCGTCCGCTATGGCGACGAGTACGGCTACGACTTCCTGACGCCGCCCTTTCCCGGCCTCTACCCGCGTTTCGCGTTCTTCGAGAACGCGATGCTCGCGCCGGATCAGCTGCGCCAGCGCGTCGCCTACGCGCTCACGCAGATCTTCGTCGTCTCGGGCCGCGTCGAGGAGATCGGCAGCGATCCCGCCGGCCTCGCCAGCTACTACGACATGCTCCTCGAACATGCCTTCGGCAACTTCCGCGACCTGCTCCGCGCGGTGACCCTGCATCCGGTCATGGGCCTGTACCTCTCGCACGTGAACAACGCGAAGTCGGATCCGGTCGCGAACACCTTCCCGGACGAGAACTACGCGCGCGAGGTCATGCAGCTGTTCTCCATCGGCCTGTTCGAGCTGAACCCCGACGGCACGCTCGTGCGCGACGGTTCCGGACAGCCGGTGCCGACCTACGACAACGGCGACATCCGGGAATTCTCGAGGATCTTCACGGGCCTGACCTACGGTGCCGACGTGGAGGGGAACGGCCCCTTCTTCGGCCGTCGGAACCCCGTGCTGTACACGCCCATGGTCATGCTCGACGCGTTCCACGAGGAAGGTGAGAAGCGCCTGCTGAACGGCGTCGTCGTACCGGCGGGCCAGACCGGCATCGAGGACCTCGACGACGCCATCGACAACCTTTTCCAGCATCCGAACGTCGGCCCCTTCATCGGTCGACTGCTGATCCAGCGACTCGTGAAGTCGAACCCCTCGCCCGCCTACGTGGCACGTGTGGCGGAGGCCTTCGCCGGCGATGGGCAGACGCCGCGAGGCGACATGAGGGCCGTGCTGCGCGCGATCCTGCTCGACCCGGAAGCGCTCGTCGCGCCGGAGCTGGCGGGCGCGGGTGCCGGCAAGGTCCGCGAGCCCTTCCTGCGCTGGCTGCAGATGCACCATGCGATCGGCCATACGACGAGCGACGGGACCTATCCGGTCGTCGGTTCGAGCGTCGAGTTCCTGACGGGCCAGCACGTGCTGCGCGCCCCGAGCGTCTTCAACTTCTATCTGCCGATCTACGCGCCCCCCGGACCGGTGAGTGATGCGGGGCTGGTGGCGCCGGAGCTGCAGATCGTCACGGACTCCACCGTGGTGGGCTGGGCGAATCTGGTCGCGAGCATGCTGTTCGGGCCCACGTCCGTGCAGACCCCCGAGGGCTTCGCGCAGATCGGCCTCGACCTGCTCGAGTGGGAGGCGCTCGCGTCCGATCCGGAGGCGCTGCTCGACCGCATCGATGCGGTCCTCACCTACGGCACGATGTCGGATGCCACCCGGCAGTCGATCCTCACCGTGCTGGAACCGATCCGCGACGACCCCGGCATCAGCGCGCGCGTCGCGCTCTATCTGGCGCTGGTGTCCCCCGACTACGTCGTCGAGCTCTGAGGAGGTGGTCATGAGAAGAGGTTTCTCGCGGCGCGCGTTTCTCGGCCGTTCCATCGCGTCCTCGGCCGGCTTCTCGCTCACGGGCACGTCGCTCATGCAGCTCGGCGCCGCGGCCCACGCGCAGTCCGCCGGGGGCTACCGGGCGCTGGTGTGCATCCTGCTCGCCGGGGGCGCCGATTCCTTCAACATGCTCGTGCCGACGGACGACGACGGCTATGGGGAATACGCCGGCATCCGCTCGGACCTCGCGCTGGCGCGGGAGACGCTCGCAGCGCTGGCCGGAACGCATCAGGGCGGCCGCACCTTCGGTCTCCACGAAGCGCTCGCGCCGCTGGCCCCGCTCTTCGACGAGGGCGAGCTGGCCTGGGTCGTGAACGCCGGCTCCCTGGTCGAGCCGACCACGCCACAGGCGGTCCAGGCAGGGACGGCACGACTGCCGCTCGGCCTCTACTCGCACGCGGACCAGATCGAGCAATGGCAGACGTCCCTCGCCGATGCGCGCAGTGGCGTCGGTGTCGGCGGGCGCATCGCCGATCTCCTCGGCGACGTGAACCCGACCTCGCCGATCTCCATGAATGTCTCCACCTCCGGCACCAACGTGTTCCAGAGCGGGGCCGTCAGCCGCGAGTTCAGCATCGACCCGCGCGAGGGCGGCGCGCCGAGCGCCGCCGGCTACGCGCGGGGAGACGAGGGCTCGCCGATCATCCGGCCTGCGGTGAACGCGATCCTCGCGGAGAGCCGGCGCAACCTGCTCCGCGGCGCCTACGGCGCGCGCTTCGCGGAGGCCCTCGCCGCCGGCGAGGCCTTCAACGCGGCGCTGGCGTCGCCCCCGAGTTTCACCACGGCCTTCGCGGAGGATCCGTTCAGCCAGCAGCTCCGGCTCATCGCGAACGTGATCGCCTCGCGGGATGCGCTCGCCGTGAACCGGCAGACCTTCTTCGTGACCTACGGCGGCTGGGACCACCACGACGGGCTCATCGAGAACCAGGCGCGCATGCTGCCGGCCGTCGCGGCGGGCCTGACGGCGTTCCGCGACGCGATGGTGCAGCTCGGTACGCACGGCGACGTCACCACGTTCACGATCTCCGACTTCGGACGGACGCTCACCTCGAACGGCCGCGGCTCCGATCACGGCTGGGGCGGCAATCAGCTCGTGCTCGGCGGTAGCGTCGCCGGCGGCGCCCTCTACGGCGAGTTCCCCGAACTGGCGCAGGATGCGCCCCTCGACACGGGGCGGGGACGCTTCATCCCGACCCTGTCGGTGGACGAGTTCTACGCCGATCTCGCGCTCTGGTTCGGTCTCGCGCCGTCGGATCTTTCCATGGTCATCCCCAACATCGGCCGCTTCTACACGCCGGGAGGCGCGCCGCCGATCGGCTTCATGAGCTGAGGCTCAGGCCGGCGGGTCGAGGATGCGCTCGGCCACGGCGCGGCCCTGGTCCGTCAGATGCACGGTCTTGCGGCGCAGATTCATCGGGTCGGCGCGCAGCTCCACGAGTCCCGGGCCGGGCGCCTTGCGCGAAGTCCAGGCAGAGAGGTCCGCGAGATTCCGCGACAGAGCGGTCGCGGAGGTGGCCTCCATGAGACCGAGGAGCTCGTTCTGACTCCTGCCCTCGTGCATGTAGACCGTGAGCAGGATCGACAGGCGCAGCAACGTGGCGTCGGCGCCGAGTTCGCGACGCGCCTGCCGGAGGCGATCGGCCAGGGGGGCGAGCGCGCGGCGGCGGCGGGAAGGTTCGAGGGGACTGACTTCGCTCATGGGCCCGGGGATCCCGGTCGGCTCCAGTGATGGGCAGCGCGTCCTTGTATACGACAGCGACAAGCTGTCGTTCAAGATATGGTTTCTTTAAATCGATGTTTGCGTAAGCGCAATCATGTCCGTATCGTTCGCATGGAATTCGCAACGCGGGCATTCGCAGGCAGTTGCAATGCAAGTGGAGGAACCATGACGCAACCGGCACTGAAAACGCAGACGTCCATCCTCGAAGCGGAATCCGGCATCGCGCAGAAGGCGCGGAAGCAGGTGGCGGACGAGCTGGCGAAGTCGGTCGCCGCGACTTACCGGCTCTTCATCATGACCCAGGGCGTGCACTGGAACGTGCAGGGCCCGCTCTTCTACAGCGTGCACAAGCTGACGGAGGAGCAGTACACGGACATGTTCGAAGCCATCGACGACCTCGCGGAACGGATCCGCGCCCTCGGGCTCCCGGCACCGCAGACCGTCGCGGAACTCACGACCTCCGTGGATCTCGAGGAACCGGAGGCCGGCGGCGAACTGGAGGGTCAGATCAGGGCCCTCATCGCCGGCAACGAGCAGATCGCGCTGTCCATGCGCGACGCCGTGGCAGCTGCCGAGGAGCGCAACGACGTGAAGACGGCAGACCTTCTGACGGACCGGATCGGCGTGCACGAGGAGAACGCCTGGATGCTTCGCGCCATGATCGCGAGCTGATCGGGAGGCCCGTCGTCGAGCCTCGCAGCGCGACGGCGGAGGATCGACGCGTCGCGATCCGTCGGGATCGCGGTACGGATGCGACGGGGTGCCTGCGAGCACCCCGTCGTCGTTTCGGGCGGCCGCTTCCGGATCGCGCGCATCCTCGGCCCGTTCTGGCAGACTCGCCGGCGTTCATCGATGGAGCGACCCATGCCCGAAACGCTGTCCCCCGGCGCCTTCACCTCTCTCCTGCAGCCCGGCATGCGTGTGTTCGTCCCGGGCGCCTCGAACGAACCCGTGGGTCTGCTGGACGCGATCCAGGCACGTCCGGATTGCGCGGCCGGTGTGACCTTCGTGCAGTTTCCGCTGCCCGGGATGAACCAGGTCGACTTCCCCGGCCTGCATCACGAGACGCGCATGGAAAGCTTCTTCCTCTCGCCGGCGATCCGCCGTTCCTTCGACGTCGGCCGCGTCGACTTCCTGCCCATGCACATGCGCCGCATCTATGACCACGTCGCGACCTGCGACCGCTTCGATCTGGTGCTCGTCCAGGTGGGCATGGACGCCTCCGGCGAGTACCGGCACGGACCCAACGTGGACTTCCTCGAGGGGGCACTCGGCAATGCGGTGCGGGTGGTGGCCGAGTTCAACCGGGGCTTCGAGCCTGCCGGCGGCGCGCCCTACATCGATGCGGACGCCATCGACTTCCTCGTCGAGACCGACCGCGCGCTGCCCGAGCTCGGGCCCCCGGCCCTGGACGAAGCCGCGCGCGCGATCGGCGCGCACGTCGCCAGACTGATCCCGGATGGCGCCTGCATCCAGACCGGCATCGGCAGCATCCCGGCGGCGGTGCTCTCGGCCCTTGCCGAGCACAACGACCTCGGCCTCCACGGCGGTCTGATCGACGATGCCGGCTTCGCACTCATCGAGCGTGGCGTGATCACCGGTGACCGCAAGGCCATCGACCGCGAACTCCACGTCACCGGCATGGCGCTCGGGACGCAGCAGCTCTACGCGGCGCTGGCCGATCGCCCGGACGTGCAGTTCCGACCGGCGCGCTACACGCACGAGGCGGCAGTGATCTCCGAGCTCGAGCAGTTCGTGTCGATCAATTCCGCGGTCGAGGTGGATCTGCTCGGCCAGGTGAGCGCCGAGATGGTCGGTGGCCGGCAGATCTCCGGTACGGGCGGGTCCGTGGACTTCATGCGCGGCGCGGCGACCTCGCCCGGGGGCCGCTCGATCGTCGCCATGACGGCGACGGCGAAGGGCGGCGAGCTGTCCCGCATCGTGCCGGCGCTGACCGCCGGAACTGCCGTGACGGCCCCCCGAACGGACGTGGACTGCGTCGTGACGGAGTTCGGCGTCGCGCACCTCAAGGGCCGCTCCGTCGATGCACGGGCGCGTGCGCTGATCGAGATCGCCCATCCCGACTTCCGCGACGCACTGCGCGACGCCTGGCGCGAACGCCGCGTGAGGATGTGATCCGCTGCCTCCCCCGGGAGGCGATTGACGGCCCGGGGGGCTCTGCTAGTATTCGCCGCCCTCGGGTGCGTAGCTCAGTTGGTTAGAGCACTGTCCTCACACGACAGGGGTCGCTGGTTCGAATCCAGCCGCACCCACCAGATCCCCTCCGCAGCCCTCCTTCTCGTCGCCGTTCTACGCGCCGAAGGTCAACGTCTCATCTACGATGGAGTCGAGTCGAACACGCCGACGACGAACGCCAGTTGAAGGGCCTTGCCCGCCATGCCTGCTGTGGTGTTCCGGCAGGGTCGACTCTCGAGTAGGCGGAGGGCCAAACGAAAACGGGCCCCGAAGGGCCCGTCTGGTGGTGCGGTTGGCGACCGTGTCCGGTCAGGGCGTCTCGTTCGACCGCGACGATCGCGGATGGCGGGAGTTCACGCCTGCGAGGATGAGCAGCGCGATCCCGAAGAGCCAGGCCGTTGCGCTTCCCGCATCGCCGACCCCTGCCGTGAAGGCAGCCGCGTCAGCCACGCCCGCGACGAGCAGCAGGGCGAGCAGGGACTTGATGAACGGCTTCTTGCGCGACATGACTTTCGTGCTCCAGAAGAGATCGGGTGTTTACGAAGTCTCCTAAAGCAGCTTCCGGGCCAACTGCCGGCTACGTCCTGTAGGTCATTGTTTTGTCAGATATTGATGATTGCCTCAGTTCGATGACAGAGCGCCGCGCGGATGTAAACGTAAAGAAAGCTGACGGAAATCGCGCTCCGCTTCCCCGGCGCGAGGAGCGGGCGGACCGTCTTCGGACGGATGCCCGTCGCCCGCTTCCCGGGCCCCGCCGCCTGCGGGTCTTCTTTGCAAGCCCCGAATTCACTACGGTGGACGTGCCGAAGCCGCAGGAGACCGGACATGGCCAGGAACTTCATGGCGTACCCCGAGCAGCGCTATCCCTTCGA
>JAZBPO010000015.1:0-5104 GCA_036351675.1 Pseudomonadales bacterium
CCAGTTCAAGCTGCTGATCGACGGCCTGCGCGACGTCGTCCTGAGTCCCGCCTCCGTCATCGCGGTGCTGCTGGGCGTGTTCGGGGATGGTCCGGCCGATCGGCCGTTCCGTGCCCTGCTCCGCTTCGGGCGGCGCACGGACGAGTGGATCGATCTCTTCGACGCGCACCGGGGCGCCGGCGCGGCGGACGCGGACCGGCCGGAAGCCAGCGCGAACGCCCTCTTCGACGCCGTCGAACGCGCGATCCGCGAGGAGTACGAACGCGGCGGCGGCCGCAGCGGCATCGAGGCGCGACTGCGCGCCCTGCGCGCGCGTCGCGGTCCGGATCAGTAGGACTTCGGCTGGTCCAGGACACGCTCCGCGATGAAGTTCTTGATCATCTCCTGACTGACCGGCGCGATGCGTGGAATCATCACCTCGCGCAGGAAGCGCTCGACGTCGTACTCCCGCGCGTAGCCCATGCCACCGTGCGTGAGCACTGCGCGTTCGCAGGCCCGGAACGCCGCCTCGGCGGCGAGGAACTTGGCCGCGTTCGCCTCCGCGCCGCAGGAGAGGCCCGCGTCGTAGCGTGCCGCCGCCTTCAGCGTCATCAGCCAGGCCGCCTCGAGCTGCATCCAGCATTCCGCGAGCGGGTGCTGGATCGCCTGGTTCTGACCGATGGGGCGGTCGAAGACCACGCGCTCGCGCGCGTAGTCCGCGGCGCGCTGGAGCGCGACGCGGCCCAGGCCCACGGCCTCCGCAGCGATGAGGATGCGCTCCGGATTGAGGCCGTGGAGCAGGCAGCGCCAGCCGTCGCCCTCGGCGCCCACGCGGTCCTCGACCGGTACCCTCAGGCCGTCGATGAACAGCGCGTTGGAGTCCACGGCGGCGCGACCCATCTTCGCGATGCGCCGGACCTCGATGCAGGACCGGTCGAGCTCCGTGTAGAAGAGCGTCAGTCCCTCCGTGGGCCGGCCGGCGTCCTCGCGGGCGGTGGTGCGGGTCAGGAGCAGGACGTGGGTCGCGGACTGGGCCGTACTCGTCCACAGCTTGCGGCCGTCGACCCGGTAGTGGTCGCCCGCCCGGACCGCGCGGGTCGTGATCGCCGTGGTGTTGAGTCCGGCGTCCGGTTCCGTGACCCCGAAGCAGACACGCGCCTCGCCGCGGATCAGAGGCGGCAGCACGCGCGCCTTCTGCGCCTCCGTGCCGAAGACGACCACCGGATGGGGACCGAAGAGGTTGATGTGCACGGCCGAAGCGCCGGACATGCCTGCGCCGGAACGGGCGATCCCGTGCGCGAGCAGCGCGGCCTCGGTGATGCCGAGACCGGATCCCCCGTAGGCCTCGGGCATGGCGATGCCGAGCCAGCCCGCCTCCACCACGGCGGCGACGAAGGCTTCCGGGAACCGGCCTTCTTCGTCACAGCTTCGCCAGTAGTCCGCGTCGAAGCGCGCACAGAGCGCGTCGACGGCCGCGACGATCTCCTGCTGGCCCTCGTCGAGTTCGAAGTCCAAGGCCTTCTCCCATCGCGTCGTCTCCGCTTTTTCACGGAGACCTTGTTCAACCAGGACAAACTTTTAGCGCATGGTTCTCGACTGCGTCGAGGAATTGCGACAGGCTTCCGCGGCGAAATTGCTCCCGCTCCGGGCGTCGGGCAGACTCGGGCCGTGGGGCGATCCGGGGTCCTGTGCCGACAGCCGCCGCACGGAGCGCGGTGGGCGGGGCCACCGGGAGCGGGGAAGCGAACCGGACGGCTCGCGCCCCTCGAGGAAACCGGGACGCATGCAGATCACCTTCCACGGCGTCCGGGGCTCGATTCCGAGTCCCGGCCCCGAGACTGCCAGCTTCGGCGGCAACACGTCGTGCGTCCACGTCCGCTTCGACTGCGGTCTGCATCTCGTCTTCGATGCAGGAACGGGCATCCGTTCGCTCGGCCGACGGCTCGCCGACCAGGACTTCCCGATCCACGTGATGCTGACGCACAGCCACTGGGATCATATCCAGGGCTTTCCCTTCTTCACGCCGATCCACGAACCCGACCGCGAGGTGCACGTCTTCCGATCGCTGCCGGAGGGTGACACGCGCTTCAACGGCGTCCTCGAGCAGATGAACGGCCACAACTTCCCGGTCCCGCACGCGTCCCTCGCCGCGCGGGTCGCCTACGCGGGCGATCCGGAGGGCTTCTTCGCGAGGCAGGAGATCGAGGTGCGGCGCAAGGTCCTGAATCATCCCGGCGGTGGCTATGCCTACCGCATCGACGCCGACGGCGCGTCCCTCGCCTTCGTCACGGACAACGAGCTCGATCCGCCCGAGACCCCGGCGACGCGCTACGGAGAGTGGGTCGAGTTCTGCCGCGATGCGGACGTACTGATTCACGACGCCCAGTACGAACAGTCCGACATGCCGCACAAGCACGGCTGGGGCCATTCGCTGGTCTCGCAGGTCCGCCAGCTCGCCCACGACGCGAACGTCGGATGCGTGGTGCTCTACCACCACGACCCGGATCGCAGCGATCTCGAGGTCGACCGCATCCTGCGCGAATCCGAGGCCTGGTTCGCGACCCTGCGCTCGCGCACGAGCGCACTCTGCGCCTGGGAAGGGCTGCAGCTGCGCGTCTCGCGCAAGGCCGGCGGCGCGCCGTGCTTCGAGGTGAACGGGCGCCGCCCTCCGGGCATCCCCGAACCGGCCACGGACAACTTCCGGCCGGCCTGAGGCGCTCAGTTCAGGACCAGGCGCGCGCGTACCCGTCCCGGCGCGTCACGGGCGTCCACGCTGGCCTGTCGCACCTCGATCCCCTCTTCCCGGGCGAGTGTCTCGAGCCAGGCGACGAGGTCGCCGAAGGCGACGTCGTCGAGGCTGACCGCGAGCGCGTCGCCGCCCTCGGGCTGGAACCGGTTGAGCGTGAGTTCGGCGCGGCGAGCGGAATTGGCGACCACCGACAGCAGCGCCTGTCCGCTGCGACCGGCTCCGGCGCTGCTGCGCCCCGCGGCACGTCGGGCGACGTCGCGGTTCGCGATCATCCAGCGCTGGTCCGCGAGCGCGTCGGCGTGACGCGAGCGTGCCACCGTGAGGCCGTCCTGGATCGGCACCCAGACGGCGAGGTAGACGGCGACGATCAGCAGGAAGGCCGCCAGCAGCACCAGCAGGCGCTGATCGCGCGGTGCCTGGCCGCGGTACCACTGACCGGCCGGCGTCGCCGCGAAGCCGGTCGCCAGGCGTTCGCCGAGCTGGCCGAGTACGGGCATCAGCCGGTCCCTCCGTCGCGTACGCGCAGCCGCGCCCGCACGCGCGCCTGCTCCTGAACGGCGGAGTCGATCGTCACGGGGTAGCCGTCCGCTTCGAGGCGCTCCTTGAAGCGGTCCACCTGCGTGATGCCGGGTACGGAGAGGTCGACGGCGAGGTCCCCTCGCTGGTCGTTCCAGTTGACGCTCCGCAGTTCGATGCCGCTGCCGAGTTCGCCGAGTTCCGATGCGACGACGCCGAGCAGCAGCAGGAAGGAGGCGCCGCCCTCCTCCCGCGTTCCGAGCAGCGTCTCCAGCTCGCGTCGTGGATCCGGGCTCCGCGTCCGGTCGGGCACGATGTCCCGGAACAGCGCGAGGTTCTCCGCCCGCAGCGACTCCGTGCGTGCCTCGAGCCAGGCGAGGCGACCGAGATCGAGGGCGCCCTCGAGGATCAGCCAGGCGAGGAGCACGCCGGCCGCGAGGCGCCACCGGCCGACGCCCGGTCCCCGCCTCCGCGGCGGCCGGAAGCTCCCGGTGAGGAGCTCCGGCCCGGCGGCGCCCTGTGCCGCCGTGGCCATGGCACGGGCCACGGACGTCTCCAGGTCCGGCCCCAGCACATGCTGTACGACCTCGACGCCTTGCTCGCTCCCGAGCAACGGGATCAGTTCGGCGACCAGCATCTCCGCATCGGCATCCTCCGTGACCGCGAGCCCGACCTCGAGTGCCTCGGCGTCGTTCCGCTCGGCCAGCAGCGCGGCGACGAAGCTCGTGAGTTCACTGCGTTCGACCGCGAAGGCGCCGAGCCAGCTGCGCACGAGCGCGCGCTGCGCGCCGATCCAGACGTCGAGACGGCCGGGTCCTTGCTCGGGTCCGGCGAGGGCGTCGTGGTCGACGCGGGCCGAGACGGCCATCAGCCCGGCCGCGCTCAGCGCCTCCAGCCAGTTGCTCAGGCGCTGCGGTCGCAGCACGCGCACGGGCACGGTGCCATCGTCGGAACGCGCACCGGATGCGAGATGCATTTGATCGACGTCCTCGGCGAGGAACTCCTCGACGAGATAGGGCAGCGCGGCGTCGATCTGGCGCTGCGACCGCGTCGGTACGGCGACCCGCCCGGCGAGCACCTCCTCGCCCGGTACCACGAGCACGACGGGGAGCGCCGCCGCGTCGCCTTCGAGTTCCGCCTCGACCTGCGCGCGGCCGGGGATCGTCTCCAGTCCCGTGCCCGTCGCGTACTCGTCGTCGGGCCCGGTGAGGCACCAGCGCCAGGGCGCGGCGGACTCCGCCGGCGCGAAGACGTACGCGGTGCCGTTCATCCATCCTCCTCGGAAGCAGCGGGATCGGTCAGGGCCGCCCAGGTCGCGAAGCGCTGCCCGAGATCACGGCTCAGGACGGTGGTCACGGCCGTTTCCGGGTCCCGGTAGACGCGGCTGCGTAGTGTAACCGTCTGTCCGGCATATTCGGCGCGTACGAGGACCTCGAAGAAGCGACTCTGGACGCCCAGCACCCCGAGTTCGGGCGCGAAGCCCGCCTCCTGACCCGCGAGCTCTCCGGGCTGGCTCCAGGGCTCTTCCGGAAAGGCATAGCTCGCGGCCCGTTCCGGCGTCATGCCCGGCGCCAGCGCCGCGAGCACCGCGCCGGGCGCCGTGTTCACGTTGATCCGCCGGACGCCCGGCGGCAGCGTGGCGACGAAGGGCACGAGGCGGCGCCAGCTGTCCTCGTCCAGTTCCGGCAGCAGGCGCAGTTCCGTCACGGAAGCGAAGGGCCCGTTGGCCGCTCGATAGGGCGGGTCGGCGACCAGGTAGGCCCCGTCCTCCGCACCGCCGGGGCCCGACAGCTCGAGGTCCTCGTCGATCCAGTCGACGATGGCGTTCGCGAGGGTCGGATCGAGCTCGAGCGCCGTCAG
>JAZBPO010000016.1:0-12134 GCA_036351675.1 Pseudomonadales bacterium
CCGTCGGCACGTCGTCGAGGCCGAGCACGAGTGCATCGAGCGGCCGCTCCGCCTCGAGGTGCGCAGCCAGCGACGCCGCGTCCGGGAAGCGCAGCACTTCGGCCTCCCAGTGCTGGAGGTGCGCGGCGACGCTGCGCAGCTCCGACGGTGTCGCGCAACAGACACCGACGAGACGTCCGGCGAGTTCCACTGCCCCGTCCGCCGGGGGCTCGAGCGCCGGCAGGGGCAGATCGACCACGAATCGGGACCCGAGGCCCGGTTCCGACTCGAGGAAGACGTCACCGCTCATGGCTTCGACGATGCGAGCGACCACGGCGAGACCGATGCCGGCGCGACCGCGCGGTGCGTCACCCTGCGCGAAGGGGCGGAAGGCCCGCTGTCGCTCCGTCGGCGTCATGCCCGTACCGGAGTCGCGGACGACGAAGCGCACGACAGTCGGGTCCGCCTCGGCCACGTCGACGGAGACGCGCACGCTGCCGTGTTCCGTGTGGGCGAGGGCGTTCGCCACGAGGTTCACCAGGATCTGCCGCAGGCGCGCGCCGTCGCCCTCGCGAACGACGGCCAGACCCGGGGCGAGATCGAGCTCGAGGCTCACCCCCCGGGTCCGGAGCGGGCGGACGACCGCCAGCAGGGCGGCGAGTTCGTGCTCGAGGTCGATGCGCGCCGGTTTCAGGCGCACTGCGCCCTGCTCGAGCAGGGCGAAGTCGAGGCTGTCCTCGGCCACGCGCAGGGCGTGGGCCGCGAGCGACCTGAGTTCGCCTCGCCGGGCCGTCGAGGCCACTTCGTCCGCGTCGAGGTCGAGGAGCGCCAGGAGTGCGCGTAGCGGCGAGCGCAGCTCGTGGCCCAGCGTGGCGAGCAGCTCGTCGCGCTGTGTGACGTAGCGGGGGGGCGGGGCGGGCCTCGCGGTGGGCGCGGCGATGCGACGGCGCCTCCCGTGGCCGTGGCCCCGAAGCATCGCGAGGGCGGCGCCGAGGCAGACCAGGGCGACGAGGAGCGATGCCGCCACGGCGGCGTCTGGGGTCGCGTTCCCGAACATGGCTGTGCGTCCTGCACCTGCCGCGAACGCATCGAAGCATATGAGACTTGGCGATTTCGCTCGACCGCCGACCGATCAGTATGATCCGCGCCTCCGCCGGAACACACCGCCGCCCTGCAGGATGCCGCCGCATGACCGTCGAGCCGGACTATCCGACCATTGCCTCGCTCGTCGGCGATACGCCGCTCGTGCGTCTGCAGCGCCTGCCCGGAGACACGACGAACACCGTCCTCGCGAAGCTCGAGGGCAACAATCCGGCGGGTTCCGTGAAGGACCGGCCCGCGCTCTCCATGATCCGCCGCGCGGAGGAGCGGGGTGAGATCAGCCCCGGCGACACGCTCATCGAGGCGACGAGCGGCAACACGGGGATAGCGCTCGCCATGGCCGCGGCGGTCAGCGGCTACCGCATGGTGCTGATCATGCCCGAGCACATGAGCGCGGAGCGCCGCGCGGCCATGACCGCCTACGGCGCGGAACTCGTCCTCGTATCGCAGGCGGAGGGCATGGAAGGGGCGCGGGATCTCGCCGAGCGCATGCAGGCCGAGGGACGCGGGCGGGTGCTCGACCAGTTCGCCAATCCCGACAATCCCCGTGCCCACCACGAGGGAACGGGGCCCGAGATCTGGGCGCAGACGCACGGCACGATCACGCACTTCGTCGCGTCCATGGGTACCACCGGAACGATCATGGGCACCTCGCGTTTCCTCAAGGCGCGCAAGCCGGAGATCGAGATCGTCGGCCTGCAGCCGCTTGAGGGGAGCCAGATTCCCGGCATCCGGCGCTGGCCCGAGGCCTATCTGCCCCGGATCTTCGAGCGCCCGCGCGTCGATCGCATCATGGAGATCTCGCAGGCCGAGTCGGAGGCGATGATGCGTCGCCTGGCGCGCGAGGAAGGCATCTTCGCGGGTGTGTCCTCCGGAGGTTCCATCGCGGCGGCCCTGCGCATCTCCCGGGAGGTCGAGCACGCGGTGATCGTCGCCATCGTCTGCGACCGCGGTGACCGCTATCTCTCCACCGGCGTCTTCGACGATCCCGCCTAGGGAGCCTTCGCGGAACGACTGGAGGGGACGATCTTGGCTCGCAAGAAGCAGTTGCCGCGCGATGCGCGCATCGCGGTCACGGAACTCGACGCGCAGGGCTGTGGGCGCGGCCGCGGCGAGGGGATGGAGGTGCGAGTCTGGGGCGCGCTGCCCGGCGAGACGGCGAGCGTGCGCGTCCTGAAACGACGCCGGAACCAGCTCGAGGCGATCGCGGAGACCGTCGCCGGAGCGCATCCGGATCGCATCGATGCCGCCTGCCCGTACAGCGCCCGCTGCGGTGGCTGCGCGCTCCAGCATCTCGCGCCGCCTGCGCAGCGCGACTTCAAGCGCCGGCGCCTGCAGCAGCTGCTCGTGGAGGCCGGCGCCGGGACGCCAGCGCGCTGGCTCTCGGACCTCGCCGGACCCGGAACCGGCTACCGGCGCAAGGCCCGGCTCGGCGTCCGCTGCGTACCCGCGAAGGGAGGCGTGCTGGTCGGCTTCCGCGAGCGCGGCTCCTCGCGGGTGGCGGAGGTGGCGGCCTGCCGGACCCTCGCGCCGGAGATCGGCACCATGCTCGCGCCGCTGCGACGCATGGTCGCGCAGCTGTCCGTGGCGCACGCCGTGCCACAGCTAGAGATCGCCGTCGGCGATGACGGTGCCGTGATCGTCATGCGGCACCTGGAGCCGCTCACGCCGGACGACGAGGCGGTGCTCCGGAATGCGGGCGAGCGTCTGGGCTTCCGTCCCTGGCTCCAGTCCGGCGGTCCCGCCACGGTGCGACCACTCGATGCGGACGCCCCTCGGCGCCTGCACTACGCACTGCCGGCCTTCGGGCTGCGCATGGCGTTCCATCCTCTCGACTTCACGCAGGTGAATGCCGCGGTCAATCGGTCGATGATCGAGGCCGCCCTCGAGCTGCTCGCGCCGGAGCCCGATGATCACGTTCTTGATCTTTTCTGCGGCTTGGGTAACTTCACGCTCCCGCTCGCCAGCCGCTGCAAGGAGGTGCACGGTGTGGAAGGGAGTGAGGCCCTGGTGGCGCGGGCGCGAGAGAATGCCGCGGCGAACGGCATCGACGGCGCCCGCTTCGAGGTCGCGGACCTCTACGGACCCGATCTCGACGTGACGTCCCTGCCCCGGGCCGAGCGGTTGCTGCTCGACCCGCCCCGTTCCGGCGCCGAACGGATCTGTTCGCACATGTCGGCGCTCGCGCCACGGCGCATCGTCTACGTCTCCTGCAATCCCGAAACGCTCGCGCGCGACGCCGCGTTGCTCTGCGGCGCGGGCTACGCCTTCAGCGCCGCAGGCATCATCGACATGTTCCCGCATACGGCCCACGTCGAGTCCATGGCCGTCTTCGACCGTCTGGCCGGGAGCTAGCCATGGTCACCGTTCGCGATCGCCATCCGAAGGACGACGCCGGACGCGTCGACATCGCGCTCTGGCTCGACGGTCTCGACGCGCGCGGCGCCGTGCGTGATCGCGCGCGGCTCACGGCTGCCTGCGAACTCGCCGAGGCTGCGTCCTGGCGAGCCGGGTCCTGGGTCCGCAGCGACGGGATCCTCGTCTCCAGCTTCGAGACGGGGCTGGAGATGGCGGACATCCTCGCGGATCTCCGCGTGGACGAGGACGGCCTGGTGGCGGGAATACTCTATCGGGCCGTGCGCGAGGAACGTCTCGGCCTGGACGAGGTGCGCCGCGAGTTCGGCGAAGTGACCGCCGGACTGGTCGAGGGCGTGCTGCGCATGGCGGCCGTTTCGGCCCTGAAGCTCGGTACGGTCCCGAAGTCCCTCGGCGATCCGGAGGATCAGATCGAGAACGTCCGCAAGATGCTCGTCGCGCTCGTCGACGACGTCCGCGTCGCGCTGATCAAGCTCGCCGAGCGTACCTGTGCGATTCGCGCCGCCAAGAACGATCCGCAGCCGCGTCGGGAGCGGATCGCTCGCGAGGTGGCGGACGTCTACGCGCCGCTCGCGCACCGCCTGGGCATCGGCCAGCTGCGCTGGGAACTCGAGGACCTGTCCTTCCGCTATCTGGAACCCGAAGCCTACAAGCGCATCGCGACGCTGCTGCAGGAACGCCGCGAAGCGCGCCAGCAGTACGTCGACGAGGTGGTGCGGGCGCTCGCTCTCGAGCTGGATGCAGCCGGCGTCCATGCCTCGATCTCCGGCAGGCCGAAGCACATCTACAGCATCTGGCGGAAGATGCGAGCGAAGGGCATCGGCTTCTCGGAGGTCTACGACGTGCACGCCGTGCGCGTTCTGGTCGACGAGCTGAAGGACTGCTACGCGGCACTCGGGGTCGTGCACGGGCTCTGGCGCCATATCCCGCACGAATTCGACGACTACATCGCCATGCCGAAGGAGAACGGCTATCGCTCCATCCACACCGCCGTGATCGGGCCCGAGGGTCGCAACGTCGAGGTGCAGATCCGTACTCACGAGATGCATGCGGAAGCCGAGCTCGGCGTCTGCGCCCACTGGGCCTACAAGGGAGCGGACGCGGCCGGTGATCCCTCCTACGAAGAGAAGGTGGCCTGGCTGCGCCAGGTGCTGGAGTGGCAGGAGGAGCTCGGTGACCTGGACGGACTCGGCGACGTGCTGCGCCGGGACTTCCATCAGGATCGGATCTACGTGCTGACTCCGGACGGCCACGTCGTCGATCTCGCGCCGGACGCCACGCCCCTCGACTATGCCTACCGCATCCACACCGAGGTCGGGCATCACTGCCGCGCCGCCCGCGTCGGTGGTGCGCTCGTGCCCCTGAACCACCGCCTGGAAACGGGCGATGCGGTGGAGATCGTCACCGACGATGCGGTCGAGCCCTCCCTGGCCTGGCTCGCCCCGGGCATGGGCTACGTGACGACGTCGCGTGCGCGCGCGAAGATCCAGGCCTACTTCCGCGATCGCGACGCCACGGCGGCCGAGCGTGACGGCCGTGCCGCGGTCACGCGCGAACTCGTGCGCATGGGGATCGACGGTGCGCTGCTCGCGGAGATCGCGCCGCGGCTCGGTGTGCCGGACGCGCTCGCGCTCTACCGCGCCGTGGGCCGCGCGCGGATCACGCAGGCCGAACTGCTGCGTGCGCTCGACGGCGTGGTCTCGAGCACGCGTGCAGGGCAGATGCAGCTCCTGCCCGGTACGGCCGATGCGCAGCCGCTTCCCGACGCGACCCGCGTCGTCGGTGCGGGCGCGCTTCCCGTCTGGATCGCGGACTGCTGTGTGCCGCGCCCGGGAGACGCCATCGTCGGGATCGTCGCACTCGGTCACGGGGTCAGCGTCCATCGCTCTGACTGCCGTCGCGTGCTCGAACTCGAGCGCGAGGAGGACGGCGCGGTCATCCGCCTGCGCTGGGGGGACGCACCGGCGCGCGGGGTCTCGCACGATCTGCGTATCCACGCCTACGACCGGCCGGGGCTCCTGCACGAGATCTCCAGCGTGTTCGCGGCCGAGGAGATCGACGTGACCGCGACCTCCGTGCGCACGGACCGGGCGCGCTCGACTGCGACCATGGAGCTCACGGTCGAGGTGAACGGGCTCGAGACGCTCGGCCGTCTCATGGACCGTATCGAGGCCATCGCCAACATCGTCGACGTCCGACGTGTTCCCGGTGCCGAGGCCGTCGACGCGAGCTTCCCGCCGGCTTGAGGGGTCCGGGGCGCGCGTGTAATGTCCCGCCCCTTCCAGGGGCGCGGGCCATTCCGCGCGACGAGTTGCGAGAGAGACTATGCGCGTGATCCTGTTGGGTGCCCCCGGTGCGGGGAAGGGGACGCAGGCCGAGTTCATCTGCGAGAAGTACGGGATTCCGAAGATCTCCACGGGCGACATGCTGCGGGCTGCGCGCGCGGCGGGTACGCCGCTCGGCAAGGAAGCAGAGCGCTACATGAGCGCCGGCGAACTCGTCCCCGACGAGCTGATCATCGCCCTCGTCAAGGAGCGCATCGAGGAAGCGGACTGCGCACACGGCTTCCTCTTCGACGGCTTCCCGAGGACGATTCCGCAGGCCGAAGCATTGCTCGAGGCCGGTGTGGCCATCGATCACGTGCTCGAGATCGACGTGGACGACGAAGAGATCGTCAGCCGACTCTCCGGCCGCCGCATGCACGAGCCCTCGGGTCGCGTCTATCACGTGCAGCACAACCCGCCGAAGAACGAGGGGGTCGACGACGTCACCGGAGAACCACTCGTGCAGCGCGACGACGACCGCGAGGAGACGGTGCGGCGTCGTCTCGACGTCTACCACGAGCAGACGCGTCCCCTGGTCGAGTTCTACTCCTCGCTCGCCGAGCGGGAGGCCGCGCTGAGCTACGAACGTGTCGCCGGCGTCGGTGAGCTCGCCGCGATCCGGGAGCGCGTCTATGCGGCACTCGGCGAGGATGCCACCGCCTGACTTGGGCGCTCCCGTACCGGACTTCCCAACGGCTCCACAGAGGGGTATTTCGCGGGCCCCGGAGCCTGCGTGCCCCCGTGTCTTTTCTGGGTGAAATGCCCTCTGCCATTGCCTATGATGCGGCCAGACCGCGGCGCAGCCTGCGCTCCGGTCGGTGAGAACACCACTGCCGAGGAGAAGTTCGATGGCTGCAGCCCGGAAGAAGGCGCCTGCGAAGAAGAAGGCGCCCGCCAAGAAGAAGTCCCCCGCACGCAAGGCCGGCGCGAAGAAAGCCCCGGCGCGCAAGGCGCCGAAAGCGCCCATGGCACCTGCCGTCGCCCGCGCGACGAAGGCGGTCGAGACGGCTCAGGCCGCGATCGACGCGGAGCGCAAGAAGACCGACGCCGCACGCAAGGAGGCCGCTGCGGCCGCCGGCAAGGCGAAGAGCTCCGGCAAGAAGTCTGACAAGAATGCTGTGGCGCGCGCCCGCGCGAAGGTCGCGAAGGGCAATGCGAAGTTGAAGGGTCTGCGGGCCAAGCTCGCGGAGGCCAAGGCGAAGCTGAAGGCGGCCGAGGCCGATGCCCGCGTGAAGGCCAGGATCGCGGCGATCGAGGCGCGCGTGTCCGCGGCCGATGCCGCAGGCAAGGCCAAGGTCGCGGCCGATCTCGACAAGGCTGTCGCGGCCTTCGGCAAGAAGAAGTCCGCGCAGCTCGCGCGGGCCGAAGCGAAGCGATCGAAGCAGCGTGCTGCAGCGGCGGCGAAGCAGATCGCCGCTGCGAAGAAGGGCCCTGCGAAGCGCAAGGCTCCGCGCCGGAAGAAGGCGGTCGCCTGATACGCGCCGGCGCGCCGCGCCGCCCGCCCGCTGGAAGGCCCCCGTCGACCGCGTCGACGGGGGCCTTCTGCTTTTCGGGCCAGAGGCTGTGTCGCGGGCGTCTCAGCGGCTGCCGAGCAGTCCCGCCAGATCGATGGCGTCCACCTCCGTGCCGGCGGACAGGTCGCCGGCTTCCTCGGGCAGGTCGAGGAGGAGGTCGGCCTGCGCGAGGACCGACAGCACGTTCGAGTCCTGGCGCTCGAAAGCCGTGGCGCTGCCGTCGTGCTCGATCCGGGCCCGCTGGAAGTCCCGGCGCCCGGGAGCCTTGTGCAGGTCCCGGGCGAGACGCACGCGTCGCCGTGGCAGGCTGACGTCATGGACGCCGGCGAGCGTGAGGAGGGCCGGACGCACGAGCAGCAGGAAGGTGACGAGGGAGGAGACCGGATTGCCGGGCAGGCCGAAGAAGGGCAGGCCCCGGTAGCGACCGTAGGCGAAGGGGCGGCCGGGCTTCAGGGCGAGGCGCCAGAAACCGATGGAGCCGCCGGCGGCGAGGACTTCGCGGACGTGGTCCGCATCGCCCACGGAGACGCCGCCGGTACTGACGATCGCGTCGGCCTCTTCACTGGCCAGTTCGAAGGCCTGCGCGAGGGCCTGCGGTGAGTCGCCGGCATGGCGCACCGACACGACTTCCACCGGCAGCGGCGCCGCGGCCGCGGGCAGCGCGAAGCGGGCGCTGTCATGGATCTGGCCCGGCTCGAGACGGGCGCCCGGGGAGCGCAGCTCGTCGCCGCTGATCACGATCGCGAGGCGCGTCGTCGGAAAGACGTGAAGGGCCGGGACGCCCGCTGCGGCGAGCAACGCCAGGTGGCCACCGTGCAGGCGAGTGCCCGCTGCGAGCAGCTCCTCTCCGGCCGCGACGTCACCGCCTGCCGCACGCACGAAGCGCCCGCATTCCGGTCGCTCGGTGAAACGGACGCCTTCGCCGCTCGTCGTCGCGTCTTCCTGCGCGACGACGGTGTCCGCGCCGTCCGGCATCGGAGCGCCGGTGAAGATCCGTGCGCATTCGCCGCGGCCGATGGCCCGGGTCGGTGCCGCGCCCGCGTAGATCGTGTCGACGACGCGAAAGGAGTCTGCGGCGTCGTGGGCGGGATCGGCTGCTGCGACCGCGTAGCCGTCCATGGCGGAATTGGCGAAGGGCGGTACGGCCGTGGCGGCGAACGCTGGTCGTGCAGCGACACGGCCGAGGGCGGCTGCGAGTTCGACGTGCTCCGTCGCGGCGGGTGCCGCCAGATCCGCGAGCATGCGCGCGAGCGCGTCCTCGAGGTCCATGGGGGCGGTCAAGGGCAGCTCCTGCTATGGGTCGGTGGAGCGGGTATGCTACGCCGCCCTCCGGCAGTCGACAGCGTTCCACCATGGCGGCGATCCTCGCCCTCGAGACCTCCTGCGATGCCTGCTCCGTCGCTCTGCGCGTGGACGAGCTGCTCCTGCTCGAGGAGCACGAGGAGCCCCGAGCCCACGCCCGTGTGCTGCTGCCGACCATCGAGGCCCTGCTCGGGCGCGCGGGGATCGGCTGTGCAGAGCTCGACGGAATCGTCTACGGCCACGGCCCCGGGTCCTTCACCGGCTTGCGCATCGGCTGCGCGGTGGCTCAGGGGATCGCCTGGGCCCACGAGCTGCCGACGCTCGGAGTCTCGAGCCTCGCGCTCCTCGCAGAGGCCGCACTGCGCGACGCGCGAGAAGCGGACGGTACGGGAGCCGATGCAGCCTCTGCTCGCTTCGCGGGGGTCATCAGCGTGCTCGACGCCCGCATGGACGAGTTCTACCTTGCGGTGCACGGAGCCGATGTGGCGCGCTCGGCGCTTCTCGAGGACCGTATCGTCGCGCGGGACGCACTCGGCGAGGTGCTCGCCGAAGCGCTGGCGAAGCTGCCCGGCCCCTGGCTCGTCGCCGGCGACGGCGCTGCCGCAGCGGTAGAGCTCGTCGATCTCGACGTCCGGATCGTCGACGGAGCTCGACCTGACGCTCGCGCGCTCCTCGCGCTCGCCGCGCCGCGACTGGACCGTGAAGGTGTGGCCGCTGCGGAGGTCAGGCCCGTGTACCTGCGCGACGAGCGTCGCTGGCGCCGACAGGCGTCAGTCGGCGTCTGATGCGCATCGGCGCCGTCGTCGTCGACGCCTCCGCCGCCGACGCGCTGCCCTCGACGGACTCCGTGGCCGGACTGGTCGCGGCGACCGAGCCGGCCTTTCGCCTCCTGCGCCGTGACGGTGTGCTCGAACTCGAGGCACTCGCGGAGCCGGCGCTCGGCCGCCTCGCCGTCGACCTCGCAGCCGGCGCCGTCGGTTGGCGCGGCGGGGCGCGGGCGCGCCAGGAACGGCTCGTGCGCGCCTGTCGCGTCCTGCGCGCCGGGGACGAACCGCCGCGACGCGTACTGGACGGGACCGGCGGACTCGGCACGGACGCCTGGTTGCTCGCGAGCGCCGGCGCCGAGGTCACGGTGGTCGAGCAGCACCCCGTACTGCGCGCGCTGCTGCAGGACGGCCTGAGGCGCGCCGCGGTGCCGACGCCGGAGATCGCGGCGCGCGTGACGCTGCGTGCTGGCGATACCCGTGCCTGCGTGGCCGCGCTGCGGCCCGAGGTCCTCTACCTGGACCCGATGTACGCGCCGCGGCGCAAGCAGGCCCTCGGGGACCGGCGCCTGCGCCTCGTCGCTACGCTGCTCGCGGCCGATGCGCTCCGCGGTGACGATGCCGGCGGCCTCGTGCGTGCCGGTCTCGACGCCGGTGTCGAGCGCGTCGTGCTGAAATGCCCGCTGCGGGCGCGCCTCGATGGACTGCCGTCGCCGAATCACACGCTCGCCGGTCGCAGTACGCGCTTCGACGTCTGGGTCAGTCCGGCGCGCTGAGCGCGGGCAGCTGGCGGGCCGCGCGCACGCCGTCGCAGAAGGCCGGATCGAGGACGCGCCGGGCATTGACCATCACGGCACGCAGCTCGCGATGGGTGTCGAGGCGTCCCGCGTCGTCCGGAACCACGACGCCGCGCTCCCCGAGAGCGGCGATGAACTGCCTGAACAGGGTCGCGTCGAAGAACTCCGGCGCGTCGATGCCGTAGAGGCGTGCCATGCGCCGCGCCGTGAGTACGCAGGCCTGCTCCAGCGCCTCGGTCGTCCAGCTGTGTGGAGGCTGGCCGTCGAGCAGCGCGACGGCGATGTACCAGCGCTCCAGAGTGGGCGTGATCACCAGCGCCAGGCGGTGCAGGCGTGCGAAGGCAGCGGTCCCGCGCGCCGGTGGCACGACTCGATCGTCCTGCTCCGTCAGCAGCCCCTCGGCCGCGAGGGCGCGAAGGGTGCCCGTGAGCTGCGCGCGCTCGTCGCCATCCGCGCCCGGCAGGAAGAGTTCGCGGCGCAGGTAGGGCAGGACCGTCGCCGCCTGGTCGAGGAGCGCTTCGCGGCTCATGCTCCGTCCCGCCGAGAGGATCGCGGCGATCAGGGCCGGCGCCGCGAACACGTGAATCACGTTGTTGCGGTACCAGGTGAGCAGGACTGCCGTCGTGGGCCCGGCGGACAGGATGTCCCCGAGCGGATGCGCCGTGCGCTCGAGCAGGCCGAGGCGCTCCCCGTAGGCGACGATGTCCTCCGGCGAGCGGTCCGTGACCGTGATGCCCCCTTCCGTCGCCCGGCGTGCGAGGGTCAGCAGGCAGGCGATCTGTTCCAGCAGCGTGTCCTCGTCGAGGGCCTGGCGTTCGGTGGCGAGCAGCGCCGTCGCGGTGAGGGCCACGGGCGTCACGATCGCCGCGGCGTTCACGCGGACCTGGAGCTCCGTGCCGAGCTGGTCGACGAAGCCGTGCAGCCAGTCGCGGTCGCCGCGCAGGGCTTCGCCGCGGGTCTCGCGCCAGTCGGGTACGGCTGCGTCGAGGGCGTCGTCGAGGATCAGGGGACGGCCGAAGCCGACGTGCACGGTGCCGAAGGACTGGCGCAGGAAGCGCACGGAGCGGAGCACGCCACCGAGTGACTCCTGGCGTTTCGCCTCGCCACGCAGCTCGCCCAGATAGCTTCGTGCCTCGACCACCTTCTCGTAGCCGAAATAGACCGGCACGAAGGCGAAGGGGCGTCCGGTGCTGCGCAGGCGCGCGCGCACCGTCATGCCGAGCATGCCCGCCCGCGCGGGCAGCAGGCGCCCCGTGCGGCTGCGGCCGCCCTCGACGAAGTACTCGACGGAGGAGCCGGTGTCGAACACGCGGTCGAGATACTCCTCGAACACGGCCGAATAGAGCGGATCACCGCGAAAGCTGCGGCGCATGAAGAAGGCACCGGAGCGGCGCAGCAGGGGGCCGACCACGGGGATGTTGAGGTTCCGGCCCGCCGCCACGTGCGGCAGCATCAGTCCGTTGTAGAACAGCACGTAGCTCAGCAGCAGATAGTCCACGTGGCTGCGGTGGCTCGGCACGTAGATCAGCGTGTGGTCGCCGGCGATGGCCTTCACGCCCTCGAGGCCTCGGATGTCGATGCCGTCGTAGAGACGCGTCCAGAGCCAGGTGAGCAGCACGTCGAAGAAGCGGATCGCCGTGAAGGAGAGATCGGAGGCGATCTCCTGCGCATAGCGACGCGCTCGGGCGATGGCCTTCGAGGCGCGCATGTTCTCCGCCTCGGCGAGTTCCGCGGCGGCGCGGCGCACACTCCGGGCGGCGACCACGCGATTGACGAGCGTGCGCCGGTGCGAGAGGTCCGGTCCGATCAGGGCCTCGCGCGCCTGCCGGAACTGCGTACGCAGGAGCCGGGCGATGCGGCGACGTGCGATCGCGTCCTCCGGCACTGCGGTGACGATGTCGGTGAGACGCAGGGGCGGTCCGAAGCGCACGAACAGGTGCGTCCTGTCGAAGAGCACGCCCAGGACGCGGCGCAGGC
>JAZBPO010000017.1:0-16038 GCA_036351675.1 Pseudomonadales bacterium
CGGGACGAGCTTCACGGCGGCGTCCAGCGCCGCGGGTTCACCGTCGGCGGTGCGCAGCAGCCCGTCCGCGCCCTTGACCCAGTTGTCCGCAGGCCCGTTGACCAGCCGCAACCGGTCGATCACGGCCACGACGTCGCCGTTCTGTCCGGGCGTGCTCAGGGAGATGCTGCCGTCCGCGCCGATCGACACGTCCGCGACCGGGGGCAGCATGATCATCCCGCCCTCGCCGAGCACCGGCTGACCAGCCCCGGTGACGAGCATGCCGCCCGGCCCGCGCCTGAGATCGCCTGCTCGCGTGTAGGCCTCGCTGCCGTCCGCCGCCAGTACCGCGAGGAAGCCCTCACCCTCGACGGCGACGTCGAGGGGCCGACCGGTCGTCTCGATGGCGCCCGACCGCAGGTCCACCGCCGTGGGCGCCACCGTCGAGAAGGCCCGCGTGTCGATGCCGGGACCGACGAGCGGCTCGCTCTGGAAGCGCGCGAGATCCGCCCGGAAGCCCGTCGTCGACGCGTTCGCGAGATTGTTGGCAGCGACCCCCTGCGCGACGACCGCGTCGCGCGCGCCGAGGGCCCCGATGAAGACCATGCGGTCCATGGCTCAGGTCACCGGAGGTTGATGATCGTCTGCGTGACCGTGTCCGCGGTACGGATGGTCTGCGCGTTCGCCTGGAAGTTCCGCTGGGCGATGATCAGTTTCGTGAGTTCCGCCGTCAGCTCGACGTTCGACTCCTCGATGGCGCCGGACTGCAGCACGCCGCGGCTCGCCGTACCCGGCTCACCGACGAGGGGCACGCCGGAGTCGAAGGTCTCCGCCCAGTTCGAGTCCCCGAGCGGCTGCAGACCCTGCGGGTTCGCGAAGTTGGCCAGCACCACCTGACCGAGCGCCCTGACGCCACCGTTGGTGAAGCGGCCCTGGACGATGCCCGCGGAATCGACGGAGAGGCCGATCAGTCGACCGGTCGTGAAGCCGTCCTGCTGCAGCGAGACCACGGCGAAGGGACTGCCGAACTGCGTCGAGTTGCCGAACTCGATGGTGAAGTCCTGCGTCGAGGCGCCATTCGGCGTCCCGTCCGCGGCGAGGGGGTTCCAGCCCGCCACGGTCACGGCGCTCGTGGCCGGATCGACGGAGCCGTCGGGGCCGAAGCTCACGGTCCCGAGCGGGGAGGAGCCGACCGTCTCGCCGTCGATGAGGCCGTGCACGTCCCATTGCCCCGGTGCCGTCTTCGCGAAGTAGAGGGACAGCTCATGGCCGTTGCCGAGGCTGTCGAAGACCGTCATGGAGGTCGAGCTGTTGAAGGTCTGCGAGGAGGGCGGCGGATCGCCGAAGGCCACGGGGGTCGCGGAGAAGGGCAGCGGCGGGATCTCCTGATTGGCATCGAGGTTCAGACGGGCATCGACGAGCGTGGTCTCCTGCGGATCCGCGTTGGTCCGGTCGATGAAGACATCGCCGACCTGACCCGTGATGTTGCCCGTCTCGTCGGCCTGGAGCCCCTGCAGACGCTGCCCCGCCACGTTCACCACGAAGCCCTCGGCGTCGACGCGGAACTGACCGGCCCGCGAGTACTCGAGTCCCCCTCCCTCGCTGACCATGAAGAAGCCCTGGCCGTTGATCGCGATGTCGAGGTTGTTCTGCGTGAAGGCGATGTTGCCCTGCGTGAACTGCTGGGAGACGGACGCGAGGCGCACGCCGCCGCCGGTGTCCGTGTCGGAGGCGCCGAGCGCGCTGGCCGCGAACACGTCGGTGAACTCCGCCCGCGAGCCCTTGAAGCCCGTGGTCTGGACGTTCGCCACGTTGTTGCCGACGATCGCGAGGTCCGCCGAGGCGGCGTTGAGCCCGCTGACTGCGACATTGAATGCCATCTTTCGTGCTCCTCAGTTGACTGCTTCAGTACATGCGCCGGATGGCGTCGAGTGCGGTCGTGCCACCGCCCCGGAGCGCGAGCTCCGGAGCACCTGCGCCCGTATCGAGCGTCACCGACTCGACGGAGCGCTCGTGAAGAACGGGAAGCTCGACCCGCTCCCCGCCGACGGTCCCTTCGGCAGAGAGGCGAATGCGCCCACTCGCTGCCGGCAGGGCGCCGTAGTCGAAGCTGAGCAGACCTGCTTCCGCGTCTCCCAGGTCCACGCTCGTGAGCAGGGCGCCGGACGCGTCCTCGATGCGCAGGCGCACGTCGCGGGCGCCGCCGAGCAGATCCACGGCACCGCGGCTGCTGCCGACCGCCTCCGTATCGACGACCGGCGGTGCCGGTACGAGCACCTCCCGCCCGATGAGGCTCGACGCTTCGAGCGCCCGGCCGCCGGTCAGCGAACTGGCCAGCGAATCCACCGACGCGATCAGCTTCTCCATGCCGGAAACGGTGCTGAACTGCGCCATCTGGCCGATGAAGGCGCCGTTGTCCATGGGCTCGAGCGGGTCCTGCGACTTCAACTGCGTGGTCATGAGCTTCAGGAACTCGGACTGCCCGAGCTCGTTGTCCTTCGCCTGCCCCTCCTGCACGAGGCCGAGGTCTGCGAGTGGATCGGGTGCCGCGGTGAGACGGCTGTCCAGGCTTTCGATGGGCATGCGCTGCGCTCCCTGGGGCGACTGCGATATCAGCGACCGAGCTGAAGCGTCTTCAGCATCAGCTGCCGGGTCGTGTCGATGACCTCGACATTGGTTTCGTAGCTGCGAGACGCGGCGATCATGTCCGCGTACTGGGACATCACCTCGATGTCGGGCGTGTAGACGTTCCCGTTCTCGTCCGCGAGAGGATGATCCGGGCGGTACTGGGCGATCGCGGGCTTGTCGTGCTCCACCACACCGGTCACCTGCACCTTCGCCGTATCGAGACCGGCCTTGCTCGCCGCCTCCTCGAAGACCGCGGTGAAGATCGGCGAACGGGCCCGGTAGACCTCGTCCGGGGACCCGGCGACGGTGTTCGCGTTCGCCACGTTGCTGGCGATGGTGTTGAGACGCAGGGTCTGTGCCGCGAGCGCGGAACCCGCGATGTCGAAGATCCGGTTCATGCGGAGTCACCTCGCAGCGCCGTCATGATTCCCTTCACGCGCCCGTCCAGAAAACGCAGCGTCGCCTCGTAGCCGGCGGCGTTCTCGAGGAACGCCGCCTTCTCGATGTGAGCCTCGACCGTGTTGCCGTCCGCCGCGGGCTGCGTGGGTTGCCGATAGAGGAGCTCCACGCCACCGCCGGACCGGCGCACCGGTGCTTCGAGGTGACCGGGATCCGTGCGCTGGAGCGTCGCGCCGCGCAGGCCGTCGCGCTGACCGTTTCCTTCCATCGCCCGCAGCGTCTCGGCGAAGTTCATATCCTTCGCCTGGAAACCCGGCGTCTCCGCATTGGCGAGGTTGCTCGCCAGCACTTCGTTGCGGCGTGCGCGCAGGGCCAGCGCATTGGCGTGAAATCCGAGCGCCTGGTCGATGAGTCCCATGTGCGTGCTCCCTGTGGCGTCCGAGGGAGCTTCTGCAACGCTTGTGCCAGCAGTGCCCGTCACGTCGAAAAGGCCCGCAGTGCGCCCTCGGAGCCGTGCCGACGGCAGCCCCTTGCCGCTGCTTCGGCGCTCGCTTGCCGCAGGACGAGTCAGGGCCCGGCGCCGCGCGACGTCGCCATAGATGTAGCAGCCACGACGATTCGGGCACGGCAATTGCCTAACAGGCGTGCACGGAAGAACACGCAGCGGTGTCTTCGCGACATCGCGGGAGGACGAGATGAACGAGAGCACCCCAGGCGCCGGAAACCCGACGCCGGCCGCGACGGAGAACGGACGCGGCGTCGGCCTTTCGACGGCGCTCCGCCGCTGTCTGGCGCGCTCGGCTCTGCTCTGCTGCCTCGCGCCGAGTGCGGCCCTCGCCGCCCATCAGGACCTCGATTCGATCCGTCGCGCTGCGCTGGATGTCGCCCGGGCCATGCCGATGGAGCTTCCAGGACAGCGCACGCTGTCGACGGCGGAGCTGGACCCGCGGCTGCGCCTGCCTGCCTGTCCGGAGCCGCTGGAGGCCTCGGCGCGCGAGATGCGGACCGGCGCGCGCCAGACGACCGTGGAGGTCAGCTGCGCGGCCGAACCGGGCTGGACGCTCTACGTGCCCGTGATGGCGCACTACCGCCTGCCGGTCGTGGTCGCGGGCGCGGGCCTTCCCAGAGGGGCGATCGTTCGCGCCGCGGACGTGCGTCTCGAGGAACGCGAACTCTCCCGTACGGACCACGGCCTGCTGCTCGACGTCGCCGACGCCGTCGGCATGAAGGTGAAGCGGCCGGTCAACGCCGGCGCTGCCCTGCGCTCCACTGCGCTGGAACCGCAGGACGTGATCCGTCGCGGCGACCGGGTCGTCATCGACGCCTTCGCAGCGAGCTTCCGCGTCCGCATGCGCGGCGAGTCGCTGCAGGACGCCGCGCCCGGAGAACGCGTACGCGTACGGAACCTGTCGAGTCGCCGCATCGTGGAAGGCGTGGCGGCCGCGGACGGCAGCGTCCGGATCATGCGTTGAGGGAGAACCCCTGTTTCTTCATCGGGGGTGTAAAGTTCCGGCAAACGGTGCCGACAACAGCATAGAGATCATCAGGAGGAGGCCTGTCATGGCCAACGACATCTCGGGAGTCGGCCGCAGCGCCGGCAACACGCGCATCACCGGTCCCCAGGGTCCGGCGGGCGAGCGCGCCAGGGGCGAAGTCGGGAACCAGACCGGTGCGAGCGCGCCGGGCGGCGACCGCGTCAGCCTGACCGGCGGCGCGGAAGCGCTCCGCCAGGCCGAGTCCATCGCCCGCGAGGCGAGCGGCGTGGATCCGGCACGCGTCGAGGCGATTCGCGATGCGATCGCCGAAGGCCGCTACACCATCGACACCGCCAAGCTCGCGGAACGCCTGATCGCAGACGAGAAGCTGCTCGGATGAATCCGGGCGCGTCCACCGCGCAGCTGCTCGATCTGCTCGCGAGCTTCGAGGCGTTGCTGGACCTGGAGAGCGAACGTCTGCTCGGCGAAGATGCCGACCTCATCGCGGCCACGGCGGCGGAGAAGGAACGGCTCTACGCGGAACTCGAGCACTCGGCGTCGGCGCTGGACTCGCTCGCCAGCGAGCACCCGGAGCACGGTGCGGAGGTCCGGGCGACGCTCCAGCGCTGCGCCGAGCGCAACCTCGCCAACGGCAGGCTCATCGCACGGCTGCGCGGCAGTGCCGCGAAGGAGCTCGCACTGCTGACGGGCCGGTCGACCGACCCGCTCGCCTACGCCGCCGGCGGCGTGACACGACACGCGTCGACGAGTCGTTCCCTCGCCCGCGTCTGACGTCGAGCGGCGTCAGCCGCCCGGTGCCCTGGTCACCCAGACGGATTCGAGGCGCAGCGCGCGCCTGACCTCCTCGCCGTGTGCCTCCGCTTCCGCTCGGGTCCCGAAGGCACCGCTGCTGACCTGCCAGAGCCCCCCTTCGGCGCCGACCTCACGCACGGTCGCCGGCCAGTCCCGCTGGCGCACGCCGCGGGCATAGTCCTCGGCCGTCGAACGCTTCGAGAGCGTCACGAGACTCACGGTCCAGCGCCGGGGCGGGGAAGACGCCGCGACCCGACCCGCCTCGGCCGCCGCAGCGCCGGCTTCGACGACCGCAGGGGCGATCTCGGGCGCAGGGACCGGCGCCTGGTCCGGTTCCACCGCGACGCCGTCACGCTCCGCAGCCTGCGCGTCCGGCCGCGACCGTGGCGGAACCTCCGGGCGTTGCCCCGACGGCACGGAGGACGCCCCCGGGAGCTGCGCTTCCAGCGCCGCGAGTCGCTCGGCCGAGTCGCTCTCCTCGTTCTCCAGCGCCGCCACGCGGCGCCCCAGTGCACCGAGCTGCTGGACGAGCTGCCGCTCGCGAACGCCGGCCTCACGCAGCGCGTCTTCGAGGCGCTCCAGACGTTCCAGAGCGACCGCCGCCGCCGGGTCGCCCGCCGCGCTCGATCGCTCCGCAGCATCCGTCCGCCCCGGCGCCTCCGCATCGGTCCGCGGCCAGAAGGCCAGGCCGATCAGGCCGACGCCGACCACCGCGAACGCACCCATGAGCAGCGGCCGAGTCCAGCCGGAGGCCGCACGCTCCGCTTCCTGGGCGGTCTCGGACACGCTCTCGAGGATCTCCTCGCGCGCGGGCGTGCTGCTGCTGTCGGGCGGGGGGCGCAGGCTCTCGAGCGCGCTGCTGATGTTCCGATCCCAGTCCCGCTCCGGGGAGGGCGGCCCCTCGTCGTCTTCGTCGTGCGCCATCGCGGACTCTGCTCCGTCAGAAGCCGGGAAGCTTGACCGCGCGGCAACGGCCGATCAACTGAACGGCAGCAGCACTTCGGGTTTCGGCGGCTCGCCCGATTCGAGCGGAGCGGCGTCGAAGCCCGGCAGGCGGGACGGCGCCTGATTCGAGTCGTAGACGACGGTGATCTCGACGCGTCGGTTCCGCGATCGCCCTTCCACCGTCGTGTTGTCCGCGATCGGCCGGGTCGCCGCGAAGCCGTGGATCTCCAGGTCGTCCTCCTCGAGCGCGCTGAAGCTGACGAGCTGGTGCAGCACGGTCACGGCGCGGGAGGACGCGAGTTCCCAGTTCGAGCGGAAGCGAGGCGTCGAGATGGGCACGTCGTCCGTATGGCCCGCCACGACGATATCGCCCCCGGCCGTCTCGAGGGACCTGGCGATGCGCTGCATCACGGGCAGGAACCCGTCCATGAGTTCCGCACTGCCAGAGGGGAAGGAGCCCCGCTCCCGGATGCGCACGATGATCCGGCTCTCGTCGAGTTCCACCTCCAGCAGACCGGATTCGATCTCCTTCTGGAGCGCATCCTTGATCTTCTCCATGTCGAGGGCCATGCGCTCCTTGATGACGGCGCTGACGCTCGGCAACTTGAGCATCGGCGCCGCGTCCTCGGTCGTGAACTGGCGCACCGAGTTCATGGGCGTGGGCGTAGGCGTGCCGGCGCTGAATTCCGTCGCCACGACGTTGATGCCGCGCGGCGGATCGTTCGCCCGGACCTCGCGCTGCACGCCGAAGGCGTCCTTCATGGAACCGGCGACCTTCTTGTACTTCTGGCGATCGAGTTCCGAGAAGGAGAACAGGAGTACGAAGAACGCGAGCAGCAGCGACATGAGATCCGCGAAGGTCGCGGTCCACTTCGGTGCCCCCAGATCTACCGGTGCTCCGTCACTCATGGCCGTCTCTCCGGGGTGCGTTCGCCCTCATGCCGCGTCCTTGTCTTCTGCGGCGAGCTTGCCATCGGGCGAGAAGACGACCAGCAGGTCCTCGACGACGCGGGGATTGAGCCCGTCCTGGATCGCCTTGATGCTCTCGATGATCAGCTCCTTGTTCCGCGATTCCTCGATGGAGCGCAGTTCGAGCTTGTCGGCGATGGGCAGAGCCATGGCATTCGCGAGCACGGCGCCGTAGAGCGTGGTGAGCAGCGCGATGGCCATGGCCGGGCCGATGGAAGCCGGGTCGTCCATGTTCGACATCATCTGCACGAGACCGATGAGCGTCCCGATCATCCCCATGGCCGGCGCGATGTCCCCGATCGACTTGAAGACGCTGTTGCCCTCACGTTCCCGCGCGATGGACAGGTCGATCTCCCGACGCAGCATCCGCTGCACGAGTTCCGGCTCGTTGCCGTCCACGGCGAGCTGGATGCCCTTGGCGAGGAAGGGATTGCGCACTTCGACCTGTTCGAGGCCGAGCAGGCCCTCCCGCCGTGCCGTTTCCGCGAGTTCCACGCTCTGGCGGATGAGTTCGGCGGGGGAATCGCTGCGCACGACGAAGGCGCGGCCGGCCACCTTGAAGGCGCCCAGGGTGTGCGCGAGGGGGTACTTCATCAACGTCACGGCCAGCGTTCCGGCGAACACGACGATGATCGACGGCACGTTGATGAAGGAACTGGCACTGCCACCGATGAAGATCGACGCTCCGATGGCGCCCAGAGCCCCGGCGAGGCCGATGAGGGTAGCGAGATCCATGCACGTTGCTCCGAAAACGGGACGTCGGAACCGCTCGCGAAGGACGCGATCCGGCTCCTCGCCATTCTCGTCGGCCGCGCGCGCGGCGACTTGAGCCCCTTCGGATGAGGTGCCGACCGCGCTTCAACCCATGGGCCCGAGCCGGTAGATTGCGTGCGTCCCCGTAGAGAGCGTGCGAGCGATGGCCCGCCCCGGCACTGCGGCGAGCGGCGGTCCGCCCACCATGGCGGGCACCGCACCGTCGAGCGAAGACACTGCCTCCTTCCTGTCCCGTCTGACGCGGGCCCGTCGCGGTCCCGCGGCGTCGGTCCAGGCGAGTGTCGCCGTCGCCGTCCTGTTCGCGGTCGCGATGCTCATGCTCGTCGTGCTGACCTCGCTCGACGGCCTCGGGAGCTTCTGGCTGGATCCCCTGGCCTGGCTGGCGGCGCTCGATCCGGTCTCGGCCCTCGACACGCTCTCCAACGCCGCGGAAGTCGTCGCCGGCGTCCTCGCCATCGCCATCACGGTCGTGGCGATCGTCGTGCAGCTCGCGGCGACCCGCTACACGCACCGCATCGCCTCCATGTTCGTGCGTGAACCGGTGAACGTCGTGGTGATCAGCTTCTTCGTGCTCACGACGATCCAGTGCGTGTGGGTCTCGGCCTCCGTCGGCTCCGCGGACGTGGCGGCCGAGGGGACGAGCATCGGCCTGGTGCTCACGCTGGTGATGGTGACGCTCTGCCTGCTGATCCTCCTGCCCTACTTCGCCTTCGTGTTCGTGTTCGTCTCACCGCTCAACATCATCGATCGCATCCGCCGGACCGCTGCCCGCGCGCTGCGCCGTGCGGATCGCGACCCGGAGGCCGTCGCGCAGAGCGTGATGGAGGTCATCGAGAATCTGGAGGACATCGCGCGCGGTGCCATCGACCACGGCGATCGCAGCATCGCCATGGGCTGCATCAACGCACTCATGGAGTTCCTCCTCGAGTACGACGAACTCCGTGACGCCATGCCGGACGACTGGTTCGCCCTGACCACCCCCAAACGCCGCAATCCGGACTTCATCTCCGTGGCGCCGGCGGTCCTGGACGACATCGAGACTTCGCGCACCTGGCTGGACGTGAAGATCCTGCGCCAGTACCAGACCCTGTTCTCGCATTCCCTGAACGATGCCCGCGACATCTGCAACCTGATCGCGCTCAACACCACCGAACTCGCGCTCTACGGCCTGCGCGAGCGCAGCGGCCTGCTCCATCTGTCACTGCGTTTCCTGAACAGCTTCATGCGCGCAGCGATCAACGCCAAGGATCTGCGCACTGCGTATCACCTGATGAATCACTACCGCGAGGTCGCGCAGTGCCTCATGGAGGCCGGCGACCAGAAGACGACCCTCGCGGTCGCCGAGTACTTCAAGTACTACGGTCAGATCGCCTACAACGTCGGCCAACCGTTCCTCCTCGAGGCCGTGACCTACGACCTCACGAAGGTCCTCGAGCGCGCGGTGCAGATCGGCTCGCCCATGGTGGATCCCCTCCTCGACCTGCTCCTCACCGTGGACCGGGAGAGCAAGTCGGACGAGCAGGAGGAGAGCCTGCTCGGAGTTCGCCGAGCGCAGGTCCAGCTCGCGACCCTGTTCCTGGCCGTCGGCGACGAGAAACGGGCCAAGCGCATCCAGGACGACATGATGGGTGAACGGCGCAACCGCCTGCTCATGGTCCGCGACGAACTCCTCGGCGAGGAGCGCCAGTACTTCTGGGAGTTCAACGACCGTGGCGTCAACTTCGCCTATCTGCCGCCGGAACGGCGCGCCTGGGTGGACGAGTTCTTCAAGGCGTTCCCGGCGCTCGCGATCGAACCGCCCGCCGCCGGCTACTGAGCCCCGCGGGTCTCCGCGGACGCCGAGCGACGCTGTAGTACCCTGCGCCGCACTCACGCCCGGGACCCTCGACCATGCGACGCCTGCGCACACTCCTGCTCCTCGCCAGCCTGTACCTCGCCTGCCTGCCCTTCGCCTCCGGCGCCATGGAAGCGCCACCCGGGGAAGTGCTCTGGGAGATCGGCGTCGCGCCCGACCCCGCGCGGCTGCGCGCGGACGTGGAGAAGCTGGTCTCCTTCGGCACGCGCCACACGCTCTCGGAAACGGAGTCGGACACGCGCGGCATCGGGGCCGCCCGGCGCTGGATCATGGCCGAGTTCGAGCGCATCTCGGCGGACTGCGGCGGCTGCCTCGAAGTGATCGTGCAGCGCGAGACCTTCTCCGGGGAGCGACGCATCCCCTGGGAGACCGAGGTGGTCAACGTCGTCGCCGTCCTGCGTGGCACCACGGAGCCGAACCGCTTCGTGATGATGAGCGGCGACATCGATTCCCGCATCTCGCACCCGCTGAACCACGAGGACGACTCGCCGGGCGCCAACGACAACGCATCCGGCATGGCCGGCGTGCTCGAAGCCGCCCGGGTGCTGTCGAAATACCGGTTCCGCGCCTCGATCGTCTTCGCCGGCCTGTCCGGCGAGGAGCAGGGCCTGTTCGGCGGCCGCGCCTTCGCGGCCTTCGCCAGGGAAGCGGGCTGGGAGCTCCAGGGCGTCCTCAACAACGACATGATCGGGAACATCTCCGGGATCAACGGCGTCGTGAACAACACGACGGCGCGGGTCTTCTCGGAGGGCACCCGCTACGTCGAGACGGAGCGCGAGGCCCAGATCAGGCGCTTCACGGGCGGCGAGGTGGACTCGCCGTCTCGCAATCTCGCCCGCTACGTCCATGCCATGGCGCGCTACGTCCCGAATCTGGACGTGAAGATGATCTACCGCCTCGACCGCTTCGGCCGCGGTGGCCATCACCGTCCCTTCAACGAAGCGGGTTTCCCCGGCGTGCGCATCATGGAGACGAACGAGCACTACGACCGCCAGCACCAGGATCTGCGCACGGAGAACGGCGTGACCTACGGCGACACCATCGAATTCGTCGACTTCGACTACGCGGCGAAGCTCACGGGCCTGAACGCCGTGGTCCTCGCATCCATGGCCTGGGCGCCGGCGCCGCCCGCAGCCGTGACCATCGAGGGCGCCGTGCAACCGGACACGACCCTGTCCTGGGTCGCGAAGTCCGCGACCGACGTCGCCGGCTACAGCGTGCACTGGCGCGACACCACTTCGCCGGTGTGGACGGACGAGCGCTACGTGGGCGACGTGTCGACCTTCACGCTCGAGAACATCGTCATCGACAACTACTTCTTCGGCGTCTCGGCCCGCTCGCCGGAGGGCTTCGAGAGCCCCGTCGTGTTCCCGGGCCCGGCCGGCGCCTTCTGGCCGGGCAGCGAGTGACCGCAGCGCCAAGGGACTGACACCCGAGCCGCATCCGGACGAGATCGTCCCTCTGGTCCCGTGCGCACCCGGGCGCACGGCCCGGAGCGGCCCGAGGCGTGGCTGCCCTTCACGTCCGGGAACCGGGGAACGTCCGGTTCACGAACGAGATCCCGTGCGCCGCGAGGTTCACGCAGCGGCGGCGTCGGCCTCCCGCATGGCGGCCAGACACGCCGCCGCGAGGGTCTCGGACACGCCCTCGAGCCCGAAGCCGTCGGCGTCCTCGGCTTCCTCGAGGGCGCCGCTCTCGTCGAGCAGCGCGTAGCGTGCGAGGAGATCCGCCGCCAGCACCACCTGCACGAGCTTGCCGGGCGCCCCCGCGCTCGCATCTCCGGCGAGCGCGCCGGCCGTGGCGGTCACGAGCGCCGGCATCTCCCACTGCTCGCATACGCGTACCGCGACGCGCCGTGCCAGCGTGTCCAGTTCGACGAGGAAGGGGGCGGAAACGGACCGGAAGCCCGGCTGGCCGCTGGCGGCGAGTGCCCGAGCGAGCACGAGCAGACCGATCTGCGAGAGCAGACCCGAGAGGAAGGCCGCGAAGCGTGGCGTCGCGAGGCGCTGGGCGAGAAAATCCGCAGCGAGCGCCGCACGCTGATTCTTGCGCCACAGGCGAGACGCTCCGTCGGCGCTGATCAGCCCGGAGCGGGCATCGATGATGGGCCGCATGGCTGCCGTCATGAGCAGGCGCCGGAGACCGGAGTCACCGAGCAGCACGACGGCCTGGGACAGGGAATCGATCTTGCGGCCCACCCCGAGGCCCGGACTGTTGGCCAGGCGCACGACGTCGCTCACGAGCGTCGTGTCACCGGAGATGACGCGCGCGAGATCCTCGGCAGACGTCTTCGGCTGGCGCAGCGTACGCAGCACCTGCGGCACCACGGCAGGGAGGCGCGGCACCATGTCGTCCGTGAGCGGCTGGTCGATGCAGCGCCGGCGCAGGTCGTCGAGGGCCATCTTCTCGGCCAGCAGCGTGTGTCCGGGCAGCAGCTCCGGCTCACCGAGGACCTGGCGCATGAAGCGGAGCGCGAGTCGCGCGGAAGCCCGGTCCGCGAACAGCGGCGTTCCGGGCACCGTGCCGAGATCCGCGCGCATGTCGTCCGCCGCCACCTTGTCGGGCTTCGAACGCCCGGACAGTAGCTTCCAGACCATCGTCGAATCCTCCGGAGTCTGCGAGCAAGAGATGCTGATCGGCAATCACCGGGAAGACTTGATGCCCGGATCCGGTTCATCGACGAACGGCGCCGGGACTTCCGTCGGACAGTGGCACGGATCTCAGCCGCAGGGCGTTGCCGATCACGGAAACGGAGCTCAGGCTCATGGCCGCCGCCGCGAGCATCGGGGACAAGAGGAGACCGGACAGTGGATAGAGCAGGCCGGCGGCGACCGGTACACCGAGTGTGTTGTAGCCGAAGGCGAACAGAAGGTTCTGGCGGATGTTCCGCACCGTCGCCCGCGACAGGGCGCGGGCGTCGGCAATGGCGCGCAGATCGCCCCTCACGAGCGTGACGCCGGCGCTCTCCATGGCCACGTCGGTCCCCGTACCCATGGCGATGCCGACCTCGGCCGCCGCAAGCGCCGGCGCATCGTTGATGCCATCGCCTGCCATGGCCACCTTTGCGCCCTCGGCCTGCAGCCGTCGGACGACCTCCCCCTTCTGCTCGGGCAACGTGTGGGCGAACACCTCGTCGATGCCGAGCATCCGCGCGACGGCCCGTGCCGTGCCTTCGGCGTCGCCGGTGACCATGACCAGGCGCAGGCCGTCGCGGTGCAGGCGCTCGACGGCTTCCGGCGTCGAGTCCTTGATCGGATCCGCGACCGCCACGAGGCCCGCAAGGGCCCCGTCGACGAGGCAGTACACGACGGTCCGGCCCTCCCGCCGTAGAGCGTCCGCGGCCTCGTCCTCCGGCGCCGGATCGATGCCGAGCATCTCGCAGAGGGCACGGTTGCCGACGGCCACCTCGCGGCCGCCGACACGACCCCGCGCACCCTTGCCGGTGACCGAGTCGAACCCGGACGCCTCGGGGATGCGTACACCCCGTTCCTCGGCACCGCGCACGATCGCGGCGGCGAGAGGATGCTCGCTGCCGCGCTCCAGCCCTGCGACCAGGCCGAGCAGCGCGTCCTCGTCGAGTTCGCCGAAGACGCGGACGTCCACCAGTTCGGGCCGACCCCGCGTGAGCGTGCCGGTCTTGTCCACCACGAGCGTGTCGACGTCGCGCAGGACCTCGATGGCTTCCGCGTTCCGGAACAGCACGCCCAGGGACGCGCCGCGTCCCGTCGCGACCATGATCGACATGGGCGTCGCGAGACCCAGGGCGCAGGGGCAGGCGATGATGAGCACGGCCACGGCGTTCACGAGCGCGTGCGCCATGCGCGGTTCGGGCCCCAGGAGCGCCCAGACGACGAAGGTCACCACCGCGACGCCCACCACCAGGGGCACGAACACCGCGGCGACTCGATCGACGAGCTTCTGCACCGGCGCTCGGGAGCGCTGCGCCTCGGCCACCATGCGGACGATCCGCGAGAGCATCGTGTCGTCGCCGACGCGCTCGGCCCGGATCACGAGGCCCCCCGTGCCGTTCACGGTGGCGCCCGTGACGCGACCGCCTCCGGCCTTCTCCACGGGAACGGGCTCACCGGAGATCATGGACTCGTCCACGATCGAGCGGCCCTCGAGGACGACACCGTCCACGGGCACCTTCTCGCCCGGGCGCACGCGCAGCCGGTCACCGGCACGGATCGCGTCGAGAGGCACGTCGGCCTCGCTGCCGTCGTCCTCGATGCGCCGTGCCGACTTCGCCTGCAGGTCCAGGAGGGCCCGGACCGCCGCGCCCGTGGCGCTCCGCGCGCGCAGCTCCAGCACCTGCCCGAGCAGGATCAGCGTGACGATCATCGCCGCCGCCTCGAAATAGACGGCCACTTCCCCGGCCTCACGGAAGGACGGCGGGAAGATCTCCGGGGTCGCCAGGGCGACGACGCTGTAGCCGAAGGCCACCGAGACGCCGAGGCCGATCAGCGTGAACATGTTGAAGGCGCCGGTGCGCAGGGAGCGCAGCGCCCGGACGTGGAAGGGCCAGCCGGCCCAGAGCACCACCGGCGCCGCGAAGACGAACTCGAGCCGGGGTCCCCAGCCGTGGGGCACGAGACCCGCGATCGGCTCGCCGGGCAGCACCCTGTCCCCCATGGCGAGCAGCATGACGGGAATCGTGAGCAGTCCCGCGCCGACGAAGCGCCGCGTCATGTCCACGAGCTCCGGGTCGGGTCCGGGATCGACCTGCACCGTGCGCGGCTCGAGCGCCATGCCGCAGACCGGGCAGTCACCGGGCCCTTCACGGACGATCTCCGGGTGCATGGGGCAGGTGTACTCGATACGGGTCTCGAAGCCCGGAACGTCCGGCTCGAGCGCCATGCCGCACTTCGGACACTCGGCGGGGCCGTCCGACTCGACGCCCTCGCACATGGGACAGATGTACTTCGAACCGGATGGCACCACGGGCGCCTCGGCTTCACCCAGGAACGCCTCCGGGTCCGCCTCGAAGCGCTCCGCACAGCGGCTGCTGCAGAACCAGAAGGGCTCGCCGAGGTGCTTCGCGAAGCACGGAGACGTGGGCGTGACCGCCCTCCCACAGACCGGATCCTCGCGCTGCAGGAAGGCGTCCGGCGTGTGACCGAAGCGCTGCTGGCAGCGGTCACCACAGAAGGGCCAGTCGACGCCCGCATGCACCATGCGGCGATGCGTGTCCACGGGGGGCGTCATGCCGCACACCGGATCCCGTGTGGCACGAATCACGTCGGTCACGGCCGAGCCTCGGCCTGGAGGGACGATGCCCTCACCACGACGATCCTCCCGACCCTCCCGGGCGCACACCGTACAGCCGCACACGCTGCACCAGCACCCAGGCGGAAGGCAACACGAGCAGCGTCAGCACGAGCGTCGAGACCATCCCGCCGACCATCGGCGCCGCGATCCGCTGCATCACCTCCGAACCGACTCCGCTGCCGATCATGATCGGTATCAGGCCCGCGATGGTGGAGATCGAGGTCATGAGGATCGGTCGCAGACGCCGCCCGGCCCCCTCCCGCACCACCGCCAGCAGATCCGGTCGGCGCTCGGGGCCCGCCACCGCCCGCGCCTCGCGCAGCGCCGAGTTCAGGTACGCAACCATGAGCACGCCGATCTCCACGGCCACGCCCGCCAGCGCGATGAAGCCGACCCCCATGGCCACCGAGAGGTCGTAGCCGAGCCGCCAGATCAGCAGCACGCCGCCGACGAGGGCGAAGGGGACGGTGAAGAGGATCAGGCCGACGTCGATCACGCTTCTGAAGTTCATCCACAGCAGCAGCACGATGATCGCGAGCGTGACCGGAACGATCACCGCGAGCCGTTCGCTCGCACGCACCATGTACTCGTACTGGCCGGACCAGGCGATCGAGTAGCCCGGCGGCAGCTCGACCTGCTCGGCGACCACACGCTTCGCCTCCTCGACGTAGCCTGCGAGGTCACGGTGCTCGATGTCGACGTAGGTCCAGCCCTGGAGCCGGGCGTTCTCGCTCTTGATCGCCGGCGGGCCGGCCTCCGTGTAGACCTCCGCCACGTCGCCGAGCGTGATGTCCGCACCGTCGGCGGTGACGAGCGGCAGCACTCGCAGCGCTTCCGGGGAGCTGCGATAGGCGGCCGGATAGCGCAGGTTCACCGGGAAGCGCTCGCGCCCCTCGACGATCTGCGTGACGTCGGCGCCGCCGATGGCCGAGC
>JAZBPO010000018.1:0-13912 GCA_036351675.1 Pseudomonadales bacterium
ACGTGATGCCGCGCGTGATCACCCACCACATTCAGCAGCGGACTCGCGGCCCGGCGCGCGTTGTGCAGATTCGCGACGCCGTTGCCGAGGCCTGCGCCGAGGTGCAGCAGCGTCATCGCCGGACGGCCCGCCATGCGCCCGAAGCCGTCGGCGGCGCCGGTCGCGACGCCCTCGAAGAGCGTCAGCACGGGGCGCATCTCCGGAACCGCGTCGATGGCCTGAACCAGGTGCATCTCGGACGTGCCCGGATTCGCGAAACAGTGATCCACGCCGCACGCGAGCAGCGTGCGCACCAGCGATTCGGCGCCGTTCATGGTCTCCCCCTCGGTTCGTGCGAGTTCACCAGCGCAGCGCCACCCAGGCAGCGTCCGCGAGCATGCAGCCCGTGACCACGAAGGTCAGCAGATGGCGCAGCGCGCGGTACCACTCGGGCAGACGTGCGGTCAGCAGCGGCCGCTGCTCGTAGAGCCAGGCCAGCACCACCCCGCCCGCGAGGGCGAAGGGCCCGACGATGGGCGGCGCGATGATCGCGCCCCAGGCGAGCAGCGACGGGATCACGCTCCAGACGAGCCGGCCCGGGCCGCCCTCCCCTTCCTTCGCGTTCAGCGCGAAGCCCCACTGGATGCCGCCGAGGAAGGACAGGATCACCGCACCGTAGAGCAGCCCGACCTGCAGGAAGCGCTCGTCGTCGCGCCACCACAGACCGATGCTGGTGGCGAGGAACGGCAGCAGGCCGCCCAGGCCGAGCATGACGCCGGTGAAACCCATGGGGACTCCTGTTCGATGGTCCGGATTCAGTCGCCGCGACGCAGGGACCCCGGCGCTTCGCTCACGGCGCGAAGCTCGAACGGCCGCGGATGCCCCAGCGGCCGGCTTCCCGGGTCACGACGTAGAGCGAAGCGTAGCGCGCCAGCTCGCTGCCGTCGGCGCGATAGCGCGCGAACTCGACCGCCACGTGCACCTTGTCCGCCCCGGCCTGCGCCACCTCGCGCGAGAGCCAGGCGCTGTGATGCCAGCCGGTGGCGGCGAGCGTGTCGAAGAGCGCGCCCGAGCGCTCGCCCGCGGCCTCCAGCACCGTCAGGCGGCCGTCGGCCATGCGGAAATGCGGGAAGTGGTAGGTCGCCTCCCAGGCCTCGAGGTCGCGGGCGTTGAAGGCCGTCATGAAGTCATCGAGGACGGCGAGGGCCGACGCCTCCGGCGACTCCGTGTCCGGTTGCGCCTGCACCACGGTCGCGAGGCACAGCGAAAGCGTCAGCAGGGCCAGGGCCCGGATCGCGCGTGGCATGACTTCCTCCCCATCCGACCCGACGAGGATCGCATCGGGTGCGGCGGGAGTCTAAGCGCCGTGCGGCTCGAGCGCCCGTCGAGCCTGCGCGACGAGCTCGAGAGGACGTCGCCCTGTCCACCGCTTGAAGGCGCGACGGAAGTTCGACGGATCGCTGTAGCCGAGCATGCGGATGGCATCGTCCGGTGCGAGGCCGCGCAGCAGCAGCATCTCCAGCGTGCGCTCGAGCGCGACGCGATCGGCGAGCGCCTGGAACCGGACCCCGTGCTCCCGTAGCCGGCGCTTGAAGGTGGCCGGGCTCATGGCGAAGCGCTCCGCGCAGGGCACGAGCGCCGCCTCGCGTCGGGGGCAGCGGAGCAGATGCGTGCGCACGGCCTCGACGAAACCGGGCCCGGGATCCGTGCCCGCTCGCGCCGTCGCGCAGGCACGCCGCGCGATGCGCCAGCGCACCTCACTGCGCCCGGGCAGCGGCCGCTCGAGCCAGGCACGGGGGAAGCGGACCGCCGTGACCGGCGCGTCGAAGACGATCCGGAGCCCGAAGGTCTCGTGATACTGCTCGACGTGCGCCGGCTCGCGGTGCGTGAAGACCCAGGTCGCCTCGGGTCTGGCGCCGTCGAGGGAACGGAAGAGTTCGACGAGGAGCGCGCCCACGGTCTCCGCGACGGGCCGCCAGACGCCGGCCGCGCCGCCCGCGTCGTCCAGCAGCAGCCAGCAGGCATCGTCGCAGCGGATCGTTCGCAGGTGCAGGAACGGCAGACACAGACGCCGATAGACGAGCAGGGCCCGCAGCGCGTCGTTCGCCGTCCGGGCACTCGCGAACAGCGGCGCGAGGGGGCCGAAGGCCGCCGGCATGGCGAGGGCACCGAGCCGGAAGAAGGTGTCCCGCCCGCCGTCCTGGCGCTCGAGGTTCGCCAGCATGCGCACGAACTGAGCCGTGCTCAGAGCGCGCTCGGAGGACAGCAGATCCTCCGGGAAGAGCCGCGTGCCCGCGAGCAGGCGCTGCGGTTCGTGGCCGCGACCGAGGGCCGCGTCGAGCACCGTCGCGGGCAGCAGCGTGGCCGGCAGCACCGGATCGGAAGCGACGAAGCAGGAGCTCACGATCGCGCCTCGCCACCGCGCGATGCCTCGAGCGCCTCGTTGCCGCGGCGCAGGAGCGCCGAGGCGGACTCTCCGCCGCGACTGCGCACCATCCCGGAACTGGCCGTGAGCGGCAGCCGTGAGTCGCTGCGGGTCCGGGGCGGCCCGAGATGGGCGATGGCATCGCCGAAGGCGCGGGCCACCTGTCGCGCGCGCTCGAGGTCGTGACCGCGCAGGACACAGACGAAGCGATCGCCCGCGTAGCGGCAGGCGAGGTCCCGGTCCTCGATGTGGAGCAGCAGCAGGCCCGCGACCACCGCCAGCAGGCGATCGCCCGTGGCGGCGCCGAAGCGCCGGTTGACGGCGGAGAACCCGTCGATGTCCAGCACCAGGAGCGTCACGGGCCGATCCTGCTCCAGCTCCGCCTCCAGCACGCTGCGCAGGTAGCCGGCGTCGTAGAGGAGCGTGAGTTCGTCCACGGCGCGATGCTCGCGCCAGGGCCCCTCCCGCCGCGCGAGCTGGCGTCCGACGATGCGCTGTTCGTGCGCGAACTGGACGAGCCCCAGGGTGAGCAGGGTCATGCCGAAGGCCGTGGATCCGCCCTCCAGCACGTCGTCCCACCAGACCCACTCCGGCAGCGCCCAGAACTCGTCCAGCAGATCGAGTTCCAGACCGAGGAGGAAGGACACGAGGCCGGCCGCGAGCAGCTGCGTGACGCGTCCGGCGGGCCGAGAGGCGAGCACGAGCAGGAACCAGGCGAGCACCATCGCCATGGTCGTGCCCTCGCCGGCGACGTCGATCCAGGAGAACTCCGCGGCGCCCTTGACCGTCCCGACCTGCGCGAAGGCGGCGATCATGAAGCCCATGAGGAACAGGGCGAGCAGCAGCGTCCGCGCGTGGAGGCGCAGGCGCAGGACGACGTCGGCGAAAGGAAATCCGAGGTCAGATCGGATCATGACGCGGGCCTCGCATCCGGACGAACGGTCACATGCCCGCCATAGCGGCGGACAGGGGCCCATCACGCACGGCGAAGATTACGGTTCGATGTACGGATCGGGTGTCGGATCGGCTCAAGGTGCCGGGCGACGGGCCTTGGAAGCCGCCCTCTGGTGACACGCGGACGACACTCGGGCCGCACTGTCATCGAAACGCGAAGAAGCGCTTCCAGCATCGCCTCCCGACGCAGACCGGACGCCCCGAGGGGGGGCCATCGCCATGAAGCGCACGCTGATCTCGCTGGCCGTCGCCAGCGCCTCCTGCCTGCCGTTCACCGCCTTCGCGGACGGTCGGATCGAGGGCGTGGTCGCGAACAGCGGCGCCGCCAGCATCGAGGGGGCCGTCGTCGTGATCGAGGAACTCGGTCGCCGCGCCACGACGCGCCGCGACGGCAGCTACCAGTTCGGCGCGGTGCGCGCAGGCGCATACACGCTGCGCGTGGACTATCCGGGCACGGAGCCCGTGCGGACGCAGATCCGCGTGAGCGACGACCAGACGGCGCGCACGGACTTCCGCCTCGCCGGCACGACCAGCGCCATCGAGAGCATGATCGTCTACGGCCAGACCGCCCAGTTCGCCAGCGCCCTCGCCCGCCAGCGCGCCTCCGATTCGATCACCTCGGTCGTCGCGGGTCCGGCGATCGGCGCCCTTCCCGATCAGAACGCCGCCGAGGCGCTCTCCCGCGTCCCCGGCACCTTCCTCGAGCGGGACCAGGGCGAGGGGCGCTACATCGGCATCCGCGGCATCGACGCGGACCTCAACACCACCAGCATCAACGGCCTCCGCGTCCCGGCCCCGGAAGACGACCGGCGCGCCATCCAGCTCGACGTCGTGCCCTCGGAACTGCTCGGCTCCCTCGAGGTCACCAAGTCGGTCACGCCGGACATGGACGGCGACACGCTCGGCGGCAGCATCAACATCGAATCCGTCTCCGCCTTCGATCGCAGCGAGCGGGCATTCACCTTCCAGGCCGAGGGCACCTACACGGATCTGACGGAGGACAGCAATCCGCGCGTGAACGGCAGCTACTCGGACATCTTCGACTTCGCGGGCATCCGCGACAGCCTCGGTGTCGCTGTGGCCCTGTCCTGGTACGACCGGGACTTCGGCAGCGACAACGTCGAGAACGGCGACGGCTGGCCGGGCGGCGTCGAGCGCATCGACGGCAGCGAGTTCCGCGGCGCCGAGGAGATCGAGCAGCGCGACTACCTGATCACGCGCGAGCGCTTCGGTGCGGCCGTGAACCTCGACTTCCGCCCGAGCGACCGCGACGAGTTCTATCTGCGCACCCTCTTCTCGGAGGCCTCCGACCAGGAATTCCGCATGGCCAACGTCCTCGTGTTCGAGGACGAGGTGAACGGCGGCGCACGCAACGACTCCACCGTCGACCGGGCCGTCTGGGACAACGCCGTGCTCGAGAAGGAGCTGAAGGACCGCTACGAGGAGGCATCGGTGCTCTCCGTCGCGCTCGGGGGCATCTCCTACCGCGGCCCCTGGACCGCCGAGTACCGGGCCGGCTACTCGCAGTCCGAGCAGGACACGCCGGACGATCAGACCGTGATCTTCGTGGGCGAGGGCGTGACCCTCGGCTATGACGGCCTCGGCGAGGAGATCGGCGTGTTCGGCGCGAACGGCGTCGACGACGACTCGATCTTCGAGATGGACGAGATCACGCTGGCGGGCAGCCTCACGGAAGACGAGGAGACGAGCCTTCAGCTCGACTTCACGCGTGATCTCGACGACATCGGCTACTCCGGCACGCTCCAGTTCGGCGCCAAGCTGCGCATGCGCGAGAAGTTCGCCGATGCGCGCGAGGCGGTCTACGACGGCTTCCCGAACGATCCGACGATCGCCGACGGCTTCGCCGCGCCCATCGACTACGGCCTCGCGGCGCCCTTCATCGGTTCCGCCATCGACGAGGGCGCCGTCGACGCCTTCATCGCGGCGAACATCGCCGACTTCGATCTCGACGGCGACGAGACCCTCATCAACGCGGCCGGCGACGACTACCAGGCCGAAGAGGACGTCCTCGCCGCCTACCTCATGACGCGCTGGGAGCGCGGCCCCCTGCTCGTCGTCGGCGGCGTGCGCTGGGAGCATACGGACTTCGAGGCCTCGAGCACGGCCATCGTCGAGGACGATGCCACCGGCGCAGGCCTGCAGCTGGTGCCCGTGGGGAGCGACACGACCTACGACGACTTCCTGCCGAGCGTCACGCTCCGCTACCAGCTGAACGACGCCATGCAGCTCCGCGTCGCGGCCTCGCGGACCCTCGCACGCCCCGAGTTCAGTGACCTCGCACCCATCTCCTCCGTCGAACTCGAGGACTCCGGCGGCGAGGTGGAACTCGCGGCGGAGCTGGGCAACCCGGAGCTCGATCCCTATCAGTCCACGAACTTCGACGCGGCCTTCGAGTGGTACTTCGGCGACATCGGCCTGCTCTCCGTCGGCGTCTTCTACAAGGACATCGAGGACTTCATCGTCGTCACCAACGTCGGCGGGCAGATCGACCTGTCCACGCTCATCGGCAACGTCGCAGTCGCCGACGCCGACGTGTTCCAGCCCGTGAACGGCGACGAGGCAGAGCTCTACGGCCTCGAACTCGCCTTCTCGAAGCGCTTCTCGGAACTGCCGGCGCCCTTCGACGGCCTGCTTCTCAACGCCAACGCGACCTTCACCGAATCCGAGGCCTCCATCGCGCTCCGGCCGGAGAAGATCGACCTGCCCGGTCAGTCCGACACGGTCGCGAACCTGATCGTCGGCTACGAGAAGGGCCCCCTGTCCCTGCGCCTGTCCGGCACCTACACGGGCGAGCGCCTCGAGGAACTGGTCGAACCGGACGACGCGCTCTTCGACCGCTATCAGTCCGACCACTTCCAGATCGATCTCGCCGGTACCTGGGACGTCACGGATCGCTGGCAGGTCTCGGCGGAGATCGTCAACATCAACGACGAGCCCTTCTACGCCAACTTCGGTCGCAACGACCGCTTCAACAGCCAGTTCGAGGAGTACGGCCGGACCTTCACGCTCGGCGTCCGCTACAGCGGCAACTGACCTGCGGCGCCGGGGCGCAGCTGCGCGGCGCCCCGGCGCGATCCGGAGACGAGATGGCGAGACGACACCTTCCGGCCCTGCTCCTGGCAGGCCTCATCGCGCCCGGTGCCACCGGCGCGACGACCCTGACGGCCGAGCGCGCGCTCGGCGACGACCTGACGGTGGCCCTCGACGCGGAGCGCGCCGAGGTCGTGCTGCTCGAACGCAGGGAGGACGGCATTCGCGCACTGCGCCCCCTGCCCCCTCGCGACCGGCCCGCGGACGGTCTCTGCGCGATCCGCAGGGGCGGCCTCCTCGACCTGTTCGTCGGTGACGGCGAGGGCCACTGGGAGCAGTGGTCGCTGCAGCAGGGCGACGCCGCCTGGAGCGCACACGAGGTACGAACGGTCCACACGGGGCCGGACTCGGAGCTCTGCGCGATCTCGGCCGACGGCCACTGGCTTTTCCTCAGCGAGGAGAACGTCGGCATCTGGGCCCTGGGCGCCGGCGCCGAGGCCCCGGCGTCGCGCGTGCTGCTCGAGCACCTGCCCGACTTCGAGCCGGAGGCGCTCGTCGCCGGCGCGAACGGACTCCACTGGACGGCCGCGGACGGCACACTCCACGCCGTGGAGCTCACCCGCCTGCCGCCACCGCCGCACGCCTGGCCCGTCGTCAGACCGCGCCACGAGAGCGCGACGGTCGCACGCTTCGGCGATGCAGCGGACGACCCGGCGATCTACTCGGCGAAGGGTGTCCATCTCGTGCTCGCTACGGACAAGCAGGGCGCCCTCATGCTCCTCGACGCCGAGGGGGAGCTGATCGAACGGATCGAGACCGGGCGCCTCAACAACGTCGATCTGCGCCGGGAGACCGGGGGCACGGCCATCGTCGCCGCCACCGATCGCACCCACGGCACGCTCGCCGTCTTCCGCCTCGATCCGGAAGGACCACGGCTGATCCGGCTCCAGGGCGAGACGCCCCTCGACCTCGCCGACCCCTACGGCCTGTGCCTGTACCGGGACCCGGCGGGCACGCTCGGCGCCTTCGCGAACGACACCGACGGCCGGGTCGTCCACGTCGCGCTGGCGGTGGCGGGCGACCGGGTGCGCCTCGAACCCCGGGCGGCCTGGCAGATGGGCTCGCAGACGGAGGGCTGCGTCGTCGACGACGACCGCGGCCTGCTCTGGCTCGGCGAGGAAGCCCGCGGCGTCTGGCGCTTCCCGCTCGACGCCACGAGCGCCAGCGTCGGCGAACTCGTCATCGACGCCGCCGCCACGCCCCTGGTGCCGGACGTGGAGGGCCTGGCGCGCCTGCGCGACGCCGCCGGGCGCGAGCTGCTCCTCGTGTCCAGCCAGGGCGACGACAGTTACGCGCTCTTCGACGTCGACCGGGCCGAGGCGCACTGGCTCGGCAGCTTCCGCATCGGCGCCGATCTCGACGCCGGTCTGGACGGCGCCTCGGAGACCGACGGCCTCGAACTGCACCCGAGCGACCTCGGCGGACGCTACCCGGGGGGCGTGCTGGTGGTGCAGGACGGGCGCAACCGCATGCCGGACGCCCCGCAGAACTTCAAGTTCGTGGCCCTGGAGGACGTGCTCCACGCCCTCGATCAGTCCAGGAATGCGTCCTCGAGCCGCTGACAGAAGGTCTCCAGTACGTGCACCCGCGCGAAGCGCTTGCAGTCTGCGGGCACCAGAGTCCACGGTGCACAGGCCGTGCTCGTGCGCTCGACCATCTCCCCGACGCCCTCGACATAGGCATCCCACTTCTCCCGGTTTCGCCAGTCCTCGTCGGTGATCTTGTGGAGCTTCCAGGGCGTGGCCTCGCGCTCCTCGAAGCGCCGGAGCTGCTCCTCGGGGCTGATGTGCATCCAGAACTTCAGGATCACCGAGCCGTGCTCCGCGAGCTGTTCCTCGAACTCGTTGATCTCCAGATAGGACCGGCGCCACTCGCGCTCGGCCGCGAAGCCCTCGACGCGCTCGACGAGGACCCGCCCGTACCAGGAGCGATCGTAGAGCGTCATGTTTCCGCGCATGGGAATGTGGCGCCAGAAGCGCCAGAGATGGTGATGCGCGCGTTCCTCGTCGGTCGGCGCGGCGGTGGAGATCGTGCGGTAGAGGCGTGCGTCCATGGCCCGGGTGACACGTCGGATGGCCCCGCCCTTGCCCGCCGCGTCCCAGCCCTCGAAGACAGCGACGACGTGACGGCGCTTGCGCCGCATCTTCCAGGCCAGCTCGTAGAGCTTCACCTGCGCGGCGTCCATGCGTTCCTCGTACTCCTTCCTGTCGAGCGTCTGCGTGAGATCGACGCAGTCGAGGACGGTCCGGCGTGCGTCGGGAACCTCCGGCGGCGCGACTTCTCGCGGTGGAATCCGTTCCAGTCCGTTGCCTTCGGCGGTGCTCGCGTGCTCCGCGCGCAGCAGCATGTCGAGGAGCACCTGACCGGCCCGCAGATCGCGGTAGCGGCCGTCCGTCGCCTCGATCACGTGCCAGGGTGAGTGGCCGCTGTCCGTGAGCCGGATGGCGCGCTCGGAGACCCGGCGGAAGAAGGGATAGACCTTCTCGTAGGAGTCGAGCAGCGGCGAGATCTTCTTCAGCTTCCTGCCCTGGGCCTTCAGGTCCTTGGCCACGCGCTCGTGCTGCGTTCGCTGATCGAGATGGAACCAGAGCTTGACGATCACCGCGCCGTCGGCGGAGAGCATGCGCTCGATCGATTCGATGCGGCGGAGCTGACGATCGAACTCAGGCGCGTCGATACGCTCGAAGGCATGATCGACGATCGGCCGCGTGTACCAGGACCCGAAGAAGATGCCGATGGACCCGCGTGCCGGCATGGCGCGCCAGTAGCGCCACCACGGTGGCCGGTCCCGCTCCTCGTCGGTCTCGTCCCAGAACGCGCGCACGTCCATGCCGCGTGTGTCGAGCCACTCCGAGAAGCGGTCCACGACCTCGCCCTTGCCGGCGCCCTCGACGCCCGAGACGATGATCAGGACCGGCACGCCCCGCTCCTGCGCCCGGAACTGCGCCGCCAGGAGTTCGGTGCGCAGGTCGCGCTCCAGAGCCTTGAATTCCCGTTTCGGGATCTTCCGGCCGACTTCCGCCGCCTCGAACATGGCCAACCTCCGCTCGCGCGTGCCGCACTCCATGGGGCGCGAGGCGCGCGCTCCGCGCCATGATGCGCATCAACGATCCCCGAGCGATCGGGGAACACCGTCTCGGGACCGCCACCCTCACAGCCGGCGATCGGCGGTGCGCCAGGTCGCGTAGCGCACCACCTCCTCGCGCACGCGTGGCGCCAGCAGGTACAGACCGATGATGTTCGGCACGCAGATCAGGAACACCATGGCGTCGGAGAAGTCGAGCACCGACGACAGCTGGATCATGGCGCCGAGGGCGATGAAGGCGCAGAAGACGAGCTTGAAGCCCTGCTCCGCGCCCGCGTGCTCACCCACGAGATAGGTCCAGCCCTTCAGACCGTAGTAGGACCAGGCGAGCATGGTGGAGAACGCGAACAGCATGCCCGCGATCGCGAGCAGGGGCGGAAAGAAGGGCACCACGCGCGCGAAGGCCGCGCTCGTCATGGCGATGCCGTCGAGCCCGGCGGCGAAGTCCGGCGCGTAGTAGCTCGTGGTCACGATCACCAGAGCCGTGGCCATGCAGATCACCATGGTGTCGATGAAGGGTTCGAGGAGCGCGACGTAACCCTCGCTCGCCGGGTGGTCCGTGCGCACGGCGCTGTGCGCGATGGACGCGGAACCGATGCCCGCCTCGTTGGAGAACACGGCGCGCTGGAAACCGATCACGAGCGCGCCGAGCGCTCCTCCGGCCGCCGCGTCGCCGGAAAAGGCCTCGGCGACGATGCGACCGAGCGCCCAGGGCAGCGCACTCGCGTTGAACACGAGCACCACGGCGGCCGTGGTGAGATAGAGCACCGCCATGAACGGCACGAGCACCTGCGTGACGCGGGCGATGGAGCGGATGCCGCCGAGGATCACGGCCCACACGAGCGCCGCCATGGCGAAGCCGAAGAGCCAGCCCTTGTCCGCGAACCAGCTCGCCGACCCACCGGTGACGACCACGAACTGCACGAAGGCCTGGTTGGACTGGAACATGTTGCCGATGCCGAGGCAGCCGACGACGATGCCAACGGCATAGAACAGCCCCAGGCCGCGGCCGAGCCTCGGCATGCCCCGCTCGGCGAGCCCGTGCTCGAGGTAGTACATGGGGCCGCCGGAGACCGTGCCGTCGGCCTGCTCGCGCCGGTAGCGCACGCCGAGCGTGCACTCGGCGAACTTCGTCGCCATGCCGAGGGCGCCGGCCATGAACAGCCAGAAGGCCGCTCCGGGTCCGCCGAGCGTGATGGCCACGGCGACCCCGCCGATGTTGCCGATGCCGACGGTCCCCGAGACCGCCGTGGCGAGCGCCTGGAAGTGGGAGACCTCGCCGTGTGCGGGGCCGTCGCCGCGGGAGCGGAGGCGGCCGCTGAGCAGATCGATGCCGTGGACGAAGCCGCTGACGTTGACGAAACCGAGGCGTACCGTGAAGAAGATGCCCGCGGCCACCAGCCAGACGACGACCGCGGGAACGCCCACGCCCGCGACGGTAAGCTCGACGAAGACGAAGGCCGACAGCGCCGCCGCCAGCGGCGCCACCGCCGCGTCCACCAGAGCGTCGATGGCTGCGCCCTCCCTTGCCTTCGGATCGTGAGCGCCGGAGGGTACCCTATCCCGACTCCTCGCCCGTCCGGCCAAGCAGCGGAGGCCTCATGCCATCGCAGGACCTCGCGTTGCGTCTGCAGCAACGTCTCGCCGACACCGTCCCCGGTGCGGAACTCGCGCCGACGACGCTGCCGCTCGCGCCGGAGCTCTCGCTCTGGCTGCTCACCGAGGACTACCCGCGCGGCCCGCTCCCGCCGGAGGTGATCGCCGCCGTCACGGCGCACCCGGCCTACTGGGCCTTCTGCTGGGCCGCCGGACAGGCGCTGGCGGCGCGGCTGCTCGCGGAGCCGGAGCGCGTGCGCGGCCGGACCGTGCTCGACTTCGGCGCCGGTTCGGGCGTCGCGGGGATCGCGGCCGCGCGCGCCGGCGCCGCCCGCGTCGTCGCCTGCGACCTCGACGGGGACGCCAGGCTCGCCTGCGAAGCGAACGCCGCCCTCAACGGCGTGAAGCTCGAACTCGCCGACGATCTCGCCAGCGTCGGCCACTTCGATCTCGCCCTGGTGGCGGACGTGCTCTACGACCGCGACAATCTGCCACTCCTCGATGCCCTCGCGGACCACTGCGACGAGGTGCTGCTCGCGGATGCGAGGGTGCGCCCGGAGGTCCTCACGGACTGGGAGAGCTTCGCGGAGTGCGATGCCCTCACCCTGCCCGACCTCGAGGAGTCGAAGCTCTACCGCACCGTGCGCTTCTACCGGCGTCGCGGCGCGCCCCGTCCCGAGGAGGCCTGCCTGCCGTGAACGAATCCGCCTCGCTCCGCTCGATCCCGGTACTGGATTTCCAGCATCTCGTCGCGGGTGGCGCCGTACGCGCCGCCGCCGTGGACGCGCTCGCGCGCGCGGCCGCGGAGTGGGGATTCCTCGAACTTCGCGGCCACGGTGTACCACCGGTACACCGGGAGAAGCTGTTCCGCCTGCAGCGCGCCTTCTTCGCACTCCCGGACGCCGACAAGATGGCGCTGGTGCGTACCGAGGAGAACGCGCGCGGCTACAACCCCGGCGAGTTCACGAAGAACAGGCGCGACGCCAAGGAGATCTTCGACTTCGGCCACAAGCCCGATCCCAGCGCCCCGGACGACGCGCCGGTGAACCGCGTCGCCGACGGCTGGAACCAGTTCCCCGGCGCGCTGCCCGGCTTCGAGGACACGGTCTGGCGCTGGTACGGCTACTGCGAGACGCTCGCCTTCATGCTCCTCGAAGCCCTCGGCGAGGCGCTCGGCAGGCCGCGGGAGGCGCTCACGGAGGCCTTCGGCAGCGAGCACACGAGCTTCCTGCGCCTGAACCACTACCCGGCGAGCGATCGCGGTGCGCCAGCGGACGCGCCGGATCTGCCCGAGGGGGAACTCGGCATCCACCACCACACGGACGCGGGCGTACTCACGCTGCTGGTCCAGGAAGGCGATCCGGGTCTGCAGGTGCGCCAGGGCGGTGTCTGGCATCTCGTCGTCCCCGACGACGACGCCTTCGTGGTCAACATCGGCGACATGATGCAGGTGTTCGCCAACGACGCCTTCCAGGCGCCGGAGCATCGCGTGCTCGCGACCCGACCCGGCGGTGCGCGCCAGTCCGCCGCCTTCTTCTTCAACCCGTCCTACGACGCCGTCATCGCGCCCTTCGCGGACCCACCGCACTACCGCCCCTTCACCTGGGGCGACTTCCGCGGCCGCCGCGCAGCCGGCGACTACGCCGATCTGGGCGAGGAAGTGCAGATCGCTGCCTGGCGAATCGACGAGGGAGCCGCCACCGCATGAAGCTCTTGATCTACCGCGACAGCTACGAGGCCGTACGTGAGGCACTCGCCTCGCGCCCCGAAGTGGAGCCGCTCGTCATGGAGGACGATGGCCGCGTGGTCACGCACGACGGCGCCGTCGCCGACGACGAACCCTTCGAGGCGGCCTGGTTCTCCAGGCACCTGTTCCTGAAGCCGGGCGCACCGATGCGCGACTACGCCCGCAAGGTCCTGACGACGCCCGGCGTGATGTGGCTGCAGTCGGGTGCCGCGGGCTACGAACATCCGACCTTCCAGCGCGTCCTCGAGGCCGGTATCCGCCTGACCATCAACGACGGCAGCAGCGTGGCGATCGCCGAGTACGTGCTCGCGCAGGTCATGGCGAGCTTTCATCCGGGCCCGGAACGCCTCGCGGCCCAGGCCCGGCACGAATGGGTCCGTCTACCCTTCCGGGAGCTGCGCGGCACGCGCTGGGTGATCCTCGGCTACGGCAGCATCGGCCGCCACGTCGCCGAGCGCGCCCGCGCCTTCGGTGCCGAGATCGTCGGTATCCGCCGCACGCCACGGCCCGACGCACACGCGCTGCGCGTGGTCGGCGTCGAAGCGCTCGCCGGGGAGATCGCCGCTGCGGACGTGTTCGTGATCTGCGCCGCGGCCAATGACGGCAATGCCCGGATCGTCGATGCGGGGCTGCTCGCGCGCATGAAGCCGGACGCGGTGCTCGTGAACGTCGCCCGCGGCAGCCTCGTCGACGAAACCGCGCTGATCGCGGCCCTCGACGCCGGCCGGCCCGGCATGGCCGTCCTCGACGTCTTCGAGACCGAACCCCTCCCCGAGGAGAGCCCACTCTGGGATCACCCGAAGATCCGCGTCACCGCCCACTGCTCACCGGACACGGAAGCCACGGGCGAGCGCGGCGATGCGGTCTTCCTCGAACACCTCGACGCCTACCTCGCCGGCGAACCACTCCGCCTCGAAGTGAAACCGTAGCGACGAAGGCGGTTCGGCAGCGAGGCCGCTGCGACAACGGGGGATGGACCAGCGCTGCGCCGAAGGGCGCCGCGCTGCTCCGTCCC
>JAZBPO010000019.1:0-23226 GCA_036351675.1 Pseudomonadales bacterium
CTCGCCGGGTGCGGCGCGGAGCCCTCGAAGGCCGCGGCGACCGCCGGGACGGTCCCGCGGCGTTCTGCGCTTCACGGTGCCGGAAGCGTCCGCGACCGATGGTTCTCGTCGGGGCCTTCGCGGACGCCGAATCCGACCTGCAGTAGACTGGCCACGGGGCGGGCGCGATCTCGCCACGGCATGGCGCGTTGAGAGGGGCTCGGTCCATGGGGCAGCTGTTCGGGGAGTTGGGCAAGCGCTGGGACATCCCGCTGACGGTCGTGCTCCTGCTGCTCGCGATCGTCGCGGAGCGCGGAGAGTGGTTCTCCGTCCTCGAGGACCAGACCGTAGGCTTCCGCCACCTCGTGCGCGTCTCAGGGGACGGCGTGCCCTTTCCCGAGGACACGATCAGCTTCGTCAACCAGGACGAGGGCTTCTTCGACGCCTACGGCAGCTGGCCCCTGCGCCGCGCGGATCTCGCGCGCGCCGCGCGCAACATGCACGAGCTGGGCGCCCGGGTCGTGGTGATCGACAACCTCTTCGACTTTCCCTCGTCCTACGGCGAGGACGAACCGGCCGCGGCGCTGCTCGCTCAGGCCGGCGAGCCGCTGGTGGTCTCGCAGGGACGGGTCGAGGACGGCCGGCTGACGGACATCAACTATCCGATCGACGCGATCCGCGCGGTCACCCGTTCCGGCTACACCAACATCGAGTCCTCGAGCGGGCTGGTCGAGAACATGGGCCGCCTGCGCCTGTTCCCGGAGGCCGTGGAATTCGAGGACGGCTGGCCCTTCAGCGTGCAGGCGGTGGCGCTCTATCTCGGCGAGACGCCGCGCCTCGAGGATCGGACGCTGCACTTCGGCGACGCCCTCTCGGTGCCCCTTTCGCATCGCCACGAGCTCTACCTCGACTTCCCGGCCTTCGATCGGGGCGTCTCGTCCTATGCGACGGAATACGGTATCTCCGTGCTCGATCTGCTGGATCTCACGGACAAGTCGGAAGCCGAGCTGGAAGAGCTGCGCTACTGGATGGAGGACCGCATCGTCCTCTTCGGCGACATTTCCGAGGTTTCCCACGACTACTTCGAGACGCCCGTCGGCCGGCTCTACGGGATCGAGTTCATCGCCGCGACCATCGCCACGCTGCTCGGCGGTGGGGCGCTGCAGCCGGCGGGTTTCGGCCTGGAGCTGCTGCTCGCCCTCGCGGTCCTCGCCGGGCTGGTGGCGTGCAGCACGCTGCAGCAGCCCGGCATGCGCCTGGGGGCACAGGCGGCGCTGCTCGGACTGTGGGCCTGGGTCGTGGTCTGGCTGTACGCCTCCGTCGGCGTCATCGCCTCCATGTCCTACATCCTCGTCGCGGGCTTCCTCTCGATCCTCGCCACCAACGCGCGCTACTACCTCGCGGAGCGCGGCCAGAAGACGCTGATTCGCGAGGCCTTCGGTCAATACCTCTCTCCGAAGGTCGTGAACATCCTCGTCAAGGATCCCACCAAGCTCTCGCTCGGGGGCGAGGAGCGGGAGATGACGGCCTACTTCTCGGACGTCGCCAGTTTCTCGACGATCTCCGAGCAGCTCACGCCCAAGGAACTCGTCGCGCTCCTCAACGACTACCTCACGGCCATGTGCGAGATCATCGCGGACTACGACGGCACCGTGGACAAGTTCGAGGGGGACGCGATCATCGCCTTCTGGGGTGCTCCGCTCTCGCAGCCCGACCACGCTCGCCTCGCCTGTCTCGCCAGCATCGACATGCAGAACTACATGACCCGCTATCGGGAGCGTCTGGCCGCCGAGGGCCGGCCGATCCTCAACGTCCGCATGGGCCTCAACACCGGGCGCATGCTCGTCGGCAACATGGGGTCGGCGCAGCGCATGGACTACACCATGATGGGCGATGCGGTGAATCTCGCGGCGCGTCTCGAGGGCGCGAACAAGTTCTACAAGACCTGCACCATGATCTCGGACTTCACCTACCGGAAGGTGGCCGACGACGTGGAGGCCCGCGAACTCGATCTGATCCGCGTCGTCGGCAAGCGCGAGGCGGTGCGCGTGCACGAGCTGCTCGAGCGGCGCGGCAATCTCGATCCGGAGCGGAGCGAACTCGTCGCGCGCTACAATCGGGCCCTCGAGCTGTACAAGGCACGCAAGTTCCAGGAAGCGATCGACGCCTTCCGGCACGCGCTCGAGGTGGTGCCCCTCGACGGTCCCTCGCTCACCTACATCGACCGCTGCGAGGACTACCTGCACGAACCGCCGCCCGCCGACTGGGACGGCGTCTACACGCTCACGGCGAAGGGCTGAAGCGGATGAGCATCCAGGCGAACATCGAACGCAAGGTCGGCGAGGCCCTCGCGCCGAGCCACCTCGAGGTGGTGAACGAGAGCGGCAACCACAACGTGCCGCCCGGATCCGAGTCGCACTTCCGTGTGGTGGTGGTCTCCGAGGCGTTTCTCGGTCAACGCGCCGTCGCCCGTCACCGCCGCCTCAACGCCCTGCTCGCGGAGGAACTCGCGGGGGCCGTCCATGCGCTTGCGCTGCACACCTACACGCCCGAGGAGTGGCAGGCGCGCGAGGGCGCGCCGGAGTCCCCGGCCTGCCGCGGCGGCGACGGCACCTTCCCGTGACCGGCCACTGAGCGGGGCATGGTCGGGACGGGCTATCTCTTCACGCCGGTCGAGGACCCGGACGCGCTGCGTGCGGCGCTCGCAGCCCGCGCCGAACGGCTCGGCCTGCTCGGTACGGTGCTGGTCGCGGAAGAGGGCGTGAATCTCTCGGTCCACGGTACGGCGGAAGCGCTCGATGAGTTCGAGGCGGCCCTGCGCGGCGAGCCGGGGTTCGAGCGCTTCGTGCTGAACCGTTCGGACGACTTCGGGCTCCAGCCCTTCGGCCGCCTGAAGGTCCAGCGACGCGAGGAGATCGTGACCCTCGGTCGCTCGGACGAGCCGCTCGATCATGGCGGTGCGAAGCGGGTGCCTCCGGAGGCGTGGTCGGCCCAGCTCGACGACGCCGCCGTGACCGTGATCGACCTTCGCAACGACTACGAGGTGGCGGCGGGCACCTTCCCCGGTGCCGTCGACCCCGGCACGACCGGTTTCCGCGAGTTCCCCGCCTGGGCCGAGACGCATCTGCCGGACAAGGACGCGCCCGTCGCCATGTTCTGCACCGGCGGCATCCGCTGCGCGAAGGCGGCGGCGTGGATGCGCGGGGCGGGCTGGACCGACGTGCGTGAACTCGAGGGCGGCATCCTCGCCTATCTGGCGTCGGTCGACGAGGAGGCGAGCCGCTGGCGGGGCGAGTGTTTCGTGTTCGACGAGCGCGTCAGTCTCGCCCCCGGGCTCCGGCGCGGCGAGCTGGAGCTCGGACCGGACGGCAAGCGTGAGATGGGGGACACATGAGTCAGGATCGATTCTCGCTCGAGGGGCGCGTCGTTCTCGTCACCGGGGCCTCGAGCGGCCTCGGCAGTCACATGGCGGGCCTGTTCGCCGACGCCGGCGCCTCCGTGGTGCTCGGGGCGCGGCGCGTCGACCGGCTGGAGGCGCGGGGGAAGGAACTGCGTGCCGCCGGACACGCGGCGCAGGCGGTGGCCCTCGACGTCACCGACGCGGCGAGCATCGTCGCGGCGCTCGACGCGGCGCAGGCGGACGCAGGTCTGCCCGATGTGGTCGTGAACAACGCGGGCGTTGAAGCCGGTGTGTTCACCTACATGACCCTCGACGAGGACGCCTGGGACGCGGTCATGGCGACGAACCTGAAGGGGGCCTGGCTCGTGTCGAAGGAGATCTCCCGGCGCTGGGAGGCGGCGAAGCGCGGCGGCAACATCGTCAACGTCGCGAGCATCCTCGGCTTCCGCCAGCAGAAGGGCGTGACGCCCTATGCCGTGTCCAAGGCCGGCCTCGTGCAGCTGACGAAGCAGATCGCGCTCGAGGGCGCCCGCTACGGCATCCGTGCGAACGCCATCGCTCCGGGCTACTTCCACAGCGCCGTCTCCTCACGGCTCCTCGACAGCGACGAGTTCCTGGAGTTCTCGAAGAAGATCCCGCAGCGACGTGCGGGCGAGATCGACGACTACGACGGAGCGCTGCTGCTGCTCGCCTCGGAGGCCTCGGCCCACATGACGGGGCAGACCGTGGCCGTCGACGGTGGTCACCTGGTCAGCTCGCTGTGAGGCGCCTCAGGGGTCCCCGACGGGCGCCCGAAGGCCACCGAGCAGGTACTCGAAGAAGCGCATGAGGGCCACGTCACCGCTCGGGGCGCGCAGGTCGCCGAGCGCCGTGTCCTCCCAGCTCCCGGAGCCGGCGAAGCCGTGCACCATGAGTGCCCAGGCGAAGAGGAAGCGGGTGCGCCTCAGTTCCGCAGGCAGTTCCGGCAGGGCGCGGGCGAGCAGGGCATCCGTCCGCCGCGCGATGCCGTGTGGGTCACGATTCACGAGGCGCTGGATCTCCGGGCTCATCTCCGTCTGCAGCCGTGCCAGGAAGCGGATCGCCGCGCGACCGTGTTCCGGCGTGCGATGGACGAGGTAGTAGGGGTGGAAGACGGTCCAGAGAACCTCGCGCGCGTCGGGTGTCTCGCCGGCCGCGGCCTTCGCCTCGAGGGCCTCGAGCGCCGGAAGCCGGTGCTGATCGAATTCCGCGCGCACGAAATCGATCACCGCCTCGACGATGCCGAGCTTGCTGCCGAAGTGGTAGTGGACGGCGGATGCGTTGCGCGCACCGGCCTCGCTGTTGATGGTCCGCATGGAGACGGCGTCGAGCCCTTCCGCCGCGAACAGTGCCAGCGCCGAGGTGATCAGGTTCTGCTTGGTGTCGACGCGGGTTCGACTGGTCGTGTTCAACACTCGCTCCGGCGGATGGGGCTCGCGCGCTCGCGGCGCCTGGCGCCGCTCATTCTAGCGCAGGCGGACCCGCTGCCCCGGCGGCATCCGACGCCGCGGCGGGACGCTCGAGGCCGAGGAGCGGCGCGAGCGAGGGCCAGAGGTTCTCCAGCAGCAGGGGTTGTGCGGCTGCGGTCGGATGGATCCCGTCCTCCTGCATCAGGGACGCGTCCGTGGCGACGCCGTCGAGCAGGAAGGGGACGAACTGTACCCCCGTCTGTGCGGCGACCTCGCGGAACGCTGCCTGGAAGCCGGAGGTATAGCGTTCGCCGTAGTTCGGAGGAATGAGCATGCCGAGCAGCAGGACCTCGGCGCCGGCTTCACGCGCCATCGACACCATGCGTGTCAGGTTGTCGCGGATTCGAGCGATCGGATACCCTCGCAGCCCGTCGTTGCCGCCGAGCTCGATGATCACCAGTTCGGGTGCGAGCCGCTCGAGCGAGCCCGGCAGGCGTACCACACCGCCGCCCGTCGTCTCTCCGCTCACGGAGGCATTGACGACGTCGATGCCGGCTCCGGCGTCCTCGAGGCGATCGGCGAGGAGCTGCACCCAGCCCTGTTCGGCCTCGATGCCGTAGGCCGCACTGATGCTGTCTCCCATGACGAGGACGGTTCGCTCCGCCGCAGACGGCGCGCAGAGCGTCGACCCCAGCACGAGGACCGAGAGGAAGCGGATGACTGAGGACACTCGGGAAGACATCCTGGTTGCGCGTGGGGTCGAGAAGACGGTGCCGACAGCGGCGGGACCGCTGACGATACTGTCGGGCATCGATCTCGCGATCAAGCGGGGCGAGACCGTCGCGCTGGTGGGCGAATCGGGCTCCGGCAAGACGACGCTGCTCGGTCTCCTCGCTGGCCTCGACGAGCCTTCCACGGGCCTCATCGAACTCGGCGGCCATCGCCTGACGGAGCTCGACGAGGAAGCCCGCGCGCGCGTCCGGGGCGAACTCGTGGGTTTCGTGTTCCAGAACTTCCAGCTCCTCGGCAGCCTCACGGCCCTCGAGAACGTCATGCTGCCGATGGAGCTGCGCGGCGACGCGAAGGCCGAGACGAGTGCGCGCGAGCTCCTCGAACGCGTCGGTCTCGGCGATCGCACGGACCATCAGCCGCGCCAGCTCTCCGGCGGCGAGCAGCAGCGCGTGGCCGTGGCGCGGGCCTTCGCCGCCCGGCCCGTGGTCCTGTTCGCGGACGAACCCACCGGCAACCTCGACCGCGGCACCGGTGCGCGGATCGCGGACCTGATCTTCGATCTGAACCGGGAGACGGGCACGACGCTCGTGCTCGTCACGCACGATCTCGGGCTCGCGGAGCGCTGCGATCGCGCCGTCACCATCGATTCGGGTCGCCTCGTCGTCCCCCCGGCGGAAGGTCCGCTCGAGCAGGCGAGGGCCTGAGCCGTGCGCCGCGACGTCGCACTGCGCCTGCTGTGGCGTGACTGGAAGGGCGGTGAGCTGACGCTGCTCGTGGTCGCGCTCGTGCTCGCGGTCACGACGGTCTCGGGCATCGCCATCTTCATCGACCGCCTGCAGAAGGCGCTCGTGCTCGAGTCCACGGCCTTCCTCGCAGCCGATCGCCGCATCGAGCACTCGGCGCCCCTGCCGGAGCCGTTCCGCGATCTCGCCCGCCGTCTCGACATCGACACGGCGGACACACTCACCTTCACCTCCATGGTGTTCGCCGCCGATCGCAGCCAGCTCGTGGGCGTCAAGGCCGTGACCGAGGGCTATCCGCTGCGTGGCACGTTGCGCGTCGCCGACGTGGCCTTCGTGGAAGGCGAGGAGACGGACGCGCTGCCGGCACCGGGCGAGGTATGGCTCGACGGGCGTCTCCTGCCCGCGCTCGACGTCGAGATCGGTGCCGAGGTCGAGGTGGGTAACGCCCGGCTCCGGGTGACGCGCGTGATCACCTACGAGCCGGACCGGGGTGGCAGCTTCTTCGATCTCGGACCGCGCCTGCTCATGCGCATGGCGGACGTGCCGGCGACGGGCGTCGTGCAGCCGGGCAGTCGCCTGGAGTACGGTCTGCTCCTGCGGGGCGACGACGACGCCCTCGAGGCCTATCGCGCATCACTGCCGGACGACTTCGACGACGTCTACGACTGGGACGACGTGCGCACGAGCAACGAGTCCATCGGTCGTGCGCTGGAGCGCGCCGAGAGTTTCCTCCTGCTCGGTGGACTGCTGGCGGTCATCCTCTCCGGCGTCGCGGTGGCGCTCGCGGCGAACCGCTACAGCCAGCGTCAGCACGACCCGGTCGCCGTGCTGAAGACCATGGGCGTGACGCCATCGCAGATCCAGCGTCTCTACCTCGGCAACCTGCTCTGCCTCGGCGGCCTCGCGACCGTGCTCGGCCTCGCGCTCGGGCACGGCGCCCAGCTCGGCGCCCTGCGTGCGCTGAAGGACATGGTTCCCGTGGCGCTCCCGGCGCCGGGTCCCGAGCCCTTCGTCGTGGGGGCGATCACCGGCTTCGTGTGCCTGCTGTCCTTCGCGTTGCCGCCGCTGCTGCGGTTGCGGGGCGTCAGCCCGCTGCGGGTGATCCGCCGGGATCTCGACCCGTCGGACGCATCCATGGCGCTGGCCTATCTCTCCGGCCTCGTCGGTTCGCTCGTGCTGCTGGTCTGGTACTCGGGTTCCCTCGAACTGACCGGGTGGCTGCTGCTCGGCAGCTTCGGCACGGTGATCTGCCTGCTCGGCGTCGCCAGCATCCTGCTCCGGACCGGACGCGTGGTGGGCATGCAGGCGGGTAGCGGCTGGCGCATCGCCCTCGCCGGTCTGCAGCGCCGCGGCGCCGAGAACCGGGTCCAGATCCTCGTGTTCGGCCTCGCGATCATGCTGCTGCTCATCATCTACCTGACGCGGACGGCGTTGCTCGAGGAATGGCAGAACCAGCTGCCGCCGGATGCGCCGAACCACTTCGTGTTCAACATCTCGCCCGCCGAGGTCGAGGAGCTGCGGCAGCTCCTGCAGACGGAAGGGGAGGGGGCGCAGCCCTTCTTCCCGATGATGCGCGGCCGCATCGTGGCCGTGAACGGCGCAGCGCTCGACAACGAGGGGCCGAGGCGCTGGCTCACGCGCGAGCGCAACCTCTCCTGGTCCGACGTGCTCCCGGAGGGCAACACGATCGTCGACGGTCGCTGGTGGTCCGGCGAGGCCGACATGATCGAGGTGTCCATGGACGCGGAGTACGCGCGCGAGAACGGCCTGCGCGTCGGTGACGTCATGACCTTCACGCTCGCCGACGTGGCGTTCGATGCGCGTCTCGTCAACCTGCGCCGCGTCGACTGGGACAGCATGCGCCCGAACTTCTTCATCCTGCTCTCGCCCGGTGCCCTCGAGCGCTTCCCCGCGACCTATCTCACCAGCTTCCGCCGCGAGGCGAGCCGCAAGCCGTTCCTGAACAGCCTCCTGCGCAGCTTTCCGACGGTGACCGTGATCGAGATCGACGCCGTCGTGGAGCAGGTTCAGCGCATCATCGATCGCGTCACGCTCGCCGTGGAGATGGTGCTGGTGCTGGTCATGGGTGCCGGTGCGCTCGTGCTGATCGCTTCCATCCAGTCGAGCATGGACGAGCGCATGCGGGAGTACGGTCTGCTGCGGGCGCTCGGTGCCGGGCGCGCCCGGATCCTCGGCGCCCTGGTGATCGAGTTCGCAGCGCTCGGACTCTTCGCCGGCGTGCTCGCGGTGGTCGGCTCGGAGATCACCGTGTTCCTGCTCCAGGCGCAGGTGTTCGAACTCGAGGGTCGGCTGCATCCCTGGACCTGGCTCGGCGGTCCGCTGCTGGGCGTGCTGCTGATCGGGGTCATCGGTACGCTCGCGACGCGCCGCGTGGTGGGCACGCCGCCGGCGATCGTTCTGCGAGAGACGACCTGAGCCATGACCGACCGGCACGGTCCCGATACCGGCCCGAGCGTAGTGGGCGTCTGGTTGCGCGCGCATCCGGAAGGACTGCTCGCCGGTCTCGTGATCTCCATGGCCCTGCCTCTGGCGCTCCTGCTCGTCCTCGCACCGCGCCTCGAACCGGAAGCGGAACCGGAACCGGAGGCGCGTCCCCGCGACATGGTCGTGCCGCGCCCGCTGCCGGATTTCGCCGCCATCGACGATCTGTCCCGCAGGAAGCAGGCCTTCTTCGACTACCTCCTGCCCCTGGTCGAGGCGAACAATGCGCGCGTCCGCGGCATCCGCGCCGAGCTGCTCGAGCTGCGAGGCCGCATCGAACAGGGGGCGATGATCGGCAGCGCGGACTGGGATCGCGTCGCGGAGCTCGCCGAGCGCTACCGGGTCGCGATCGAGGACGATACGCCCCTCGATGTCGCCCTGATCGACCGCTTGCTGCGCCGCGTCGACGTGCTGCCGGCGTCACTCGTGCTGGCGCAGGCGGCGACGGAGTCGGCCTGGGGCACGTCGCGCTTCGCCCGTGTGGCGAACAACCTGTTCGGGGAGTGGTGCTTCACGGAAGGTTGCGGGATCGTTCCGGCGCGGCGCAGGGCCGGCGCCACGCACGAGGTGGAGGAGTTCGCGTCCATCCGTGACTCCGTGGACAGCTACTTCCGCAACCTCAATTCGCACCCGGCCTATCGCGGTGTGCGTGAGCGCCGCCTCGCGGCGCGCAGGGCCGGCGAGGCGATCCGTGGCGCGGACCTCGCCGCCGGGCTCACGCGGTACTCGGAACGTGGCGACGCCTACGTGGAGGAGCTGCGCGCGATCATGCGCTTCAACGATCTCGCCGCTCACGACGTCGGCGCGGCGGTCGCACCTTCCGTCTCCGGCAACTGAAGCCGCCATCGGCTCAGTGCGGCGCCTCGCCGTCGGGGCCGAGGCGCAGCCACGGCTGCGAGAACCAGAGCCAGCCGCCCTCCCGGTCGCGTGCCGTGCAGTTGTAGCGTGACCGGCCGAGCGGAAGTGCCTGCTTCGGTCGCGCGCTGACCCGGACACGATCCTCCGCGATGCGGTCGGTGATCGTGTCCATGCGGCCCTGGCGCGTGGCGTAGCAAGCGAGCGTATCGGGGCGCAGTGGCCCGGCGGCGACGTCGAACACGAGTTCCGGCCGGGCCTCGGCCGTGGCCCGGAGCGGATCGTCGAGGGACTCGGCGTCGAGGACCGGCAACGGCTTCATGCGCACCTTGTCCAGGAACTGCGACGGATCGGCGTAGCTCCCGGAGAAGGGGAAGCGCGGCAGGGCCCGGAAATCGGACCCGGACCAGACCACGCCCGAATGCTGTCCGATACCGACGTACCCCTCGCGCTGGAGCCAGGCGCGGATGCGATCGTCGTACTCGCCGTAGGGATAGGCGAAGAGTCCGTGACGGACGCCGAGTTCCGCCTCTATGCGGTCCTCGGCCGCCGCGATCTCGCGCCGCATGCGTGCATCGAAGTCGGCATCGGATTCGGGCGGTGCACGTGGGTCGCGGCGGGCGAGGAACGCGTGCTCCATGCCGTGATTCGCGATCGTCGCTCCCGCGGCCTGCATCTCGGCGAGGGCGCGCCAGTCGGCGTGGAGACGCGAGCCGGCGTCGATGGGACCCGGATTGACGAACACCGTGAAGGGCCAGTCTCGTCGAGCGAGGCGCGGCAGCGCTTCCGTGTGGACACTGCGGTAGCCGTCATCGAAGGTGATGGCCGCGGACCTCGGCGCCAGCGTTCCGCCGGCGCGGAGCGTCGCGAGCGCCGAGGGGAGGTCGACGATCGTGAAGCCCTCGCTGGCGAGGAGCTCGAGGTGCGTTTCGAACTCCTCGGGCGTCAGCGACGTACTGCGCGGTGTGTCCGCGGACACGAAGTGGTACTGGAGGACCACCAGCGAATCGGCGCCGGTCGGCGCGGCGGGTTCCGCGCTCGCGACATCGCACCGGACGCAGCATCCCGTCAGGAGCATGCAGCACAGCAGCAGGTGTCGCAGGCGCGTCATGAGTGCGTCGTGTCGGATCGCGGGAGTCTCCTTGTACATGCAGTGACCGATCGGGTACAAACGCGCGCCACCGGACGAGGGTGCGCCATGGCCACGCGCGAACGCTACGAGATCAACAAGCTCCAGAAGCGCCTCCGGCGCGAGGTGGGGCGGGCGATCGCCGACTTCGACATGATCGAGGACGGCGACCGCGTCATGGTCTGTCTCTCGGGCGGCAAGGACTCCTATACCCTGCTCGACGTGCTGATGATGCTGCAGCAGAGCGCTCCGATCCGTTTCGACCTCGTCGCCGTGAACCTCGATCAGAAGCAGCCGAACTTCCCCGAGCACGTGCTGCCGACCTATCTCGAGGAGCTCGGCGTCGAATACCACATCGTGGAGAAGGACACCTACAGCGTCGTCAAGGAGCTCACCCCGGAAGGCAAGACCTTCTGCCCCGTGTGTTCGCGGCTGCGTCGCGGGACGCTCTACGGCTTCGCGCGGCGCATCGGCGCCACGAAGATCGCCCTCGGCCATCATCTCGACGACATCGTCGAGACGCTTTTCCTGAACCTCTTCCACGGCGCGACGCTCAAGAGCATGCCGCCGAAGCTGCTCTCGGACGACGGCCGCAACATCGTGATCCGGCCGCTCGCCTATCTGCGCGAGCACCACATCGCGCGCTGGGCCGAGCATCGCGCCTTTCCGATCATCCCCTGCGATCTCTGCGGCGGGCAGGAGAACCTGGAACGCCAGGTCGTGAAGCGCATGCTCGCGGAGTGGGACGCACGCCACCCGGGGCGCGTCGAGAAGATCGGCCGGGCGCTCGGCAACGTCACGCCCTCCCATCTGCTGGACACGTCGCTGTTCGACTTCGCGGGCCTCGAGGGTCGTCGCGCGGCGCACGCGGAGCGTTTCATAGACGCCTTCGAGGCGGGCTGAGCGATCACGGCCTGCGCAGGGACACGTCTCCGCGGGTGATGCGCCCGGCGGACTCGAGCACCTCGCGCAGCGCCGACTCCCAGCTGCCGAGCTTCCGGTCGACGTGGCCCGGACGGGTCTCCATGGCGCCTTCCAGTTCCGCCGCGCAGCGCCGCAGCCGTTCGGCGCCGAAACTGCCGGCGACGCCGTGCACGTTGTGCACGAGCCGGGCGGCTTCCTCCTCCCGCCCTTCGGCGAGCAGCCGTCGCACGCGCCCTGCGGCGTCGCCGTAGTGATGCTGGAACTCGCCGAGCAGGCGCAGGAACAGGGCCTCGTTGCCGTTGTGCGCGCGCAGGCCCGAGGCGAGGTCGATACCCGGTACGGACGCTCGGTCGCGCTCCTCGCGTCCCGCCGCAGAGGCATCTGACGAAGGCGTCCCCGCCGTCGGCAGGAGCCTTGCCAGGGCCGTGAGCAGTGTCTCGCGGGTCATGGGCTTGAGGACGAAGTCGTCGAAGCCCGCCTCGCGGGCGCGGAGGGCGGCGTTCCCCACCGCGTCGGCGGTGACGGCGATCACGGGGACGTCCCTGCCGTGTGCCAGGCGCCTGAGCCGCCGGCAGGTCTCCATGCCGTCGAGGTCCGGCATGTGCAGGTCCATGAGAATGGCGTCGAAGGCGCGGTCTTCGAGGATCTCGAGCACCCCCTGGCCACGCTCGGTCACGGTCACGCGTGCGCCGGCGCGCTCGAGGAACTCGAGGGCGAGCTGCTGGTTGATGCGATTGTCCTCCGCCAGCAGCAGCGATCGACCCGCGAGCGGCTCCGCGCCGAGCTGCAGGGGAGGGTCCGACGACGGGGCCTCCGAGCCCGCGAAGGGCAGGCGCAGCTCGAAGTGGAAGCGGCTGCCCACGCCGAATTCGCCGTCGACTTCGAGTGTTCCGCCCATGAGGTTCACGAGCTGGCGGCAGATGGCGAGGCCGAGACCGGCGCCGCCGTGGCGGCGAGTGCTGCCGGCGTCGAGCTGCTCGAAGGGATCGAAGAGGCGCCGCCGGTCTCCGGCGCCGATGCCGACGCCCGTGTCCTCGACCTCGAAGGCGATGCGCAGACCGGCCTCGTCGCGCGCAGCGATCCTTGCGCGCAGCGTCACGCCGCCCTCGAGCGTGAACTTGACGGCGTTGTCGACGAGGTTGACGAGTACCTGGCGCAGCCTGCCGGGATCGCCCAGCAGCGCCGCGCCCGCGGGCAGTGCCTGTTCGAGTTCGTCGGTGCCGACGAGCTCGAGCCGCAGGCCGCGCGTGCGGGCTCGGGTGACGAACAGCGCGTGCACGTGGCGCAGCAGTGGCACGAGGTCGAGGCGGGCCGTGACGAGGTCCAGGCGCCCTGCCTCGATACGCGAGAGGTCGAGCACGTCGTCGAGGAGGGCGAGCAGGGAGCGGGCCGCTTCGTGGATCGTGTGCACGTACTCGCGCTGGCGTGGCGCGAGCTCCGTCTCGAGGGCGAGCTCCGAGAAGCCGAGGATCGCGTTCATGGGCGTGCGGATCTCGTGGCTCATGCTCGCGAGGAAGTAGTTCTTGGCGCGCGTCGCGCCCTCGGCCTCCTCGCGGGCGCGCTCCGCGAGCAGGCGCTGACGCCGCTCGGTGGTGTCGACGAGCGAGCCCTCGATACCGATCGGCACGCCGGCTTCGTCGAGTACGGCGCGGGCGGAGAGCTCGACCCAGGCCCGCGACCCGTCGCGGCGGATCGCCTCGAACTCGAGGGCGCGCACGGCGCCGTGCTCGACGATCGCGTCGACGACGCCATCCAGCTGCGAGGGCTCTACGGCGACATCGTCCGGCAGCCGCGGCACCTCCTCGAGCAGTTCCCGCGCGGACCGATAGCCGAGCGTCTCGGCGAGCGCGTCGTTGGCGATGCGCAGCGTGCCGTCGAGGCCGAGCTGGAAGATGCCCTCGAGCGCGTTGTCGAAGAGCAGGCGGTACTGATCCCGTGCCCGCCCGAGGGCGTCGTGGAGGCGTGCGTTGTCGAGGCCCACGGCCGCCTGGGACGCCAGCGCCTCGCACAGCCGCAGCGTCTCGGCGTCGAAGGGGCTCGCGCCGGTACGGCGCTCCACGAAGAGGACGCCCACGAAGCGCTCCCCGGTCGCGAGCGGGAGGCAGAGCGCCGCGACGCCGTCCTGGGCGCGGAAGTACGCATCGTCGGAGAACAGCTCGTCCTTCGCGCTGTCCTTCACGATCAGGCGCTCGCCCGTGCGCGCGACGGTCTGCAGGAGCGTGACGGGCACGTCCTGGTCGCAGTCCTCGAGCGCCTGGCCAGGAAAGCGGACCATCGGCGCCGTTTCGGCTTCCGCGAGGGCGTGAAGTTGCAGCCCCTCGCCCTCCTGCAGGGCCAGCGCGACGCGCGCGATTCCGGCGCGGGCGAGCAGTCGCTCGAAGAGCACCGTCACGAGGGCGTCGCCGCGGAGTTCACCGGAGATCGCGCGCGTGGCCTCGAGGAGGGCGCCGACCGCGTCCAGCAGTTCCGTTCCGGCTTCCGGCGAAGGTCCGTCGTCGTCGTCTCCGGCCTGCTGGCGCTCGCAGTCGTCCGCGCCGCCTGCGAAGCGGGCGGCGATCTCGTAGCGTCCGGCCTGCTCCAGGAACCGGGTGCAGCGTCTCCAGGCGGCGGTCTCGTCGAGGAGGAAACCGTTTGCCCGAGCTTCCCGCAGCGCACCCTCGAAGCCCTCGAAGGCCCGCGTGAAACGCCCCTGAAGGGCCGAGATCTCGGCCTCGAGGAGCAACGGCTTCTGACCGATGGCGCCGAGGCCCCTGGCGAGCCGGCTGCGCAGGCGCGCGGCGTCGCGGTGCGCGCTGCGCAGAGCCCGTCGGCGCAGCGCTCGCGTGCCGCTTCGGGCCGCATCGATGCTGGCGAGACCGTGGAGCATGGCGTACTGGGCTCCGACGAGCCCCGGATCGTCGGCGAGCCGCGCCGCGGGGCCCGCTTCGAGTTCCGCGAGGGCCTGCTGCGGTCGTCCGTCGTCGAGGGCCAGCCAGGCCTCGAGCAGGCTGCCGTGGCTGGCCGCCAGGCGATTCGGAGGCTCGGTGTCGAGTGAGGCCGAGGGCTTCGGCGCCTCGCGGCCGGGCGTCCTTCGCCGCTGGAGGAAGGCGCCGTAGACGCGCACGATCGGCAGGCCCGGTGCGCTCCGCAGGCGTTGCAGGGTCTGCTCCATGACCGCGAGTTCGCGGCCGACGTCGCCGAGCTGGCGGCCGCGGAGCACCGCGAAGATGGCGTAGGCGGCTGCTGCGTCGCCCGCCGTCTCGGCGTCGCCCAGGGCGAAGCTGCGCTGCTGGACGTCGTGGAGCGTCGTGAAGGGCGCCGCCGGCGGGCGGAGCCAGGGCTGCACCATGACCGCGAGCACCAGCCGCGTGCGCGGCGCGACGCGCGGGTCGCGGCCGGCATCGGACGCCCGTGCATCGAGCAGGCGCTCGGCCACGCGCAGATAGCGTCGGGCGTCGTCCCGGAATCCGGCCGCCGCGCTCATGGCGCCGAGGCAGGCGAGCAGAAAGGGCGCGGCGTCGACGTCGGGATGACGCGAGGTCAGTGCGAGCAGCCGGTCGACCCCTGCGAGCAGTCGCTGCGGCGCGTCACGGAAGGCGCCGTGGAGCACGTCCTGGAGCAGAGCGGCCGCCGCGACGATCGCCGGCGGCGTTCCGTCCGTGGTCTCCGGGTTCCGCTCGAGGCGCGCGAGCAGGCGCCGACCGCGCAGCAGCACGAAGGCGCTCGTCAGCGGGCCCGCGCGGGACGCGGGGGCGAGTCCCTGACGGGCGAGCTCGGGCAGCGCGATTGCGGCCGCATCCCGCGAGCGCCCGGCGCCCTGCAGTGCCCGCACGAGCCAGACCGCGATCATCATCCGCTCGTCCGGGGCCCGCAGATGCATGAGTGCGGCCTGGCCGAGCCGTTCGACCTGGCCCGCGTCGCCACAGAGTGTGGCCGCCTCCATCGACGCAAGGGTCAGAGCGAGCGCGAGCTCCGGGTCCTCGCGCCAGGCGTCGGCGCCGAGGAGTCCGAGTCCCGTGCGCAGAAAGCGATAGGCGTTGCGCGGCTCCGCGTCCGCGAGGGCGCTGCGGCCCGCATCGAGGTTCAGACGGGCGAGTCTGCCTGCGTCGACGTGCTGGTCCGACGCAGCCTGGGCGGCGCTGCCCAGGTGCTGCACGCCGTCGCGCAGGCGTGCCCGGTCGCCATCGGGATGCGTGAGGAATCGTTCGCCGAGGATCCGGTGCAGCCTGCGGCGGTGGTCGTCGTCGATGCGCGCCGTGAGGGCGCGGCGCAGCGCCTCGCGCCGGAAGCGGAAGGCGGGTGTGCCGAAGCCGGGCGACCCATCGTGGAAGCGTGGAAGCGAAGCGCTGGAAGCATCGACGCGCAGTGGCAGCAGCAGGCCGTCGTCGACGGCCTCGCGGAGCCGCGCGAGGGTCTCCAGGAGCGGCGCGCCGGCGATCGCCGCGAGGTCGTCGAGGCGGAACTCCGGCCCGATCACGGCGGCGCCGCGGAGCAGATCGAGCAGCGTCGGTGCAGTGCGGGCCAGGCGCTCGAGGACGTGCTCGGCGTGATCCCCCTGCAGCGCTCCGGCGGGCAGCGTCCGGGGCCAGCACCAGCGCCCGTTCGCCATGTCGTAGTACAGCACGCCCTGCCTGCGGAGCGCGTCGAGGAGGTCGAACGCACGCTCCGGGTTCCCGGCGACGTGAGCATGGACCGCGGTCGCGAGGCCGGCGACGCGCTGTTCCGGCGCGAGCAGGCTGTCCGCGACGAGGCGGGTGGTCCCGGCGAGGTCGAGACCCGGGACCTCCACGTGCCGGGCTCCGGGCGCGCCCGTTCGTGAATCCAGCGCATCTCGCAGATGTGCGCTCGCGACGGCCGGATCGTCCGTGGTCGCGACCACGAGCAGCCAGGGAATGCCGCCGCCACGCATGAGCAGCGCGAGGCGCGCGAGGCCGTCGGCATCGAGCTGCTCGCAGTTCTCGATCAGCAGCAGCAGCGGCGCCTGCTGCGTGGCGATGCCGCGAACGAGGCGGAGGAAGGCGAGATCGAGGCGCTGCTCCGCCTCGATCGGGGGTAGCGGAGGCGCGGCGGGTTGTCCGGGCAGCAGTGCGGCGAGCTCCGGGAGCACCTCGGTCATGGTCGGTGCGAGTTCGCCGAGTTCCCGCTCGATACGCTCGACGCGGCCGAGGGCGTCCGCGTCCGACGCGACGGCGAGCCGGTTCAGCAGTGGCGCGAAGGCGAGCGGCAACAGCGTGCGGGCCTGCTGGCGCTCGTCCCGACTCGTGCGGATCGTCAGCGTGTCGAAGGCGAGGTGCCTGGCCCGGCTCTGCATGGCGTCCACGAGCGTGCGCTTGCCGATCCCCGGAGCGCCGGAGAGCAGCACGAACTCGCTGGATCCGTTCGCGACGCGCTGCAGCGCCTCGGCGAGCGCGCGCCGCGCCTCGACGCGGCCGACGACTTCCGAGGCTCTGCAGAAGCGCACCGGCACGGTGCCGGCGGCGGGTACCAGGTCGGCGCTGGACCGGGCGCTGGCGAAGCGATCGGCGATGTGAGCGAGATCGGCGACGACCGCCCGGGCGTCCTGATAGCGATCCTCCGGGCGCTTGGCCAGCAAGGTCGCGATCACGCGCGCGAGCGAGGTCGGCGCGCCGGGGCAGACCTCGAGCAGGCTCGGCGGGTCGCGGGCGATGTGCGACTGCACGAGGGCCACCGCATCGTCGGTCGGGAACACGGGAGCGTCGGCGAAGAGTTCGAAGAGCGTCGCGCCGAGGCTGTAGAGATCGGCGCGGCGATCGCTGCGGCGTCGCAGGCGGCCGCTGGTTTCCGGAGCGAGGGTGGCCAGGGTCGCCAGCGGTCTGCCGGGTCGCCCCGCATCGATGTCGCGCTGGGCCTCGAGCGTGGCGAGTTCGAGGTCGATCAGGAGCGCCGTACCGTCCCCCATGATCAACACGTTGTCCGGCGCGATGTCGCCGTGGGTGACGCCGGCGTCGTGCAGCCGCGCGACTTCGCGGGCGAGCGCGAGGGCGAGATCGACGCGCGCCTGCAGCGGCGAGGCCAGCGCGGCCGTGCGCAGCGTCACACCGCCCGGGTCGCCGAAGAGCAGCGACGGCTGGCCCTCGAGCGTGCTCGCGGCGAGTGCCCGCCGCGCCGTCCCGGCCGCCAGCAGGCGCGTGAAGGCGAACTCGTTGCGCAGCCGGTCCAGCGCCTGCCGGTCGCCGGCGGTCGACAGCAGCTGCTTGACCACGACGGGTCCCGTCGCGGCCGATCGAGCGCGCAGGATACGGTGGCGATCGGTACGAGCCAGCAGTTCGGCGTCGGCGAGGTCGATCACCGCTGCCCGGGCACGTCAGGTCACGTCCGGCGTGAACAGATAGCCGGTGCCGTGGATCGTGGTGATGAGACGCGCGCTGGACGCGGTCTCGCCGAGCTTCCTGCGCAGCTGACCCACCAGCACGTCGATGTAGCGATCGTCCGGGTACCACTCGCGGTTCCGGATCCTGGCCATGATCCGGTCGCGACTCATCACCTCGCCGGCGTGCTCGACGAAGGTCAGCAGGAGCTGGAATTCGCCGGCGGAGAGAGCCGTGTGCGTGCCGTCCGTGTCGACGAGTTCGCGGCGATTGAGGTCGAGCGAGAAACGGTCGAAGTGGCGCAGATGGCCCTGGTGCAGCTGGCGTCGCTGCGCCTGCACACGTCGCAGCAGATTGCGTGCGCGCGACAGGAGCTCTCTCGGATCGAAGGGTTTGGTGACGTAGTCGTCGGCGCCCGATTCGAGCCCCACGATGCGGTCGACCTGATCCTGGCGGCTGGTCACGAGGATGATGCCGACGTCGGAGACCGCGCGGAGTTCTCGTGTGAGCGTGAGCCCGTCCGTACCGGGCAGCTTTATGTCGAGGAGCACGAGGTCGGCCCGGGTGCGCTCGACGATCGCCTGCAGGTCGCGACCGTCCTCGCGCGTCTCCGTCGCGAACCCCGCGTCCCGCAGGTGCGCCTCGAGCTGCGCGCGCGTGATGGGCTCGTCCTCCACGACGACGACCTTCGGTGCGTCCTGCATCTCCGATCTCGATTCCTGCGGCGCGGTGCCAGCTCCGGTGTGGCCGGCGCCGATGGCTATAGTAGCCGGCCGCAGCAGCGCCCGGACACCGGCATGGAGATACCACACGACCGCATCGACGCGGCCACCCTGCGCGCCATCGTCGAGGAGTTCGTGACCCGTGAGGGTACGGACTACGGCGAACGCGTGTACGCGCTCGACGAGAAGGTCGCGCACGTGCTCGTGCAGCTCGAGCGCGGCGAGGTGCGCGTGCTCTTCGACCCCGCGACGGAGACGGTCACGCTCGCTCCGCGTGAGTTGCCCTGACCTTCCGTTAACCGAACGGACCCGTAACGGGTCCGTCACGTTCGTGACGATCCGGTGCGCATGTCCCCGGACCGTCTCCAGTGCCGCGTTCGGAGCGAGGGTGCACGCTTCGCGGGGTGCTCGAAGCGGAGACCGAACTCTGTCCCAGGTCCCTGACGGGCATCGGGAAACTGCCACGTCCTGCACGATCGCCACGGCTTCGGAGCTGCGCGTGATCGGCCGTTCGTCACGACTTCCCGGCCGCCGGAGCCGGCACCGCGTGTGGTTCGCCGCGATCGATTTTTACAATCGCCTAACAACTCGGGGGGTGTCGGCAGCGTAAGGTCCAGTCTGTCCGGCGTTGCCTCCGCGCGGCGCGCAGAGGGAACGCGGTGATCTTCATAAGAGATCGAGTAAAGCGGTGTAACTATCTGGAATACAAATCCTTCGCAGGCCGCATCTTCGAGGAGCAGCGTCCGCCGTCGGAGCGGGCGGTTCGGCGCGACGGGCAGGTCACCGGGGCCGGACCGGAAGGTCCCATGGACGGATGCGTTCGCGAGGCACGGTGGGAGTCCGGACGCGCGTACCGGCTCGAAGCGCACGGAGCACGAGGCGGAGACGTTGCAACGCCGGATCCCGTCGGAGACCTGCGCAGGCGTGCGTTCGGCGCGTGCCCGCGGCCACGGCGCCCGTGTTCGGCCGACTCGTCTGCTGCGGCAGGGCGCCCCGGACTTTCGCCCCGCACACGCCCCGCGCTCACGCTGACCGCCCGCAGGCCGGCGCTGCGGGCGGCAGCCGCTCTTCAGCCGCTCACCGGCGCCCCGGGCGCGGCAGGACGCATCTCGACCGAACCCGGAACCGGGCGCAGTGCCGCCCGGTACCTGATCTCCGCTGTGCCGCAGGGTCGCGATGAGCGATCGACGGCGACCGCGGTGTCCCGGACCACTGGAGGACCAGAGCAATGAAACGGCTGACAGCCCTCGCCGCTATCGCCCTGCTGGCGCTGACCGGGCTCCAGGCTCGGGCCGAGGGGACGGCGGCGAACACGCCCGTCACGAACCAGGCCTTCGCCAGCTACAACGTCGGCGGCACGTCGGTCACGGAGGACTCGAACGTCGTCACCTTCAATGTCGACGAGATCATCGAGGTGGTCGTGAATGCCGTCGGCGCAGCGACGGACGCGGCGCCGAACGAGACCGACGCGGTCCTCGCCTTCGACGTGCGCAACGACGGCAACGGTCCCGAGGACTTCGATCTGCTCATCGATGCAGTGCGGACCGGGGATCAGTTCGACCCGACGGTGGACACGGCGCTCGACATCTACCTCGACGACGGCGACCTGATCTTCGAGCCCGGCGTCGGTGCGGGGAACGACACGGTCTTCAATCCTGCGACGGACGTGCTGACGCTGCTCGCGGACGAGACGCGCCGCATCTGGATCCGCGGTGACATCCCGGGCTTGCGCAGCGACGGCACGACGGCCCTGCAGAGTGGTGATCTCGGCACGGTGAACGTGCAGGCGGACACGACCACGGGAGCACTCGCGGGCGCCGCGCCCGGAACGGCCGCCGAGGACGGCGGCGAGGGCGGCGTCGATGCGGTGGTCGGCACGAGTCAGGGCACGGCCAACGACGATCAGAGCTATGTCGTCTCCACGGTCGACGTCTCGCTCGTGAAGTCGGTGGTCAACGTCGACGACGGCTTCGGAGCCGACGACGCGGACGACGCCTTCGTGCCCGGTGCGATCGTGACCTACGAGATCGCGGTGACCGTCGACGGCAGCGGTACCGCCGCTTCGCTGATCATCACGGACACGATCGATCCTGCGGTGACTTCGAACGTCGCCTACGTGCAGGGATCGGTGCTCCTCGACGGCAGCGGTCAGACCGATGCGGCGGACGGCGTGGACGCCACGCAGGTGAACTTCCTCGTCCCCGGCGACGTCGGCGCGGCCGGTGACGTCGCGGGGGGGGGCGTCACGATCCAGGTCGACCTCGGTGACGTGACGCCGGTCGACGCCACCACACCTACTCAGTTCTCGATCCGTTTCGACGTCGAGATCCAGTGATCCACAGGGAGGAAATCGTCATGAGGACGATGAGCATGATCTGCGCCCTCGTTCTGCTGTCCGGGGCGACGGCGAAGAGCTGGGCGGAGGGTGAGATCACCCTCAGCAACACGGTCCAGAAGGTGGAGTACTTCACCAACGAGCTGGGCCAGACGGAGAGCCGCCTGATCGAGGCGGCGCAGGTCGTTCCGGGCGACGAACTCGCCTACACGATCACCTTCGAGAACGTCTCGGAGGACGTGGTCGTCGATGCCGGCAGCGTCGTGATCACGAACCCGATCCCGCCGCAGGTCGTCTATCTCGAGGGCACGGCCTTCGGAGCCGGCACGACCATCACCTTCTCCGCCGACGACGGCAGCCTCTTCGGCAGCCCGGACCAGTTGCGGATCACCAACGACGCCGGCGAGGCGCGCGTCGCCGATGCGTCCGAGTACACGCACATCCGCTGGGTCTTCGAGCCGGCGCTCGAACCCGGACAGCGGGGCAGCGTGTCCTTCCGGGGCCGTCTCCGCTGATGCCCGGGGTTCCGGTGGCTTGCGGGTCGGCGCGAGCCGGTCCGCCGGGGACGGGGCCGCCACCGGTGCGCAGGACGGAACGGGGGCCGGCGAGGGATCGCCGGCTCCGGACAGTGCAGGGAAAGAGAACTCACCAACAGCCGAACAGGACAGTTGAAATGTCTACGGGAAGATGGAAAGCGATGGGAGTGCCGCGAGCCCTGCTCGCGATGCTGCTCGTCGCGGCGGCGCCCTCCTGGGCCGGCGACGCGACGGAAACGGAAACGGGTACGGACATCCTCGGGATCACCGCCGCCGGAACGCAGGCGGGCTCGACGATCGTGAACGACGCGCTGGTCGACTACTCCGTCGGATCGGTGCCTCAGGATCGCGTGTCCGCGAGCGAAACGGGCTCGGCGGCGACCTTCGTCGTCGACCGCGTGCTCGACGTCAACGTCAGCCGCAGCGGCGCTCTGAAGACGGGTGCGGGTCAGGATGCCTACCTCGCCTTCGACGTCACCAACGAGTCGAACGACGATCTCGACGTGCTGCTGCGCGCCGCGCAGGTCACGGACGGGAGCGAGGACATCGGCTCCCTGGGCTCCAGCTCCGCGGTCGCGACGGTACTCGACATGTGTATCGACAACACCGCCGGGGGAGCCGCGGAAGTGGGCGTCTGCGGCACACCCGGTGACGTCGATCTCACGCCCACGGCCTCCGATGCGGCCGTGTTCGTGCTCTCGAGCGGGGACACGGAGCCGGGCACCGCAGTCCGGGTGCTCGTGCAGCTCGATCTCGGTACGGCCGCCGACGGCGACTTCGCGACCTTCGCCCTGGCGGCGGCCCTGAGCGGCGCCACCGCGGGCGCGTCCGATGCGGGCGATCGCATCAACGCGGACTCCAACGGCCGCGTGTCGCCCGATTCGAGCGCTCCCACGGCCCTGGACGAGGCGGACGATCCGGCCGTCGTGCAGAACGTGTTCGGCGACGACACGGGATCGGACCTCGTCGCCTTCGACGATGGTGCGATCGCTGCGGCCACCGGTCCGGAAGGCGCCTTCGACGGTCAGCACGCGGACCGCGATCAGATCCAGGTCGCCACGGCCCTGCTGAGCGTCACCAAGACCTCACGCGTGATCTACGACCCGATCAACGGCCTGCGCTTCGACGTCGCATCGACGACCCTCGACGGACGCGAGGTGCCGGTGATCTCGACCAGCGATTCCGGCTCCAACCCGAAGGCGATTCCCGGCGCGATCGTCGAGTACACGATCACGGTCGCGAACACGGGTACCGCGACGGCGACGGACGTGACGATCGTCGACGACGTTCCCGACGACGTCTCGAACGGCAACGACGAAACGGTCTCCGGTTTCACGGCGAACGCCGACTCGGTGGGCCTGGCGGGTAGCGGCGGGGCCTCCACCACGTCCGCCGACGCCCCGGCCGTGACCTTCGACCGGATCGTCATCGCTTCGTGCAGCGCGACGCCGGCCGCCGACGGCTCGGAAGCCGATTTCACCAACCTCGAGAACCTGACGACGGGTGGGATCAACATCGGCGACTGCGCGACCGGTGAGAGTGGCTTCGTCACCTACTACGTGACGATCCCCTGAGCCGCAGCGGGATCTCTGCGTAGATGCTGTCCTGGCTGCACGATCGCGCACCGCGCGCCC
>JAZBPO010000020.1:0-14304 GCA_036351675.1 Pseudomonadales bacterium
CCGCGGAGATCGAGCTCTTCTGGGAGATCCTCGCGCAGCAGCCGCAGCGCGATCTGCAGTCCATGGCCAGGGTGCGGAACGTCATCGCCGTGGCCTCTGGCAAGGGTGGCGTAGGCAAGTCGACCACGGCGGTGAATCTCGCCCTCGCTCTCGCCGCCGAGGGCGCGCGTGTCGGGCTCCTCGACGCCGACATCTACGGCCCCAGCCAGGGTCTCATGCTCGGGGTCGCGCCGGGTACGCGGCCCGAGGTCCTGGAGCAGAAGGCCTTCGTGCCGATCCGGGCCCACGGCATCGAGGCCATGTCCATGAGCTTCCTCGCCGACGACGCGACACCCATGGTCTGGCGTGGGCCCATGGTGAGTGGGGCGCTGCAGCAGCTCATCGGCCAGACCGCCTGGTCCGATCTCGACTACCTGATCGTGGACATGCCGCCCGGCACCGGGGACATCCAGCTCACGCTGTCGCAGCGCATCCCCGTGGCTGGTGCCGTGATCGTCACCACGCCCCAGGACATCGCGCTTCTCGACGCCATCAAGGGCATCGAGATGTTCCGCAAGGTGGACGTTCCGGTACTCGGCATCGTCGAGAACATGAGCGTCCACGTCTGCAGCGCCTGCGGCCACACGGAACACCTGTTCGGTGCGGGCGGTGGCGCGAAGGTCGCCGAGCGCTACGGCACGGCGCTGCTCGGCGCGCTGCCGCTGGCCATGGACATCCGTGAGCAGGCGGATTCGGGCCGGCCGACGGTCGTCGCCGACCCGGACGGTCCGACCGCGGGGATCTATCGCGACATGGCGCGTCTGCTCGCGGCGCGTCTCGCAGCGCGCGGCGGCGCCACGCGTGTCCCGGCCATCTCCATCACAGACGACTAGGCGACACGCCCATGACGATCAAGTCCGACCGCTGGATCCGCGAGCGCGCCGTGCAGGACGGCATGATCGAGCCCTTCGAGCCCGGCCAGATCCGCACGGACGAAGCGGGCGAGCGCATCGTCTCCTACGGGACGTCCAGCTACGGGTACGACGTGCGCTGCGCCGCCGAGTTCAAGGTGTTCACCAACATCCACTCGGCCATCGTCGACCCGAAGGCCTTCGATGCGCGCAGCTTCGTCGACGTGGAGGACGAGGTCTGCGTCATACCCCCGAACAGCTTCGCCCTTGCCCGTACCGTGGAGTACTTCCGAATCCCGTCGGACGTGCTGGTGATCTGCCTCGGCAAGTCGACCTACGCGCGCTGCGGGATCATCGTCAACGTCACGCCGCTCGAACCTGCCTGGGAAGGACACGTCACGCTCGAGTTCTCCAACACGACGAACCTGCCCGCGAAGATCTACGCCGGTGAGGGCGTCGCGCAGATGCTGTTCTTCCAGTCGGACGAGCAGTGCGAGGTCACCTACGCCGATCGCGGCGGCAAGTACCAGGGCCAGCGCGGCGTCACCCTCCCCAGAGCCTGAGCACTAGCCAGAGGGGTCGGAGTGGTTTTTTCCTGACCACTCCGGCACCGCTCGATTCCCAGGACACTGATTCAATTAGCGTTTTCTTCTCTCCGATGCCGGAGCCCGCAGCGGATTCCCTGCGCGATCGTCACGGGCGAGACCCGCATGCGGCCAAAGCGCTGCCAAGCCCTTGAATCGGTGTGCGATTTCTCTCGGTTCGGTGCCAGAGTGGTCAGGAAAAAACCACTCCGACCCCATCTCGTGGTGTCAGGCGGGCTCGGGGGGTTCGAGGAGTTCGAGGCGGAGCATGCGGCCCGAGTCGTCGACGGCCTCGAGGCGGACGAGCATGTAGTCGTACTCGGGCGCGAGCCAAATGCGTGTCTCCCGCGCGTCCCCCGGTCCGAAGATGCGTTCGAGCTTGACGGTCTCGAGGCGACCGACGGGCAGTTCGAGGGCTTCCGGTCCGCGCAGCTTGATCGCGTAGGTCTTCGCCTCACCGCCGTCCGTAATGGGGTACTCCACCACGTCGCCGGTCGCGAGCGTGCCGCTGGAGACGTCACGACGGAGCGCGAGCTGCCAGCTGACCGGGTCGAGGTACCCTTCGCCGAGGGGCTCCACGCGACTCTTGTCACCGCTGCGGCGCACCTCGCCGGCGGGCCAGTCGAAATCGAGGTAGCGGTCGCGGCGTCCGCCGATCCCACGCTGTCGATACTCGTAGCGGACCGGGCGCAGTGCGCCGTCGCCGTCGAGCTGCATGTGCGCCTCTTCCGTGACCTGCAGGAACATCGCGCGCAGATCGGAGAAGAAGCGAAGTTCGCCGTCCTCGCCGCGCAGCAGCAGGCGGCGCCCCTTGGCGCTGAAGGGGACGCCGTCGTAGCGCGCACGATAGCGGGCCTGGAAGGGCGCGGGCTCCCAGCCGGCCGCCGCGGCCCGGTGGGTCGGCGCGCGGGCACGGTCGAGGGTCGCGCGCGCCGGCTCCGGGACCGCATCCGCGGGTTGCCCCGATGCGGGCATCGGCTCGGCATCGGCGGGCGACGCCTGTGCCAGCTCGGCATCGAGCGAGAGGGGCGACGTCAGCAGGGCGCAGAACAGGGCGCAGCGCGTCAACACGGTTCCAGTACCTCGTCTCGCAGCCGGAAGTCGATGCCCGTGGCCGGCAGCAGGGCCTCGTCGAGGCGCACCGCTTCGGTCCCGAGCTGCAGGCGACCGGCAGCCTCCCAGGCTAGGACCGCGGGATAGAGGCGATGTTCCGCAGCGCGCACACGCGCCTCGAGACGTTCCGGTGTGTCGTCCGCGGCGACGGGCACGCGAACCCGCGCCACCACGGGTCCGCCGTCCACTTCCGGCGTCACCACGTGCACGCTCGCGCCGGCCTCCGGATCGCCGCGTTCGAGGGCGCGGGCATGGGTGTGCAGACCCGGCAGATCGGGCAACAGCGAGGGGTGGATGTTGAGCATCCGCGGGCTGTAGCGACGGACGAAGGCCGGTGTCAGCACGCGCATGAAGCCGGCGAGCACGAGCAGGTCAGGCTCGAAGCGGTCGAGGGCGGCGCCCAGGTCCGCCTCGAAGGCCGAGCGGTCCGCATACGCCCGGTGATCGACGCAGGTCGAAGCGATCCCCGCAGCGCGAGCGATCTCCAGGCCCGGCGCCCGAGGCCGGTTCGAGCACACGCCGACGATCCGGGCGTCCACGGCCGGACACTCGTGCACGGACTCGACGAGCGCTTCCAGGTTGCTGCCGCGACCCGAGAGCAGCACGGCCAGGCGCCGCGGCATCAGCTCCGGCTGTCCTCTAGGAACGTGCCTTCGGCGCTGCACACGAGGCGTGGTCCGGCTGCTGGCGGCAGGGCACCGCTTGCGTGAACGCTGCCGAGGCGCCAGGCGGTCTCGCCGCGCTCCGCAAGGGCGGCGAGGACGGCGTCCGCGGCCGTTTCGGGCACACACAGCACGAAGCCGACGCCGCAGTTGAGGGTCCGCAGCAGCTCGAGCTCGGCGACGCCGCCGGCATCGCCGAGCCGCCGGAACAGGGGCGGTACGGTCCAGCTGTCGAGATCGACGACGAGCTGCAGCGTCGCGTCCGCGAGCATGCGCGGCAGGTTCTCGGGCAGGCCACCGCCCGTCACGTGCGCCATGCCGTGCACGGGCAGCTCGGCCTCGAGCAGGCCCCGTACGGCCGCGACGTAGATGCGCGTCGGCGCCAGCAGCGCCTCGCGGAGCGCGCTGTCGGCACCGAGATCGGTACCGTCCCGCTCGAGGATGCGCCGGATCAGCGAGAAGCCGTTCGAGTGGGGGCCGCTGGAGGCGAGGCCGATCAGGGCGTCGCCGGGAGCGACGCGCGTACCGTCGATGATGGCCGCGCGCTCCACGACGCCGACGCAGAAGCCCGCGAGGTCGTATTCGCCTGCGCCGTAGAATCCCGGCATCTCCGCGGTCTCGCCGCCGGCGAGGGCGCAACCGGCCAGTTCGCAGCCGCGGGCGATGCCCTCGACGACGCGGGCGGCGACGTCGACGTCGAGCCTGGCCGTGGCGAAGTAGTCGAGGAACAGCAGCGGCTCGGCGCCGACGACGAGGCAGTCGTTCACGCACATCGCGACGAGGTCCTGGCCGACGTCGTCGTGTGCGTCGTGATCGATGGCCAGGCGCAGCTTGGTGCCGACGCCGTCCGTGCCGGTCACGAGCACCGGTTCGCGGTAGCGGTCCGGCAGGCGCGAGAGGGCAGCGAAGCCGCCGACGCCGCCGAGGAGCTCGGGGCGACGCGTTCGCGCGGCTGCGGGCGCGATGCGACGCACGAGCTCGGCGCCTGCGTCGATGTCGACGCCGGCATCGCGATAGGTGAGGCCGTTCGTGCCCCGTTCAGCTTCGTTCAAGGAGGATACGTCCGTAGAGCACCGGCGCCCGGTGCGGGCCTTCGGCTACACTGCGGCCGCCCGTCGGCGACCGCGGGCGGCCTCGATGGGACGCGGATGTTAGCAGAAGCAACTCGTTCGGAATCCGGAGCGCCCTTCGGCGTCGCGGCGGCGCGCGCGCGCCTGCTTGAGGTGCTGGCCACGTGCGTCGTTCTCGCAGCCGTCGCCTCGCCCTGGGCCCGGGCGGCCGAGCCGACGCCGGAGGCGGCGCTCTGGCGTGTCGCCGTCCCCGTGGCCGACCAGGGCTCGGCGTCGCGCCGCGAGGCCGAGCGCGAAGCCTTCGGTCGACTCCTGGTCCGGATCAGCGGGCGCGATTCGGTGCTCGCGGTGCCCGCGCTGCAGGCGGCACTGCGGACGCCCCAGCGCTACTACACGGCGTCCGGCTACGCGCGCAGGGACGCGCTCGAGCGGCGTGAAGACCCTGACGATCGGCCCTGGCTGCTGCAGATCGAGTTCGACGCCGGCGCCGTGACGGCGCTGCTCGCCGGCGAGGGTGTACCGGTGTGGACCTCGCGGCGGCCGGAGTTCGTGGTCTGGGTGCTCGCGGAGGACCCCCAGGGCCAGCGCCGCCTGATCGGCGCGGAGGATCCGATCGGGGCACTGCTCCTCGCGCGCGCGCGGGAGCGGGGCCTCGAGGTGTTCCTGCCCTCGCTCGATCTCACCGACCTCGCGACCTTCCCCCTGGCCCAGGCCTGGGCCGGCTTCGGGGATGCGATCGATCGCGCCTCGCGTCGCTACGGCAGCGAGAACGCGCTCACGCTGCGCCTCTATCCCGATCCGCTCGGCCGCTGGCTCGCGGACTGGAGTGGAGTGATCGCGGGCGCCACCGTGTCCGGTGCGCTCGAGGTGGCCGATCCGGCGGCCGGCGCGCAGGCTGCGCTCGACGCCGTCGCCGACACCCTCGCGGATCGCTTCGCGGTGAGCGTCGATACGAGCGCAGGCGTGGGCAGCCTCTGGCTGCAGGTCGATCGCATCGACGCGGTCGATCGCTATGCAGGGCTCATGCGCTATCTGGACGGCATCGACGGCGTCGTGGACGTCCAGCTCGTGCAGATGCAGGGCACGTCGCTGCTGCTGCGCGTCGACGTCAGCGACGACACGCGCCGTCTCCTGGACCTGCTGCGCGTCGAGGGGCGCCTGCTGCCCGAGGAGGTCGCGGAACGCGTCGGCGGCGTGGGAGTCTGGCGTGCCCGGTGGTCCGGCACGGACCGTTGAATCGGCGTGCGCGGCTCACCATGATCGAAGCGGTCGAGACGCACTCCCGCGGCGTCCATCACGGTGAAACGATCACGTGCACCATCTCCCGAACATCGTCACGATCCTGCGCTTCCTGCTCGTACTCCCAGCGGGTCTGTTCATCCTGCGCGGTCAGTACGACTGGGCCTTCGCCGTGTTCGTGCTCGCAGGCATCTCGGACGGCATCGACGGAGCGCTCGCGCGCACCTTCGGCTGGACCTCGAGATTCGGCGCGGTCGCCGACCCGATCGCGGACAAGCTGCTCGTCGCCGTGGTCTACGTGGCGCTCGCCTCGGAAGGGCTGCTGCCGATCTGGCTCGCGGTCCTGGTGCTCGGGCGCGATCTCCTGATCGTCGCCGGCGCACTCGCCTATCACTGCTTCGTGGCTGAACTCGAGATGGAGCCGACGCTGCTCGGCAAGCTCAACACCCTCGCCAACGTCGTCTTCGTGGGTCTGGTGCTCGCCATGCTCGCTGCGCCCGCCTTCGCCTGGCTCGAGCCCGCGGTGGCCACCGGCATCTGGGTCATGGCGGCCGTCACGATCGTCTCCGGCGCCGATTACGTGCGCATCTGGACCATGCGCGCATGGCGACGGGGGGGGCAATCGTGAATTCGCTGCGCGACGCCCGGTCCCCGCAGCTCCCGCTCGGCATGCGCCTCGCCGATGCCGCCACGCTGGATGCCTTCGAACCGATGACGGACGGCGCGGCCCTCGACTGGCTGCGCACGCGCGTGGGCGACGTGGCGCGGAGCCGTGGTGCGGCGGAACGTGGCTGGTTCTGGGGTAGCGCGGGCTGCGGCCGCAGCCATCTGCTGCAGGCCGCCTGCCATGCCGTCGTCGAGGAGGGCGGTCGCGCCATCTATCTCACGTCGGCGGTCGTCGAGCATGATCCCGAGGCGGCGCTGGCGGATCTGGAGCGCTGCGACGCGGTCGCGCTCGACGACGTCGATGCCCTCGTCGGGCGCAGCGCTGCGGAACTCGCGCTCTTCGACCTGTGCAATCGCATGCAGGAGCGTCCCGGTCCGTCGCTGCTGCTGTTCGCGGCCGCCGCCGCACCGCTCGCCTGCGGCTTCCGCCTCGCGGATCTCGCCTCGCGGCTGGCGGCGGCGACGGTGTTCCGCATTCCCGCGCTGGACGACGCCGGCCGCGGTCGCGCGCTCCGCCGTCGAGCCGCCCGCCGTGGCATGGAGCTCGAGCCGCGGACGATCGACTACATCCTCGCGCGCTTCCCGCGCGACACGCACGCGCTGTTCGCGCTGCTCGACGACCTCGACGAGGCTTCCCTCTCGGCGCAGCGGCGCGTCACCGTACCCTTCGTGCGTGAGCTGCTCTCGGAACAGCGCAGGTGAAGCGGGCCCGTATCCTCTTCACCGGCGGCGGTACGGCCGGTCACGTGACGCCGAACCTCGCGCTCATGGCGGCGCTCGCATCGGAAGGCCACGAGATCCACTACGCCGGCAGCCGCGACGGCATCGAGCGGCGCCTCGTGGCGTCGCGCGGTATCCCCTATCACGTACTGCCGACGGGCAAGCTGCGTCGCTATCTCTCGTTCGAGAACGTGCTCGATGCCTTCCGGGTCCTGGCCGGCGTCTGCGCCGGCTGGCGCCTGGCGCGGCGGCTGCGCCCGGACCTGGTGTTCTCCAAGGGCGGGTTCGTATCCGTGCCCGTGGTGCTCGGAGCCCATTTCGCGGGTGTGCCCGTGGTCGCGCACGAATCGGATCTGACGCCGGGCCTGGCGACGCGGCTCGTCGCGTCCCGCGTCGATCTGGTCTGCACGAGCTTCCCGGACACGCAGATTCCGGAGGCGAGGGCGACGCGTCACACGGGAACGCCGGTGCGCCCCGAGCTCCTCGTCGGCAAGCCCGCGCGCGGGCGCGACTACGCGGAACTGACGGGCGACAAGCCCGTTCTGCTCGTCGTCGGCGGTTCCCTCGGTTCCGCCTTCCTGAACGGGCTCGTGCGGAATTGCGTGGATCGGCTCGTGGAGCGGTATCAGGTCGTCCACGTCTGCGGCCGCGACAAGCTGGCCGAGGAGATCCGCGTGCCGGGCTACGTGCAGTTCGAGTTCCTCGGCGAGCCCTACGCCGACGTGCTCGCTGCCGCCGACTTCGTGGTCTTGCGCGCCGGCGCGAACGCCGTCTTCGAGCTGATCGCGACGGCGAAGCCTGCGCTCCTCATTCCGCTGACGACGGCGGCGAGCCGCGGGGACCAGGTCGAGAACGCGCTCTGGATGGCGGAGCGCGGCCTCGCGCAGGTCGTCACCGAATCCGCTCTGAACGAGGAGACCTTCCTCGCCGAGCTCGAGACGCTCCAGGCCGAGGGTCCGGAACTCGTCGCACGGATGCGGGCGACGCCCCGGCCCGACGCCATGGCCGAGCTGCTCGCGGTCATCCGCGCGCGGCTCCCGGCATCGGAATCCACGCAGCTCTGAGACGGAAGCCGCGCCGCGATCAGCGGCGTGGCTGTTCGAAGCAGGCGGCGAGGTACAGCGCCAGCATCTCGTCGAGCTCCTCCCGCAGCGTCCGCGCGGTGGTCTCGTCCACGTAGGGCACCCGACCGAGCACCGCGCGCGCGGTCTCCACGACCATGAGCATGGAACGATGGCGCCGCTCCGCCGGCACGTCGGGGAAAGCCTCGGCCATGAGTTCCTCGAGTGACGCCAGCATCTCCGTGCGCAGGGCGTTCGCGTGTGCGCCGAGCGAGCCTTCGGAGACGGAGGACGAGAACAGGCGTCCGAAACCCGGGAAGCTGTGGAACAGGGACCGGAGCCCATCGACGACCGATCCCACCCAGCTCGCCGTCAGGCCGCCTTCGCGGCCCTCGAAGTGGGTGCGGACCGATTCACGGACGTAGTGGCGGATCTGTTCCCGGTAGCGATCGACGAGGGCGGCCACGGCGGCGTCGCGGTTCGGGAAGAACTGATAGAAGGATCCGATGGACGTCTCCGCGCGCTCGGCGATGGCCTTGGTGGTGAGTGCGTCGTAGCCCAGCTCTTCGAGGAGCGTGGCGGTGGCGTCGAGCAGGGCCTTCACGCGCTGATGGCCGCGGGCCTGGGACGGAGCGCGGCGCTGCTGGAGTTCTACGGAAGCCATGGGCCGAGTATACGCGGGTGTGTGCATTGACAGGCGGCGAACGCACCTCGACGCTCCGCAGGATCCGGGCTGCGGCTCCGTGCGGTCCAAGAGGGGAGGATCGCCGTGCTCGATCTCTACAGCTGGACCACGCCCAACGGCCGCAAGGTGTCCGTCCTGCTCGAGGAACTCGGGCTCCCCTATCGCGTGCACCCGGTGGATCTGGGCGCGGGCGCGCAGCGCGAAGCCCACTTCCTCGCCCTGTCACCGAACGGCCGTATCCCGGCGCTCGTCGATCACGACGCGGACGGCGGTCCCGTCACGCTCTTCGAGTCCGGTGCCATCCTGCTCTGGCTCGCCGAGCGCGAGGGGCGTTTCCTGCCGAGCTCCGGGCCCGCGCGGGCAGCGACCCTCGAGTGGCTGTTCTGGCAGATGGCCGGCGTCGGGCCGATGATCGGCCAGCTCGGACACTTCGTGAACCAGGCGCCGGAGCGGATCGAGTACGCGGTGAACCGCTACCTCGACGAGAGCGTGCGCCTGCTCACAGTGCTCGACGACCGCCTGCGGGATCGCGAATACGTCGCTGGGAACGTCTCCATCGCCGATTTCGCGCTCTATCCCTGGATCGAGATCGCCTGGCAGCCGCTGAAGGCGCTGGAACCGGACCGCATCGGTGTGCTCGACGCCGTCGACGGCTGGCTCGCGCGGCTCGCGCGGCGACCGGGCGTACAGGCCGGCATGCAGATCGGCGGTGAGGCGGTGGAGCGGCCCGGCTCCTCCTGAGCAGGACCGCCGAGGCGCCTGTGTACAATCCGCGGCCGTTCGTCACCGCCGGGGAGGCTCCATGCACAAGGTCCTGACACTCAACCAGATCGCGCTCGCGGGGCTCGAGCGTTTCCCGCGCGACCGCTACGAACTCGGGACCGAACTGCACGACCCGGACGCGATCCTGGTGCGCAGCCACGCGCTCTCGGAGGCGCACGCCACGCCGCGCCTGCGCGCCGTGGCCCGGGCCGGTGCCGGCGTCAACAACATCCCCGTGGCGGACTACACGCGGCGCGGCATCGTCGTCTTCAACACGCCCGGGGCGAACGCGAACTCCGTGAAGGAGATCGTCATCGCCGGCATGCTGCTCGCCGCGCGCGATCTCGCCGGCGGCATGCATTTCGTCAGCGGTCTCGATCCGGCCCTCGATGCCGGCGCCCTGCACGCGGAGGTGGAGGGTCAGAAGAAGCGCTTCCGGGGTGGGGAGATCGCCGGCAAGACCCTCGGCGTCGTCGGACTCGGCGCCATCGGCTCCCGCGTCGCGGAGGTGGGCCTGCGCCTCGGCATGGACGTGCTCGGCTACGACCCGGCCATCTCCGTCGACGCCGCCTGGCGCATCCCCGCCGAGGTCCGGAAGATGGAGAACCTGCCTTCGCTTCTCGCACGCTCGGACTACGTCTCCCTCCACGTCCCGGCGCTGCCGCAGACCCGCGGCCTCATCGACGCCGACGCCCTCGCGGGCATGCGCCGGGGCGCCGTGCTGCTGAACTACGCGCGCGACGAGATCGTCGATCCGGCGGCCGTGGCCGCCGCGCTCGATGCGGGGCAGCTCCGACGCTACGTCTCCGACTTCCCGGCGCCGGAGCTGCTCGGGCGACCGGGCGCCCTGTTCACACCGCACCTCGGTGCGAGCACGGGGGAGGCGGAGCAGAACTGTGCGGTCATGGCCGCCGATCAGCTCATGGACTTCCTCGAGCACGGCAACATCCGCAACTCCGTCAACTTCCCGCAGGTGCAGCTCGAGCGCACCGGCGGCCATCGCATCGCCGTGATCAACGACAACGTGCCGAAGATGCTCGGCGGCATCCTCTCCACGCTCGCGGACCACGAGCTGAACATCATCGACATGCTCAACAAGTCCCGCGACGAGATCGCCTACAACCTCATCGACATCGAGGCACCGCCGACGCCGGAACTGGTCAGCGAGCTCTGTTCCATCGAGGGGGTCGTCAACGTGCGCTGCTTCGACGGCTGAACAGGCGCCCGTCGGCGTCAGAGCAGCCGCGACGGCGCCAGCAGCGCCGTCACTTCCGCGTCGAAGACGGGCGGCTCGCCGCACAGTGCCGCGGCGATGGCTTCCCCGGCGAGCGGGCAGGTGAGCAGGCCCGACGACGCGTGACCGGTGCTCGCCCACAGCCCTCCGGAAAGCAGGCCCACGACGGGCGCGCGATCGGGCGTGTTCGCGCGCACGCCGACCCAGTCCTCCATCGCGTCCGCGGGCAGTGCGGTCGGATCCCCGTCGAGCCCGCGCAGTGACAGCCATGCCCGGAGCCGCTCCAGGTTCTCCGCGCGTTCCTCCGCCGTCGGTGCCTGTCGCTCGGGCGCCGACGCTTCGTCGAGGCGTCGATAGCTCGAACCGACGGACCAGCCGTCGGCGAGCGGAATCGCATGCCCCCGGCCCGTCAGGATGGACGCCTCCTTCGCGATCAGTCCGTGCACCCGGGTCAGCTGTCCGCGCATGCGGCCGAGGCCGAGGGGGACGTCGAGGAGGTCGTCGGTGGCGGCGCCCGCCGCGAGCACCAACGGGTCCGAACGTTCGCCCGCGATGTGCCGGGGCGCGAGCGGTTCGTGCCGCACGTCGATGGCCGGGTGGTCCAGCAGCGCCTTCGTGAGCGCAGGGAGGTCCGCCCGGCCGCCGCGCGGCCATTCGAGCAGCGGCGCCGGTCCCGGGTGCCAGCGCAGGTGGCCGTCGACGTCGCCGAAGCGCGCGCGGACGCGCTCGAGGCGCTCGGGCCGCCTTCGCTCCGGGAACTGCAGTACGGGCCGCGCCTCGAAGGCGTGGGCCCAGGGGGCACGCTCCAGCCAGGCGTGCGTGAATCCCGCGGCCGCCAGCAGGAAGGCCGCACGCGGCCCGTCGTCCAGCGGCAGGCGCGGGTGGAGTACGGCGTGGCGGTTGCCCGAGGCGCCCGTGGCGGCGCCCTCGGGGTCGAGCACGCGCACCGCGATGCCACGCTCGGCCAGCGCCCGGGCCACGGTCGCGCCGGCGATACCGGCGCCGGCGACGGTGACGTGGGATCGAGGAAGCGCTGGAGCCGGGTCCGCCCAGGCGCCGGGCGCGCAGCCGCGCAGCATCTCCCGCTTCCCCGGGGGCCCCGGCGCTTTCTCCAGCGCGAAGCCGGCGTCCCCGAGCGCGTCACGGACGCTGCGGGCGACGCTGAAGGTGGCGAGCGTCGCGCCCGCGCGGGAGCGCGCCGCGACGAGGCGCGCGAGGGAAGGGGCCCAGAGTTCCGGATTCAGGGACGGCGCGAAGCCGTCCAGGAACCAGGCGTCGGCGGCTCGACCCGCGGCGTGGCACCAGTCCGTGAGGCCCGCGACTGCGTCGCCGAGCCAGAGCGAGAGGCGCACCCGGCCCTCGTCGAACACCAGGCGATGCCAGCCGGCGACCGGAGGCGGGAACTGGCGCGACAGCTGGCGTGCGTCGCATGCGAGGCCCGTCTCGCCGCGCGCCCGGAGCACGGCTGCGAAGCGCTCCCGGTCAGCCTCGCGCAGGGGCGCGTGTTCGAAGCTCACGAAGTGCAGCCGCGCCGAGGGCGGCGCGAGGTCGAGGAACAGACGTCGTGCGAGCAGGAAGTTCAGCCCGGTGCCGAAGCCCGTCTCGCCGATGCAGAACTCGCGTGGCGCGGTCCGCAGACGTCGGGGCAGCTCATTGCCCTCGAGGAAGACGATGCGCGACTCGCGTACGCCGTCCGTGCGAGCGAAGTAGATGTCGCCGCTGCTGCGGGAGACGGGGGTGCCGTCCTGCCAGTCGAGCTCCGCGCAGGCGAGCAGGCGCGGGTGGCGTTCGGTCACGCGCCGGCGGTCCCCGGTCCCGTCGCCACCGGGCGGGAAGGGTCGGTGATCCACTCGCTCCAGGACCCCACGTAGAGCCGTGGCGCCGGGAGTCCCGCGGCGACGGCCGCGAGCACGTTGTGAGCCGCCGTGACGCCCGAACCGCAGTAGCAGATCGCATGCGCCGGATCGTCGCCGAGCACCGGCGCCCAGCGCTCACGGAGCGTCTCGGGATCGTCGAAGCGGCCATCCGCGCCAATGTTCTCCGAATGCGGCATGCAGCGTGCGCCCGGGATGTGTCCGGCGACGGGGTCGATGGGCTCCGCGACGCCCTCGAAACGCTGCCGGGCGCGAGCGTCGACGAGTGGATGGGGGCTGCGGAAGGTGCCGAGGACGTCGGACGCGTCGGCGACGGGCACGAGCGTGGCCCGCATGGGCCAGCTCGCGGCGCGTTCCGGAGCGCTGGGTTCGCCGGACTCGACCGCGCCACCGGCGGCCTGCCAGGCCCGCCAGCCACCATCGAGGACGTGCGCCTGCGGATGGCCGAGCCAGCAGGCGAGCCACCAGGCCCGGGCCGCGAAGGCGCCATCGCTGGCGTCGAGGAACACCACGGGGGCGTCCGCGTCGACGCCGATCTCGGCGAAACGCGCCCGCAGCGTGTCTGCCGAAGGCAGGGGATGACGGCCCGTCCGGCCCCGCTGCGCCGGCCCGGAGAGATCGCGATCGAGGTGCAGATAGGCGGAGCCGGGGATCCGCGCCTCGCGCCAGCCCGCTTCACCGGCCGCCGGATCGGCGAGGTCGAAGCGACAGTCCACGAACACGGGATCGAAGCTGGAGCCCACGTCGGCGCCGGTCAGATGCGCCACGTCGACGAGGGGGTGGGCGAGGGAGGAGGGCAGCGGCTGACTCATGTCAAGCTCCCGCGGGGGTCGGTGGCATTGGTCCGGGCGCAGTGAGAGAATAGGCCCGCTGGCGCGCCGTTCCGCGCGCCGCCCCCCCATTCTAACCGGGAGTTCTCCCCCCCATGTGGTACGAAGGCCTTCTGGCACTGCCGCTCTGGCAACTCATGGTCGTCCTGCTGGCGCTGACCCACGTCACGATCGTCGCGGTGACCGTCTATCTGCACCGCTACTCCGCGCACCGCTCGTTGGAGCTGAACGCAGGACTCAAGCACTTCTTCCGCCTCTGGCTGTGGATGACCACGGGCATGGGCACGCGCGAGTGGACCGCGATCCACCGCAAGCACCACGCGACCTGCGAGACGCCGGAGGACCCGCACAGCCCGCAGATCTTCGGTCTCAAGAAGGTCCTGCTCGAGGGTGCGGAACTCTACGTCGAGGGCAAGACGCCGGAGACGCTCGAGAAGTACGGCAAGGGCTGCCCCGACGACTGGCTCGAGCGCAATGTCTACTCGCGTTTTCGCTGGCAGGGTCTCGGCCTCATGCTGATCATCGATCTCGCCCTGTTCGGCGTGAACGGTATCTGGATGTGGGCGGTGCAGATGCTCTGGATCCCGGTGCTCGCCGCCGGCGTGATCAACGGCATCGGTCACTACTGGGGCTACCGCAATTTCGAGTGCACGGACGCCGCCACCAACATCGTTCCGTGGGGCATCCTCGTCGGTGGGGAGGAGCTGCACAACAATCACCACACGTACCCGAACTCCGCCAAGCTCTCTCAGAAGCCCTGGGAGTTCGACATCGGTTACGCCTGGATCCGGCTCTTCGAGCTGCTGGGGCTGGCCAAGGTGCGCAGCACCGGTCCGGTGGTCGCTCGTGACCCCTCCAAGAACACCCTCGACATCGACACCGCCTTCGCGCTCCTCAACGACCGCTTCCGGGTC
>JAZBPO010000021.1:0-2249 GCA_036351675.1 Pseudomonadales bacterium
CACCTCCGTGCCCATCCCGACTACCTCGAACCGCCGGTGCCTGCAGTAGCGCGCGTCGGCGACCTGCGTCTCGAGGTGCTCGGTCCGGAGATCTCCCGCGAGGACTACGAGGCGGTCATGGAAAGCGCGGACAGGCTCGAGGGCCTCTTCGGCGACAGCTGGCCGCGCGGCCTGACGCTCGACGAGAACACCATCGACCTCGCCTGGCATCTGCGCGAGTTCGAGGCCCTGCGCTCCTTCGCCTGGGTGATCCGCGATCCCGGCGGTCGCTACCTGGGTTGCTGCTATCTGTTCCCGACGCTCGGTGAGCGCGGCCGTGCGCACGCCTGGATCTGGTTCCGGAGCGACGGCCTCGATGCGGACGCCGAGCACACGGCCACCGAAGCGCTGGCCGACTGGATGCGCTCGCTCGCGCCGGAAGGCTCCACGATCGAATTCCACACCCCACGCTAGCGTCGTTCGAGCTCCCATACGGCGGAGCCTGCACTCGCCGCCAGATACAGGCCGGAGCCGACGTCCACGAAGTGGCACCGCAGGCGCCGGCGATACCAGTCCGCGCTGCGGAAGTGGCCGCGCAGGTCCGAGATGTCCTGATCGCAGGTGTGTTCGAGATCGTGGCGCGTGAGTGCTGTCAGATAGAGCAGTCCGCGACCGAGGCCGGCGATATGGTCGATGGCGCGTGCCGCCTGCGCGTCGTCGAGATACTGGATGACGTCGTTGCACACCACGAGATCGAAGCCGTGCGGATCCTGGAAATCGAGCAGTGAACCCTCCACCCAGCCGTAGCGCCGCGCCGCCCAGGGGCTGAGCTCGACGCCGATGCGCGCGGCGCGCGGGAAGCGCCGGCCGAGCGCGCGCAGCATGAACCCGGTGCCCGCGCCGAGGTCGACCAGACGCCGCACGTCGATCTGGTAGTGGCGGGCGGCACCGAAGATCAGATCGGCGGTCCGGCTCGCTTCGGCCGCGACCCGGGCGCGCGTCCGGCCGCGCAGGTAGAAGCGCTCGTAGTAGGCCCGGTCGAACCCTTCCGCCTCGAACATCCCGTCCTCCCTCGCACCGGCCGGCGGCGACGTTCGTCGAGATCGCGGGCCGTGTCCAGTAAGGTCGGCGTCGATGCGAGGGAGGAGAGCACCATGCAGACAGGCATCACGCTGGCCTTCGACCAGCACACGGCGCCGGCGCTCGCCGTCGAGGCCGCGAAGCTCGCGGAGGAGCGGGGCTTCCATTCGCTCTGGGTCCCGGAGCACGTACTCTTCTTCCGCGATTACGACTCGCGCTATCCCTACGCCGAGAACGGGCGTATCCCGGGGGACCCGGACGGCGTCCTCGACCCCTTCTCGGCGCTGACCTTCGTCGCCGCGCACACCTCGCGCATCCGCCTCGGCACGGGCATCTGCATCGTCCCGCAGCGCCACCCCGTCTACACGGCGAAACAGGTCGCGGATCTCGACTACCTCTCGGGCGGACGCGTCGACTTCGGCATCGGCGTCGGCTGGCTCGCGGAGGAGTTCGAGGCCCTCGGCATCCCCTTCGAGGACCGGGGCCCGCGCACGGACGAATGCCTCGCCGCCATGAAGGCGCTCTGGGGCGGAGATCCGGCGGAACACCGGGGGGCGCGCTTCGCCTTCAGCGGCGCGCTGATGAATCCGAAGCCCGTACAGCGGCCCCATCCGCCGATCTTCGTGGGCGGCGAGAGCCGACCTGCCTATCGACGCGTCGCGCGGCACGCGCAGGGCTGGTATGGCTTTCGCCTCACGCCGGAGCGTCTCGCCGAATGCCTCGCGACCCTCGACGAGGCGCTCGCCGCCGAGGGTCGCGCACGGGACGACGTGCTCGTCTACGCGTCGCCGGCGGGTCGGCCCCACCCAGACGTGCTGAAGGCCTTCCGCGACGCGGGTGTCGATCAGCTGATCGTGCCGACCATGGCGCGCGACGCCGACGGCTATCGGCGCCGCATGGACGGTCTCGCCGAGATGGTGCGCGCGGCCGCCTGAAGCGATCGCGCGCGACGCCGGAAGGAGCGCAGGCCCATGGGACACATCGGTGACGGCGTCGACCACGCGCGGGCCGCCTTCGTGCACGAATCGGCCTGGCTCTACGGCCGGGTCACGCTCGGCGAGAGCGCCTCGGTCTGGCCCCTCGTCGTGATGCGCTCGGAACTCCACGAGATCCGCATCGGGGCGCGGACGAACATCCAGGACCACGTCATGATCCACGTCGGCAGCAGCACGCCGACCATCGTCGGCGCC
>JAZBPO010000022.1:0-3600 GCA_036351675.1 Pseudomonadales bacterium
AGATGTGGGCCGGGCCGCCCGATCCCGAGGGAACGTTCGACGTGGAGGACGCGGCCGAGGCGTTCATCCGCTTCCGGAACGGCATAACGTTCCAGCTCTCGGTGGCGTGGGCGAGCCACCTCCCGGAAGCGGCGATGCGCGAGCAGGTCGTGCTCTTCGGCGAGAAGGGCGCGCTGGCGGCGGAAACGTGGGGCGGACGGCTGCTGCTCGGACACGATGACGAGGCGACGCGCCAGATGATCGACGTCACGCCGGTGCGGGCGCCGGGCGACGCGTGGACGACCGCGTGGCGGGCGCAGCACCGGCGCCTCCGCGAGATCTTCTCGACGAAGGATGCGCCGACGACCGCCACGGCCGAGCACGGCCGAGCAGTGCAGGCGATCGTGGACGGGATCTACGCCTCGTCGGAGGCGGGCAGGGAAGTCGAGCTGGAGTCCTGATCGAGCCTGGTCATTCGCCGGGGATGTACGAGATCGCGCCCTCCCAGGGGCTGGAGGCCGTCGCGTACTTGCGCATGGGGATGCGGCCGGATCGATACCCGAGGTAGCCGGCCATGCACGCGTCGCGCATGGCGTGGGCCATGTCCACCACGCGCTTTGCATGGGCGATGCCGGTGTTGAGCAGCACGCCGTCGGCGCCAAGCTCCATGGCGTGAGTGACGTCGCTGGGGGTTCCGACGCCGGCGTCGACGATGACGGGGTAGTTTGGGTCGCCTCCGTTCTCGGGCTCCTTCAGCAGCTCGAGGATGATGGCGATGGCGGCCGGATTGGCGACGCCGCGACCGGAGCCGATCGGACTGCCCGCCGGCATGACGGACGTCGCCCCGGCGTCGCGCAGCCGCACGGCCATGATCGGGTCGTCGGAGGAGTAGCAGAGCACCGCGAACCCGTCCTTCACCAGCTCCTTGCAGGCTTCGAGCGTGCCGACGGGGTCGGGCAGCAGGGTCTTCTTGTCGCCCAGGACCTCGAGCTTCACCCACTGCTTGCCGGGGTTGTCGAGCTGGTCGAGGATCTCCCGCCCGAGCCTCGCGACGCGCACGGCGTCCTCGGCGGAGAAGCAGCCGGCGGTGTTCGGGAGGATCGTGTAGCGGCTGGTGTCGATGAAGTCGAGCAGGGAGCGGCCCTCGGCGTCGATCAGCCGCTCCCGGCGCACCGCGACGGTGATGACCTCGGTTCCGGAGACATCCATCGCCTGCTGCATGACCTCGTAGTTCTCATACTTGCCAGTGCCGACGATGAGGCGGTTGTTGATGGTGACCGGGCCGAGGGTGAGCGGCTCGTACCGGGGGGCCGCGTCAGTCTGAACGGAAGCGTCAAGCGTGGACATCGTCGTGATCCTTTGCCAGCGGCGTCGCCGGGCGGCGCCCGGCGGCGTCAAGTTGATGGTCTGCGGTCCCGATGGCCGGCGCGGGCCAGACGTGCGGGCATCCGGGTCAGCCTCCGCCCACGAGGGTGACGATCTCGATCTGGTCGCCCTCGCGCAGCGCGTGCTCGCCGTGCCGGCGCTTGGGGACGACCTCCTTGTTGACCTCGACGGCGCAGGGTTTGTCCGCGAGGTTCCTGATTTCGAGGAGGTCGTGGACCGTCGATTGATCGTTGAGCTCGGTGGACTCGCCATTCACCAGGACCTTCATGTCCGCATCATAGCGCGGCCGGGGCTCGGCGTGGCGGGGGAGGGCCTCCGATCACGGCCGAATCGCCTCAACGCAGGCGCACAGGTCCTCTATGATGGCGGGTCCGACTGAGAGACGTCTGCGGATTGAAAGGACACGCCATGACGACCGCCGCGACAAGCACGGCCTACGACGAACTGATGAAGCTCACGAGGGAGGCCAGCCTGCTGGGCAGCACCGCCGCCCTCGTGGGCTGGGACCAGGAGACGATGATGCCCAAGGGCGGCATCGCCCACCGCAGCCGGCAGCTGGCCCAGCTCGCCCGTCTGCAGCACGAGATGGCGACGAATCCGAAGATCGGCGAGCTCCTCTCCGCCTGCGAGGAGGACGCGGACCTGATGGGCGATGCGCTGTCGCCCCAAGGCGTGAATGTCCGCGAGCTTCGGCATGACTACGACCGGAAGACGAGGCTGCCCGCCGAACTGGTCGAGGAGGAGGCGACGCTGGCGTCGGTCGGCCAGCACACGTGGGCCGAGGCGAGGAAGAACGAGAACTTCGAGCACTTCCGTCCGACGCTGGAGAAGATCGTCGATCTCCTTCGCCGCAAGGCCGAGTGCTACGGATGGGCGGACGGCGGCGAGCCGTGGGACGCCCTGGCCGAGGATTACGAGCCCGGCTGCACGGCCGAGCAGGTGGCCGAGGTCTTCGGCCCGCTGCGCGACCGGCTGGCGAGCTTCATCGACGAGCTCATGGGCGGCTCGACCAAGCCGTCCAACGTGTTCAATGAGCTCGCCCTGCCGATTGACCAGCAGCGCAAGTTCGTGGAGTTCGTCTCCGCGTCGATCGGCTTCGACTACGAGCGCGGCCGGCTTGACCTCGCGACGCACCCGTTCTGCTCGGGCACGCATTGCAATGACGTCCGCCTCACCACGCGCTTCCACGAGAACAACGTGAACGATGCGCTGGGCTCGACGATGCACGAGTCGGGCCACGGCATCTACGAGCAGGGCCTGCTGGCAGAGCACATCGGCACCCCGATGGGCGACTCGGTGAGCCTGGGCATCCACGAGAGCCAGTCTCGGATGTGGGAGAACCAGGTGGGCCGCAGCCGCGCGTTCTGGGAGTGGTGCTACCCGAAGCTCGGGGAGTTCTTCGGCAACGCGGCGGATGCGCTCTCGCTTGACGACGTGTACGGCGCGGTCAACATCGTCAAGCCGGACTTCATCCGCGTGGAGGCGGACGAGGCGACGTACAACATGCACCCGCTCATCCGCTTCGAGCTGGAGCGCGAGCTGCTGGCCGGCCGGATGCAGGTGAAGGACATTTCGGAAGCGTGGAACATCCGGTACAAGAAGTACCTCGGGCTCGACGTGCCAAACGACGCCAAGGGCTGCCTGCAGGACATCCACTGGTCGATGACGGCGATGGGGTACTTCCCCACGTACACGCTTGGCAATCTGTACGCGGCCCAGTTCTTCGAGAAGGCGCTCGCGGACATGCCGGATCTGTACGAGCAGTTCAAGGCCGGCGAGTTCGGCGCCCTCAAGCGTTGGCTCAACGAGAACATCCACGCCCACGGCCGGCGGTACAAGGCGGCCGAGCTGTGCGAGCACGTGACGGGCGAGCCGCTGTCGCCCGAGCCGCTGATGCGCCACCTGGAGGGCAAGCTGCGTCCGCTGTACGGGCTGTGAAAAAACGCCGCCGTGTCACGCGGCTGGCTGGAATCTGGAGATGAATGACCAAGGCCTCGGCGCCGTGCCGGGGCCATTCTCGTGCGCCCCGCGAGTTATGCTTCGCGGTCAAGGCGACGCCGATGAACAAGACGGAGGCCAAGTCGATCCTCGCCGACTTCCTCGAGCGATACCGTCAGCTCTCGTACGAGGAACTCGCATCGCGAGTTGATTCGGTCGAGACGGACGAGGTTCGGGGGGATTCAGGCGCCGCCTATCAACTCGAGGCGGTCATCGTCTGGGACGCCGAGCCCGGGG
>JAZBPO010000023.1:0-3481 GCA_036351675.1 Pseudomonadales bacterium
GCGCACGCGCTCGGCCACCGCCGTGTGCTGCACGTAGTAGAGCACGGGGATCACCGGCAGCTCGTCGCGGAGCACGCGTGAGACGGCGCGCGCGTGCGCGCGCCGGCGCGCTGGATCGGTCTCCGTCTCGAGGGCCGCGAGCTGCGGCAGGATCGCCGTGTTGTCCCAGTTCATGGCGCCCCAGTCGCCACCCCCGTCGCCGCCGAAGTCTGCCCGGACGATCCCTAGGGGGTCGCCGATGGTGCCGTAGTTGCGCGCCATGAGGGCCGTCTCGAGGGTTCCGTTGGCGTGCCCGAGCGGGATGGAGCCCGAATTCTCCACTGCGATGCGTGCGTCCACGCCAACCGCGCGCCACTGCGCCTGGATCGCCGTCGCCAGCACGACCAGTTCGGGCCGGTCCGCGTAGGTCATGAGCTCGAGCTCGAAGCGCCTGCCGTCGCGGACCAGTACGCCGTCCGCGCCGCGCCGCCAGCCCAGCTCCGCGAGCAGGCCGCGGGCCGTCGGCAGATCCTGTTGCACGGCTCGCGCGTCCGGCAGATGCCAGGCCTCGAACATGGGCGGCAGGAGCTGCTCCGCCTCGGTTCCCGGCGTGCGCAGGACGCGCTCGGCGAGGCCGCCCCGGTCGAGGGCGAGGCTCAGCGCCCGGCGCGCCCGGACGTCGTCGAGGAAGGGATGGCCGGCATTCAGCTTGAGCTGGAGCGTGCGCGGGATCAGGCGCTCGTGGACCGACACGCCGGGGCTGCGCCGGAGCGGGTCGAGGCTCGAGGGGTCGAGCGTGTAGACGAGGTCCGTCTGCCCGCTCAGGACCTGCAGGGTCCGGCTCTCGGCGCGATGGCCGGTGAGGTAGCTCGCGCGACGGATGGACGGCGCCGGTTCCCGATAGTCGGGGAAGCGTTCGACCACGAGCCGGTGCGGAGGATCGATCTCCGCGATGCGGTAGGGGCCCGTGCCGAGCAGGCTTTCGACGTAGCCGTCGGCCCGATAGGACGCAGGTGCGGCGATCAGCGTGCTGAAGTGCGTGAGCGCTGCCGGGAGCAGCGCGAACGGGCGGGTCAGATCGATGCGCAGCGTGTCCGCGTCCTCCGCGGTGACGGCAGCGAGGGGCGCGTTGCGGAGCACGACGGAGCGTGTCCGGGCGATGGTCAGGGCCTTCGCCGCGGCTTCCGCGTCGAGGATCGTGCCGTCGTGGAAACGTACGCCGCCGCGAAGTTCGAAGCGCCAGCTGCGGCCGTCCTCCGTGGCCTGCCAGGCGCGGGCGAGTCCGGGTATCAGTCGTCCGTCCTCGGCGATGTCCACCAGCGTCTCGGCGACCTGCATGCGTGTGAACAGGTAACCGTCGCGGCCCGGTTCCTGACTCGTGAACTCGAAGGGGCCGGCGATGGCGAGATGTCCGGGGTCGCCGCCCGGGGCGCAGGCCGCGAGGCAGAGGGCGAGCAGGGCGCTCATGCCGAGGCGCGGCGCGGCCCACCGCGCGACCCCGGCGGTCCGGTGCTGCGCGTGCTGATCGGTCATGAAGGCAATCCGACTGCGGGCGCCCGGTCGGCGCACTGCGCCCAGTATCTCAGATGGATCCATCGCTCCACGAAGCGGCGGGCGCGTTCGGTGGCCGTGCGTCCGCCCGCGCCGGACTCAGACCACGGTGTCGCCGTTGTCCACGACCATCTCCGCGCCGGTGACGTGCTTCGACTCGTCCGAGGCGAGATAGAGCACCATGTACGCGACGTCCACCGGCTCGCCGATGCCGTACTTCAGGCGTGTCTCCTCTCCCGAGACGTCGACGCCCATGAGATCCCGGAAGGCGCCGTGGACCATGGGCGTGGAGATGCTCCCGGGGTGCACGGAGTTGCAGCGGATGCCGTTCTGCTCGGCGCGGCAGTGGATGGCCACGGACTTCGTGAGGGCGCGGATGCCGCCCTTCGCCGCGGAGTAGGCGAAGTAGGCGGGAATGCCGACGAGCGCTGCCGTCGACGACATGTTGACGATGGAACCGCCGCCGGACGCCTTCATCGCGTTGAGCGCGTAGTGGCAGCCGAAGTAGGTGGCGTCGAGATGGATCGCGAGCGTTCGGCGCCAGGTCGCGGTGTCCGTGCTCTCCACGGTGCCGATCGGTGCGATGCCGGCGTTGTTCACGAGCACGTCGAGGCGGCCGTGCTCCGCGGTCACCTGCTCGACGAGCGCGGGCCAGCTCGCCTCGTCGCTCACGTCCTGGGCGATGAAGCTCGCCGCATCGCCGAGTTCCTCGGCGAGCGCGGCGCCGCCGTCGGCGTTCACGTCCGTGAGCACGACGCGCGCGCCCTCGGCCACGAGCAGGCGCGCGTCGGCGGCGCCGAGGCCCTGCGCCGCGCCGGTGACGATGCAGACCTTGTCCTGTACGCGGCCCATGAGTCCCTCCCGCGACCCTTGCGTCCGGAAGCCTAGCGCGGCCGGAGCCATCCGAGACAGTTCCGTGTCCGACCAGATTCCCGGGTCGATCCGGCACTCCGTTGACGCGCGTCATGCCGGATCGGCAGGTCGCCCGGACATACTCCTCTACCCACGTGGCGCACGAGCCACCGCCATTCGCCGGGGAGATCCATGAGGGGACGAAAGAGTCCGACGCCGCGTCGCGCCATCCTGACCGCCGTCACGCCGGCGCTCTGCGCGCCCGGACTGGCGCTCGCCCACGGAGGCCACGCCGAGGTCGGCCTGCTGGCACATCCGCTCGCGCACGCCTCCTTCTTCCTCGCCGCTGCGCTGATCGCCGTACCCGCCCTGGTCTGGGTCGCGAGGCGACTGCGATAGCAGCCCGCCGAGCGCGAGGCCGGGAGTCCGCGCTCACCAGTCACTTCATCGAAGGCCCGTCGCAGGGCCAACCACACCGCCCTTGATCGCGATCAAGGGGCCCCGATCCTCCTGGCCGCACCCTTCCACGACGGAAGGCCGATGGAGCGGTCGCTCCTGCGGCGGCCCGATCGCTCGAGAGCACCCATGCACGAGATGGCGTTGTGCCAGGGCCTGGTGGACCTCATCGAGGACGAAGCCCGGCGCCAGGGCTTCGACCGTGTCCGGCGCGTGATCGTCGAGATCGGGGCCCTCGGCCACGTCGATCCCCGCGCCCTCGCGTTCGCCTTCGAGGTGACGGTGCGGGGCACGCGTGCGAACGACGCCAGGCTCGAGGTGCGGGAGATCCCGGGTCGCGCCTGGTGCATGGCCTGCTCGACTGTCGTCGCCGTTCCGGCGCGTGGCGAGGTCTGTCCCCTTTGCGGCGGCTCGCAGCTCATCGTCGAAGGGGGCGAGGAGATGAAACTCAGGGAACTGGAGGTGACCTGATGTGCACGGTGTGCGGATGCAGTCACGACGAGGTGCGCGTCGAGGAAGGGGGCGAGGCGCGCGATCGCGGCGAGGTCCACCACCATCGTCACGCGCACGCGCGGGGCGAGACCCTGGTCGCGCTCCGCGCAGATCCGACCGAGCGCACGCGCATGGTCAGCGTCGAGCGGGA
>JAZBPO010000024.1:0-2405 GCA_036351675.1 Pseudomonadales bacterium
CTCGACGCGGCCATCGCCCATGTCAATCGCTATGGCTCCGCGCACACCGATGCGATCGTCACCGCCGACTGGGCCGCGGCGCGGCGTTTTCTCGCCGAAGTGGATTCGGCCACCGTGATGGTCAATGCCTCGCCGCGCTTCGCCGATGGTTTCGAGTTCGGCCTCGGGGCCGAGATCGGGATCTCCACCGACAAGCTGCACGCGCGCGGCCCCGTGGGCCTCGAGGGACTCACGACGCTCAAGTACGTGGTCTTCGGGGACGGCCAGGTCCGCTCGTGAGCCTCGCCGGCGCCGCGCGCCGGCCCTTCGTGGCCTGCTACGGCGGCACCTTCGATCCGGTCCACCTCGGTCACGTCGGCGCTGCCCTCGACGTGCTCGAGCGCAGCGGCTGCGACGAGCTGCGCGTCATCCCGGCAGCGCTGCCACCCCATCGCGGCCGACCGGGCGCCACGCCGGCGCAACGCCTGCGCATGCTCGAACTCGCCTTCGCGGAGGCGCGCGGTGCCGGCGCCGCGCTGTGCATCGATCCGATCGAACTCCAGCGGGAGGGGCCGTCCTTCAGCGTCGACACGCTCGCCGCGCTGCGCGCGCTGCTCGGTCCGGAGGCGGCGCTCGGCTGGGTGCTCGGTAGTGATGCGCTCGCGGGGCTGGAGCGCTGGCACCGGTGGCGCGATCTCGTCGACGCGGCGCACCTGCTCGTGCTGGAGCGGCCGGGACATCCGCTGCCCGTGCAGGGCGCGGTCGCGGAGCTGATCGCTGCGCGGCGCGTCGAGACACCGGCCGCGCTGCGCCGGCCCCCCGCCGGGCGGCTGTGGTGCGTGGGGCAGCACCCGGTCGAGATCAGTGCGACGCGCGTGCGCGAACGGCTCGGCGAGATCGTTGCGCAGGGCCTCGGCGACGGCCTGCTCGAGGGCGCTCTGGATGGTTTGCTGTCGCCGTCCGTGTGGGCATATATTCGACGCGAAGGCCTGTACGGTCTGTCCCGGGCCTGATCATCGAGCGGCAACCGCGGAGAATGCATGACGCCCGATACCCTGCGTGATCTGGTAGTCGAAGCTTTGGACGACGTGAAGGGCCAGGACATCCTGGCCCTCGACGTTTCTGGGGCCAGCAGCGTCACCGACTGGATGGTGATCGCTTCCGGCACCTCCAATCGTCACGTCAAGGCGCTCGTGGACAACGTGACCGAGCAGGCGAAGGCACGAAACACGCGTCCGATCGGCATCGAGGGCGCCGACGGCTGCGAGTGGGTTCTGGTGGACCTGGGCGACGTCGTCGTCCACGTGATGCAGGCCGAGGCGAGGGGCTTCTACGATCTGGAACGATTGTGGAAGCTGCCCGCGGGCACCGATCTCGGTCTGGCTGCGAGGGCCGGCGCCAACTGATCGGACCGGTCTCCGGGCGCCGGCATCGAGGGACGCGCGGAGGCAGGGTGCGCATCAGACTGTGCGCGGTCGGGACCCGGGTCCCGAACTGGGTGAGCGCCGGCGTCGAGGAGTACGCCAGACGCCTGCCTCGCGAGAACCGGCTCGATCTCGTCGAGGTCGCCGCCGCGGATCGCCGAGGTGCTGGCGGCGAGGAGCGCTGGCGAGCCGAGGAGGCGGAGCGTCTGCGTCAGGCGGCGGCGGGTGCTCGCATGATCGCGCTCGAGGTACGGGGGCGCATGCTCTCCACGGAGCAGCTCTCCGCGCGCATGGAAGACTGGCGCATGGAGGGGCGAGACGTGGCGCTGCTCGTGGGCGGAGCCGACGGCATCGCTCCGGCGCTCCTCGACGACGTGGAGTCGCTCTGGTCGTTGTCGCCCCTCACGCTTCCGCACGCACTGGTGCGCGTGGTGGTCGCAGAGCAGATCTATCGGGCCTGGACGATGCTTTCAGGCCATCCCTATCACCGTTGATGCGAGGGGAGCCTCAGCTCGACGATGGCCGACACGCTGACGCTCAGGGACCATGCCCACGAGGCGAGGACCTTCACGTCCCGGGTGCTGACCCTGTGGGTGCTGCTCGCACTCGCGACGGGCGTGCTCGCGCTGCGCATGTATCAGCTGCAGCTGCTCGAGTACGAGAAGCACGCCACCCAGAGCGATGACAACCGGATCCAGGTGCAGCCCGTCGCTCCCATCCGCGGCATGATCTTCGACCGCACCGGTGAACTGCTCGCCGGCAACCTGGCGGTGTTCTCGCTCACGCTCGTGAAGGAGCGCGTCGAGGACATGGACGCCACGCTCGACGTGATCGACTCGCTGATCGCGCTCACGGACGACGAACGCGCGAGTTTCCTCGAACGGCTCGGCCAGCGGCGCCGACCCTTCGAACCCGTTCCGCTGCGCATCCGCCTGGCCGAGGACGAGATCGCGCGCCTCGCGGTGAATCGTCATCTGCTGCCCGGGGTCGAGGTCGAAGCGC
>JAZBPO010000025.1:0-2725 GCA_036351675.1 Pseudomonadales bacterium
GGATCCGTCACGTCGGCCTTGCGCAGCATCTGCCGCACGATGACCTCGATGTGCTTGTCGTTGATCTTCACGCCCTGCAGGCGATAGACCTCCTGGATCTCGTTGACGATGTAGTCCGCGAGTTCGTCGACGCCCTTCAGACGCAGGATGTCGTGCGGCGAGAGCGGTCCGTCGCAGACCACCTCGCCGCGCTCCACGGTCTCGCCCTCGAACACGCCGATGTTCCGCCATTTGGGAATCAGCGTCTCGACGGGGTCGCCGCCTTCCGGCGTGATCACGAGACGGCGCTTGCCCTTGGTCTCCTTGCCGAAGCTGACGAGACCGGAGGCCTCGGCGAGGATCGCCGGCTCCTTCGGCTTGCGCGCCTCGAACAGATCGGCGACTCGGGGCAGACCGCCGGTGATGTCACGCGTCTTCGAGCCTTCCTGGGGCACCCGGGCGACGACGTCACCGACGCCGATCTGCTGTCCGTCCTCGATGGAGAGGATGGCGCTCGCCGGCAGCGGCACGTGCGCGACGAGCTCGCCGTCCGCATCGTTGAGACGCACGGTCGGACGCAGGTCCTTGCCGGCGGACGGGCGATCCTTCGGATCGATGATCTCGATGTTCGTCAGACCCGTGAGCTCGTCGGTCTTGCGGTTGACCGAGACGTTCTCCTCCATGTCCTCGAAGGTCACCTTGCCCGCGGACTCGGTGATGATCGGGTGCGTGTGCGGGTCCCAGTTGGCGATGATCTGGCCAGCCTCGACGTCGTCGTTCTCGCCCACCGACAGCACGGCACCGTAGGGGAGCTTGTAGCGCTCGCGCTCGCGGTGGTGCTCGTCGACGACGCCGACCTCACCCGAACGGGACACGGCGACCAGCTCGCCGGTCTCGCGGGCCACGGTCTTCAGGTTGTGCAGACGGATGCTGCCGCCGTGCTTGACCTGGATGCTGTCCACGGCCGTGGCACGCGAGGCGGCACCACCGATGTGGAAGGTCCGCATGGTGAGCTGCGTGCCGGGCTCGCCGATGGACTGGGCCGCGATCACGCCGACGGCCTCGCCGACGTTGACCTGGTGGCCCCGCGCGAGATCACGACCGTAGCAGGTCGCGCAGACGCCGTAGCGCGTGTTGCAGGTGATGGGCGAGCGCACGATGATCTCGTCGACACCGAGTTCGTCGAGCCGGTCGACCCAGGCCTCATCGAGCATGGTGCCTGCCTCGATCACGACCTCGGACTCGTCCGCGCTGAGCACGTCGGTCGCCACGACCCGGCCGAGTACGCGATTCGCGAGCGGCTCGACGACGTCACCGCCCTCGATGAGCGCGGCCATCTTCAGGCCGTTCTGGGTACCGCAGTCGACCTCGGTCACGACCAGGTCCTGGGCGACGTCGACGAGACGGCGCGTCAGGTAACCGGAGTTCGCGGTCTTCAGAGCCGTGTCCGCGAGACCCTTGCGCGCCCCGTGGGTCGAGATGAAGTACTGGTTCACCGAAAGGCCTTCACGGAAATTGGCCGTGATGGCGGTCTCGATGATCGAGCCGTCCGGCCGGGCCATGAGACCACGCATGCCGGCGAGCTGTCGGATCTGTGCGGGGGAACCGCGGGCACCGGAATCGGCGTACATGTAGACGGAGTTGAAGGAGTCCTGATCGACCTCCTCGCCGTCCGCGGCTCGCACGCGCTCCTTGGACAGGCCGCTCATCATGGCCTTGGCGACCTGGTCGTTGGCGCGGGACCAGATGTCGATGACCTTGTTGTACTTCTCGCCCTGCGTGACGAGACCGGAAGCGTACTGCTGCTCGATCTCCTTCACCTCCGCTTCCGCGTCGCCGACGATGGTCTTCTTCTCCGCGGGGATCTCGAAGTCGTTGACGCCGATCGAGCAGCCGGACTTGGTCGAGTACTCGAAGCCCGTGTACATGAGCTGGTCGGCGAAGATGACCGTATCCTTCAAGCCGCAGATCCGGTAGCAGGCGTTGAGCAGACCCGAGATGGCCTTCTTGGTCATGGGACGGTTGACCATGTCGAAGGGCAGCTGCCTGGGCACGATCTGGTAGAACAGCGCCCGCCCCACCGTCGTGTCCACGAGGCTGCGCTGCTCCGTGACGTTGCCGTCGTCGTCGGCGACGTGCTCGACCATGCGCACCTTGACGCGAGCGTGAAGCTCGACTCGGCCGCTACGGTAGGCCCGGTGCACTTCCTGCACGTCGGCGAAAGCCATGCCTTCACCGCGCGCATTCACCGCGTCGCGCGTCATGTAGTAGAGGCCGAGGACCACGTCCTGGGAGGGGACGATGATCGGCTCGCCCGACGCCGGCGACAGGATGTTGTTCGTCGACATCATGAGTGCGCGCGACTCGAGCTGGGCTTCGAGCGTGAGCGGCACGTGCACGGCCATCTGGTCGCCGTCGAAGTCCGCGTTGTAGGCGGCGCAGACGAGCGGGTGGAGCTGGATCGCCTTGCCTTCGATGAGGGTCGGCTCGAAGGCCTGGATGCCGAGGCGGTGCAGCGTCGGCGCCCGGTTCAGCAGCACCGGATGTTCACGGATGACCTCGGCGAGGATGTCCCAGACCTCGGGCGTCTCGCGCTCGACCATCTTCTTAGCAGCCTTGATGGTGGTCGCGAGACCTCGCGCCTCGAGCTTGCCGAAGATGAACGGCTTGAACAGCTCGAGCGCCATCTTCTTCGGCAGACCGCACTGGTGCAGCTTCAGCGTCGGGCCGACCACGATGACCGACC
>JAZBPO010000026.1:0-4152 GCA_036351675.1 Pseudomonadales bacterium
CGACCGAGCGTTCCTAGAACCCTACCGCCCCATCGCGTCACGCAAGCGCGCGACATCGCCGTGCAGGAGCCGGCTTCGACATGCTCGGCCTACGCCGCCAGGCGGCCCTCCGTCTCCCGCTCCGGCGGCTCTTCCACCTGCCCGCCCAAGCGTGTAGCAAGGAAGTGATCTCTCCCATCAGGAGGCGCCCGGCACGACAGGCGGCCGCGCGGCGCATCAGGAGGCCGCGGCGCGGGTCCGCGGTACGGACGGCATGACACGGGCAGGCAATCCACCCAGTTCCGCGGGGCGCACATTCCGCAGGACGGCGCGTGTCGATACGCGGCAGGGCGTGGGTGCCGTCGCGCGCATTACTCTGATGTGCTTGAGGTATCCCGGCCGCGTCGCGCTGGCCTTCGGCGCGACGGTCCCGGCGGTTCTGATGCAGCTGGCCGTCCCGGTCATCCTCGGCCGGGCCGTCGACGAGTCGCTCTCCATGGTAGACGGAGAGCTCGACATCCTTGCGCTCGTGCTGATTGCGCTGACCCTGCTCGGGGCGAGCGTGCTGCGCGGGCTGTTCACGCTCGTGCAGAACTATTCGGGCGAGTCGGTCGGCCACGCGCTCGCGCAGGACCTGCGCAACGCGATCTACGACAAGGTACAGCGGCTGCCCTTCTCGTTCCACGACCGCGCGCATTCGGGCGATCTGATCACCGTGGGCATGCTCGACCTCGAGGGCGTACGCATGTACTTCTCCACTGCGCTCGTGCGCACGCTCCTGCTCGCGCTGCTGATCGGAACGGGTGCCTGGCTCCTGCTTTCCACCGATCTCGTGCTCGGCCTGCTCGCCCTCTCCTTCGTGCCGTTCGCGGCCTGGCGCAGCTCTGTCATGCAGCTGACGCTGCGGCGGACCTGGCTGATCCTGCAGGAGAAGCTCGGTCTGCTGAGCCAGGTCATGGAGGAAAACCTCGCCGGCACGCGCGTGGTGCGGGCCTTCGCCGCGTCGGCGCACGAGATGGCGAAGTTCGACCGCGCCTCGGCGGAGGCACTGCGCTACAGCCATGAGCGCATCGACCTTCGGGTGCGCAGCACCTCGGCGATGACCCTGGCCTATTTCGGCGCCATGGGCCTCGTGCTGCTCCATGGCGGGCGGCAGGTGGCGACCGGCGACATCACCGTGGGCACGCTCGCCACCTTCCTGACCTTCATGACGATCCTGCAGATGCCGGTCCGCCAGCTCGGCCTCATGGTGAACGCCTATGCGCGCGCCTCGACCTGCGGGGCGCGCCTGTTCCAGCTTCTCGACATGCCCATCGAGATCGCCGACGCGGAGGGCGCGAAGGACCTTCGGATCACTGAAGGCACGCTGCGCCTCGAGAATGTCGGCTTCGCCTATCCCGGCGACGACCGGCGCCCCGCGGTCTCGGACATCTCCTTCGAGGCGCGGCGCGGCCAGACCATCGGCATCCTCGGCGCGCCGGGTGCCGGCAAGACGACGCTGATGCACCTGCTGCCGCGGTTCTACGACGTGACCGCCGGCAGCATCACCGTCGACGGTCAGGACCTGCGCGACGTGACGCTCTCCTCCGTCCGGCAGGCGGTGGCGATCGTGCAGCAGGATGCCTTCCTGTTCACCACGACGATCGAGAACAATGTCGCCTATGCCGCCCCTTTTGCCGAGGACCGGAGCATTCATCGCGTCGCGGAGGCCGCGCAGCTGCACGACTACGTGCTCGGCCTGCCGCAGCAATACGGCACCGTGGTGGGCGAGCGGGGCGTGTCGCTCTCGGGCGGGCAGCGGCAGCGGCTGTCCATCGCCCGGACGCTGATGATGGAGCCGGCAGTCCTGATCTTCGACGACTCCACCGCCGCCATCGACGCCGGCACCGAGAGCCGCATCCGCACGTCGCTCAGGCACTATGCCAAGGACCGCGTGACCCTGATCGTGGCGCACCGGCTGGCGAGCCTCAGGCACGCCGACATGATCCTGTTTCTGGAGGGTGGCCGCATCGTCGAGCGCGGCACCCATGACGAACTTCTCGCACTCGGCGGCCGCTACCGCGCGCTCCACGAGCTTCAGACACGGCGTGACGCCACGGAAACCGCGTCGGAGGAGCCGGAATGAGCCTCGAGCACACCGCCGAGCCGCGCGACCCCCATGACGACGGCAGGCCCCGGATGCGGGCGGTCGTCGGCTCGACGCGGATCGAGGAGGAGATCTTCGGCCGGGCCTATGACGGGCGCGTGGTGCGGCGCATCTGGGATTTCGTGGCGCCCTACCGGCGCCGGGTCTGGCTCGCCGTCGCGGCCGTTCTCGTCTTCACGCTCTCGCAACTCGCCATTCCCCTGCTGATCCGCTTTGCGATCGACGAGGGCATGGTGCCGGGTGCGCCGCTCTGGCTGCTGCCCGTCATCACCGTGCTGTTCGGCGTCACCATTTTCGTGAACTACAGGGCGTCGCTGGCGCAGGAACGGATCGCGGCGCAGGTGGCCGAGCATGTCCTCTTCGACATCCGCCGCCGTATGTTCGCCCATCTCCAGCGCGTCTCGCTGTCCTTCATGGACAAGACCGAGGTCGGGCGCCTGATGTCGCGGCTGCAGGGCGACGTGAACTCGATGCAGGAATTCCTTGAGACCTCGGTGCAGTCGGTGGGCGACATCGCCCTGCTGGTCGGCATCGTGGCCGTGATGCTCTGGCTCGACTGGCATCTCGCCGCACTCGTCCTGCTGGTCCTGCCGGTGCTGTTCGTGGTCCGGGTCCGCTGGCTCGCCATGGCACGGGCCGCCTTCCTCGCGGCGCACGAGGCCAATTCGGTGACCAACGGGGCGCTGGCCGAGGCGATCCACGGCGTGCGCGCGGTGCAGGCGATGGGCCGCAACAGCCTGAACGCGGAACTCTACGCCACGCTCGCCAACCGCACCTACCGCGCGCAGCTGCGCGCCTCGCAACTGGCGCAGATCATGATCCCCATCGTCGACAGCCTCACCGGCATCGCGATGGCGACCGTCGTGGTCGCGGGCGGCCTGATGGTGGCATCCGGAGGGATCGAGGTCGGCATCCTCGTCGCCTTCCTGTTCTACATCCAGCGCTTCTTCGACCCGATCCGCTCGCTGACCATGCAGTATTCCGTGATGCAGCGCGCGATGGCCTCGGGCCACCGGCTGACCGAGGTGCTGGACGTCGCGGTAGACGTGACGGATGCGCCCGACGCGGTACCGCTCGGGCCGGACGACGACGGCTCGGTCGAATTCCGCGGCGTGACCTTCGGCTACGATCCGGCGAACCCGGTGCTGAGAGACGTGAGCTTCAAGGTGGCATCGGGGGAGCGGGTCGCCCTCGTTGGCCCCACGGGCTCGGGCAAGTCGAGCTCCATCTCCCTCATCCACCGCTTCTACGACGTGCAACAGGGCGCCGTGCTGGTCGGCGGCCGCGACGTGCGGACGGTGACGCAGGAAAGCCTCGGGCAGCACATCGCGATGGTGCTGCAGGAGCCCTACCTCTTCACCGGCACCATCATGGACAACATCCGCTACGCCACCGACCGGGCGACGGAGGAGGGCGTGATCGCGGCGGCCAAGGCGGTCGGCGCGCACGACTTCATCATGGCGATGCCGGAAGGCTACGGGACGCTGCTGGAGGAGCGGGGATCGAACCTCAGCCTCGGCCAGCGCCAGCTTCTCAGCTTCGCTCGCGCGCTGGTGGTGGACGCCAAGATCCTCGTCCTCGACGAGGCGACGGCCAACATCGACAGCTACACCGAACGCCAGATCCAGAAGGCGCTGGAGCGGCTGCTGGAGGGGCGCACCGGCCTCGTGATCGCCCACCGGCTCGCGACGATCCGCAACGCCGACCGGATCGTGGTGCTTCAGCAGGGCCGCAAGATCGAGGAGGGCGACCACGAAGCGCTGATGGCGCAGGGCGGCCTCTACGCAAAACTCTACGACCTGAACTATGCAAGCTTCGACGATCTGCCCGATACGCTCACTGGCGGGGCAGACGCCAAAGCTTCATGAAGGTGAGACAGGGTCCAGATGGGTTAGGCCGTGTGGACGAATTGACTCGGGCATCGGAGTGCAGCTTCCCGCGCCGTGATCTGTGTGATTCATGGATCGCCGACCTTGGGAGGGTTGGCGATGGCGACGAAGATGACGGAGCGGGACTGGGACCTGGCG
>JAZBPO010000027.1:0-6125 GCA_036351675.1 Pseudomonadales bacterium
CCCGCCGCGAGGGCAGAAAGCAGGAGGAAGCGTCGCGCGAGGCGGTCCACGCCCGCCTGCCAGGGCGCCTTGCCGAGCAGCAGCGCGCGGGCCCGGCGCCCGAGCGCATCGATGCGACGCTCGCCGGCGCCGGCGGAGACGCGGAGACGGACGGCGCCCGAGGCGAGGACCTCGCCGGCATGGAGCACTGCGCCCGCGCCCACCGCGATGCAGGTGGACTCGCCGCTCAACAGGCTGCGATCGACTTCGGCATCACCGGCCTCCACGACGCCATCGACGGCGAGCGTGTCCCCGGCCTCGACGCGCACGAGTTCACCGGCTTCGATCTCGGCCACGGGGACGAGCGCACTGCTGCCGTCCGGCGCGAGGCGCTGGGCGCGCGGCGGCGCGAGCTCGAGCAGACGGGCCACGGCCTCGCGCCCCGCGCGCGCGACGCCGAGATCGACGAGCCGGGCAACGAGCTGCAGGGTGATCAGCGCGACGGCCACCTCGAAGAAGACGTCCGCGACGCCCGTCGCCAGCGCATGCGCCGAGAGCAGCACGGCACCGGCGACGCCGATGGCCACGAGCGCATCGATGCCCGGCGCGCCCGCGGAGAGCGTGCGCAGCGCCATGCGATAGAAGGGCACGCCGCTCCACAGGAGCACGGGCAGGCTCGCGATGCCGGCGGCCCAGGCGAGGCCGTGCGCGACGATCGCGTTCGGGGCCGCGTCGAGATAGAGCGCGATGGACGGGAGCATGGTCCACATGCCGAAGAAGAGCGCGACGGCGAGACGCAGCTCGAGATCACGCTTCGGCGACGGTCCCGCTTCCATTGCCTCGTCGGCGCGGCGGACACGATAGCCGAGCCGCTCGACGAGCCTGCGCACCGCATCCGCGTCTTCGCGGCCCGGCGCCCAGCGCAGCGCCGCCGCGCCGGCGCCGAGATCGACGGCACAGCTCTCCACGCCGGGCAGACGCGCGAGTCGCGCCTCCACGGTGGCCGCACAGGCGGCACAGAACATGCCGTCGACGAAGAGCAGATCCCGCGGCCCGGGCCCGTGCGCCGCGGCGCCGGTCGTCACGCCTTCGCCTCAGTCATCGCCGAAGACCTCGTCCAGCTCCGCTTCGCCGCCCCAGGCGGCGGAACGCTCCGGGAAGCGGCCCCGACCCGCGCCGATGGCGTCGACGCCGATCGGCGCCGCATCGTTGCCCCAGCTGCTGCGGACGTGGCTCGTGACGGCCGCGAGCTCGGCGTCCGAGAGCCGCGCGAAGGCCGGCATGACGCCCTGATAGGTCGTCCCGAGCACCTCGATGGGGCCTTGGATACCGTGCAGCATGATCTGCACGAGACGCGCTTCGCTGCCGAGCACCCAGCGCGAAGCCGCGAGCGGCGGGAACACACCCGCGACGCCCTGGCCGCTCGCCTGATGGCAGGCGACGCAGTTCGCGGCGTAGACCTGCGCGCCATCCACGTCGGCCAGGGTCGGCTCCACGACCGGCGTGCGCCGATCCCCGGCTGCGACCGGGAAGCCGGTGTTGGCGAAGTAGTACCAGACGCCCCAGGCGACCATGAGCACGGCGAACACGAGCAGGGGCAAGGGCGTCGGATTGCGCAGCTCGTCCGGCTCGTCACGCTCCCGGTACTGGCTCCGCTGGCGCCGGCGTTCGTCCGGCGTCACGACCCGCTCCCGTCCGCGTCCGCACGCGGCAGCGCGTCGACGGGGTAGGTGCGGTCCAGCTCGAGCAGGTACTGCACGAGATCGAGGGCATCCTGTCGCGCCACCACGACCCCGTTCGCGGGCGCGTGGCTCTCCGGCAGGTCGACGACGACGCTCGCCGCGTTGGGCTCCGGCACCACCCGGAAAAGGAAGGGATAGCTCGGCATGGTGCTCCAGGACATGAGCGCGCGCGGGTTGTAGAGATGCGTGAGATGCCAGTCGGCGCTCGGCTGGCGCGCGCCTATGTTCAGCAGGTCCGGCCCCGTGCGCATGGTCCCGAGCAGATGCGGCGAGTCATGGACATAGTCGGCCGGTACGGACGGGCGGCCCCAGCCACGCAGGCCGTCCGGCGCCAGGGACGGATCGCGGGGCTGCTGGCTGTGGCAGTAGACGCAACCGAGGCCGACGTAGATCTCGCGACCGCGGGCCGCTGCCTCCGAATAGGGCGCGAGGCCCTCGGGAATCTCGCGGCCCGCCTGCAGCTGGATCGTCGGCATGACGACGATCATCAGCGTCGCGAAGAGCAGGATCATGGCCGCGCCCGCGAGGATGCCGATGGCTCGAGTCATGTGGCGTCTCCCAGACGGCGGAACAGGGTCGCGCCCTCGCGCCTCGTGCCGCTGCGCGTGGCCACGGCGAGCGCGGTGTGCACGACGAAGACCAGATGACCCGCGGTCATGAGCGTGCCGCCGACGGAACGCGCGACGAGCCAGGGCTGGGTCAGCACTACCGAGTCCATGAAGGGGCGATCCGCGTCGAGCATGGCCAGGCCCTGCAGCCAGCCGCCGATGGTCAGCGGCCAGAAGTAGACGACGAAGCCGCCGAACACGAGCCAGAAGTGCGCGGAGATCGCCCGCGGGAAAGGCCACTCGCGCCCGGTCACCCGCGGCAGGATGAAGTAGACGCTGCCGAACATGACGAAGGAGAAGAAGCCGTAGGCGCCGAGATGCGCGTGCGCGACGGTGTAGTGGGTGAAGTGCGTCACCGCGTTCACGGCGCGCAGTGACTCGAGCGAGCCCTGTACCGAGGCCGCGGTGTAGAGCATGGCGCCGACGGTCACGAAGCGCAGCGTCGGCGAGATGAGCAGCAGGCGCCAGTGCCGCGCCACGGTCATGTGGTGATTCACCGCCACCGCGAGCACCGGGATCACCATCATCACGCTGTGGACGATGGACAGGGTCACGGCCCAGGTCGGCACGGGACCGCCGATGAGGTGATGGAGCCCCACCTGGGAATAGAACAGCGCGAGGGCCCAGAACCCGATGAGCGAGAGCCCGTAGGAGTAGATCGGCGCGCCGACGATCTTCGGGATCATGTAGTAGGCGGCGGCGAGGCCGAGTGGCGTGAGCCAGAGACCGAGCACGTTGTGCGCATACCACCAGTTCAGCATGGACTGCTCGACGCCGCTGAAGAGGTTCGGAAGGTTCCCGGTGAGGAACAGCATGGGGAACCAGATCAGCGCACCGATGAGATACCAGGCGCTGACGTAGAGATGCTGCACGCGGCGCTGGATCAACGTCAGGATGAGCGGGACTGCCGCGAAGGCGCCCCCCGCCACGAGCAGCACGTCGACCTGCCAGGGAAACTCGAGCCATTCCATGCCGTCGCTCTGGCCCGCGAGCAGCGCAGCGATGCCTGCGAACACGCCGAGATTCCAGACCACTGCGCCGAGCGTGGCCCAGCTGCCGCCGACCAGGGGCGTCTTGAACAGGCGCGGGATCATCCAGAGGCCGACGGCGACACCGGCCATGGACGACCAGCCGTAGGCGGCCGCGTTGAGATGGGCCGGCCGGACGCGTCCGAAGGTGAGCGCCGCGTCCTGCACCAGCCACTCCGGAAGATGGAGCTTCACCGACGCGACGACGCCGAGGAGCGAGGCGAGCGCCAGCCAGAACAGCGAGGACAGCAGCCACCAGAGCACCGGCGTCCGGGTCGACGCGTCCGCCTCGCGGCGCGCCGCGAGATCACGATGGTAGCTGGCGGATTCCTCGCCCTCGCCCGGCTCCGTCACCGCGTCGTCCGTTCGCGCGCGCTGCATTTCGGCGCGGTCGCTGCCGGTCAGGCCCGGGTCCTCGATCCGCCCGACCTCGCCGTCCGCGAAGATCGTGCGCGAAGCGCCTTCACCGAGCGTGAACTGGTCGTTCGCGAGCGCCCAGATGAGCAGCGCGAGGCCGCCGACGGAGATGACGAAGGTGGCAGCGAGGAGAAAGGCGATGGCGGTGGTCATGGGAAGCCCGAGGATGAGTGACTGCCCGTGCTGCCGCCCGCTGGCGACCGGCGAACCGTGGCACCTTCCGGGACGGTTGTCCAGACTTCGTCCATATAAATTGCTCGGAACCGAAGGGATGGCTTAGGCTGTCGTCCAGCTTTTGTCCAGGCAGGTGCCCGTCACGCGCACACCGCTCCCAGGAGGTCTCATGTCCCTGCTCACCCTGCTCCGCCCGGAACAGCGCGCGTCCCACGCCCGGGTGAGGACGTCCGCGTGCCGCGGTTACGTCGTCGAGCTCGACCCCGAGAGCGAAGCGGGTCCGCGCCCGCTCCGCGACCTGACCGGCGACTTCGTCCACTTCCGCTCCCTCGAGCGCGTCCGTGATGCCCTGCGCCGCCGCGGGGTCGGGCATGCGGTGCTGGTGCAGCATCACGCCTGCGAGGAGCTCAGCGCGCTCGGCCCCTCCACGCGCTCCGAACGCGGGGCCGTGGTGCTCGGCGGAAGGACGCCCTGACCTGCTTCAGAGGTCGAAGCGCTCGCGCAGGAAGCGCGCGATGCCGTCCTCGTCGTGATGGCCGATGACCGCAGCGGCAGCCGCGCGGACCTCGGGCCGCGCGTTGGCCGGCGCGTAGGCCTCGTCGGCGACGGCGAACATGCTGAGGTCGTTGTCACTGTCGCCGAAGCAGACCACGCGACTGACGCCGAGCTCCTGCTTGAGCACCTGGACCGCGCCGCCCTTGCTGCCGTCGACGTGGTGGATGTCCATCCACATCAGCCCCTGCCCCTCGAGCGCCGGACCGGCGTAGGCGATCAGGTCCGGCTCGTCCGCCACCAGCGCTTGCACGGCCTCGATGGCCCGCGCAGGGCCGAGCGCGCTGATGCTGGTGATCTCCGCGTCCGCCGGCAGCTCGGCGGCCGGACGCAGCGCCACGTCGATCCGCGAGGCGAACTCCGCGGCGAGATCCCGTTCCACGGCCGATCGCAGCGGCGTGTGATAGATCCCGTGGACACCCCCGGGCTCGAGCGTGGACAGGAAGGGCGTCACGCCCTGCTGCAGCACCGCCTCGACGATGTGTCGGATCTCGCCGTCGGTCAGGAAGGCGTGGCGGCTGTACGCGCGCGTTTCCGGATGCCAGATCAGCACGCCGTTCTTGAACGCCTGCGGCAGGCGGAAGCCGTGGCCGTCGAGGATGTCCCGCGCAGCGTGCAGCGCCCGGCCCGTCGCCACCGTGTAGAGCACGTCGCGCTCTGCGAGCAGACCGAGGGTCTCCCGCGTGAAGTCCGAGATGCGCGACGAGGCGTCGAGCAGCGTCCCGTCGAGGTCGAAGACGATCAGGTCCATGGCGGCTCCGGTAGCGAGGCGACGCAGTCTGCCAGATCGGGCGTCGCCGTCGCGGGCCCGCGTCCGGCATTGCAGCCGGACCGGCGCCGTCGCACTGGCGGCGGCACGGCGTGGCTCCGGGCAGCGGGGCGCAGCGCCGTGTCAGGCACCGGCGTCGAGGGCGATCAGGAGAACGGGGGCCAGGAACAGCAGGAGCAGCGGGGCGACGAGATCGCCGAGCGCGCCTGGACCGAGCGGCGCCGCAGGCGACCTCATGGGCAGCGCCCCGGTTCGATCGTCATGCTGCGCGCGGGACCCGACGCCCGATCCTTCGCTGCCCGCCGCAGGGTCGTGCCGGAGGTCATGCGGTCCGAGGGCCGGGGCGCCGGTCCGAGGTCCGGGCTGCGATGCGGCCAGAGCGCTACACTACCGAGCCTCATGCCAGCATTGCACCCCGACAGCTCGCCGTCCGCGACGGCGCCCGCTGCGCAGCTCGCGCCCTCCTCGCGTCTCGCCCTCCTCGCCCTCGCCACGCTGCCGGCGGTGGCTGCCCTCGCGTCGGGCCTGACCGGCGCGGACGTCGTGGCGATCGCCGCGGCCGTCGCCGCGCAGCTCGCCGGCGCAGGCGTCGCCGTCATCGCGCTGCGGCGCGACTATCCGCATGCGACGCTGGGCCTGTGCAACGGGGTCACGCTCGTCCGCCTGGGCCTGAGCAGCGCCCTGATCGCGCCGCTCTTCGCCGACGCCTCCGGCTGGGCGCTGATCGCCGTGGCCCTGACCGCCCTGGCGCTGGACGGCCTCGACGGCTGGCTCGCGCGCCGTGAGGATCGCGTCTCCGCCTTCGGCGCACGCTTCGACATGGAGGTGGACGCCGCGCTCGGCCTGGTCCTCGCCC
>JAZBPO010000028.1:0-3440 GCA_036351675.1 Pseudomonadales bacterium
GTGGTATCGCGAGTCGATCATCGGCTGCATGTTCGACAGAAACACCTCTCCGCCTAGCGGAGCTCCCGGCGTCTGGCGTCTGGAGTGCCCAGCGAACCAGGGAGCCGCGATCTTTGCTGATGACGTGGCGCTTTTGAAGCTCGAGGACGTGGACGAGTACGAGTTCATGGCGAGCATCCGCCTTGCCGCCGTCGGAAGCGTCCAAGTACGAGCCGGATACACGACGAGCAACGGGTCGAACAGCGAGCCGTCGAGCGGGATCTACTTCTCACTCGACGGGTCCGGGAACTGGCAGGGCGAGTGCAGGGACGCGAGCACAAGCACGCTCGTAACGAGCGCCGTCTCGGCCGTTGGCATCGCCTCCCTTCGGTTCAACTACGACGCTTCTGTTCCAGATGTCGAGTTCTTCGTAAACGGCACCAGCATCGGCACCTGCACGACGAACCTCCCAGCAGCCACGACGGCGGGCTGGCCCGTGAAGATCCAGATGGTCGATAGCGGCAACACCTTCCCTTGGATCGATATCGACGGCGCGGGCTACACGCTCCGCTGGGATACGGAGGCCCGATGATCCGGAGAGCTCGCATCTGGCTGGCACTTCTGCTGCTGCCCTTCGCCTGGCCTGCAATCGCTGCGGATATCTACGTCCGCAACGACGGGCACGACGTTAACTGCGACGGGCTGGCTGATGCGCCCTGCAGCGGGTGCAGCATCGGCTCGACGTGCGCGAAGCGGACGCTCTCAACGGCCTACACGCTCGCGAACTGTGGGGATCGGATTCTCATCGACGGCGACAGCTTCGGCGCTCAGCGCCCGGTCTGGTCGAAGTCCTGCACCTCCGGCTCACCGCTGACGATTCAGGGGGAGGGCGACGGGACGACATTCTTGCACGCCGGCGGCGTCGAGGTGACCGGCTGCACGCTCATTAGCGGCGCGGTTTACTCGTGTCCGATCCCGACCTTCGGCCTCGCGAGCACCACGACCAGGCATACCTGCATGGCTCAGGACCTGTCGTCCGGGGTCGCATGGGAGGACGAGAACGGCGTCAATGACACGATGGCTGGCTTCGCGTGCCTGACATGGCACGACGCCACCTCGACCGTTGACACAACGCCGGGCTCTTGGACGATTGACGGCAGCAACTACCGGGTCCGCCTCTGGAACGACGAGAACCCCGCCACTTCGACCCTCTGGGCCCCTCGGTCGACGTGCACGAATCAGTATTCGACGCAGTTCACCGGCGATCACCACATTCTGGCTGACTTGACGATGACGAGCGCCTGCGAGGTGGGCGTCTACCTCGGTGGCACGAACAACACGATCGAAGACGTGACGGCGATCACGGGCCAGCTCGACAATCCGGGGTCAGGGAACGACCTGACGCGCGTCACCATCGGAAACGTGCTCAAACGGCCATTCAACGGCACCGGCACATCAGGAACCGCGTGGGATAACTCCGTGGGCTACACGCAGTCCATCACCACGACCGGCGACAACTTCATCTACACGGATCTCGTCGCGAAGAACGCACGTGAAAGCGTGAGCTTCTCGGGCAATGCGAACAACGGTCGAATGACCGGCGGCAAGATCAGTGGCCACTTCAACCACGGATGGAAGCTGATCGACACCGCGCATGACATCACCTTCGAGAATGTCGTCAGCTGGAACAACCAGGAGAGCATCCTGATCTCTGGATGCGTCTACAACATCACCTTCAAGCACTGCACCTTCGAGCATCAGATTTACTGGCAGGGCAATTCGGCCGGCGCAGATTGCTCGTCGCGGCCTGTCGCCCAGAGCCTCGACGGCCCCTACAACGTCGACATGTTCGGTAACGTCATCTACAGCTTCCTCTGGCTGGGGACGTTCGGAGATCCGCGGGCTGGCGCGTTCGACCACGACTTCGACTACAACGTCTACATCGGTGACACGGATCACTCGGGGTACTCGGGCGCCGTCGGAGACTGGATGCGCTTCACGGCCCAGGACCAGAACTTCAGCGACATCACCGCATGGCGGAATTGGGCCTCCGATCCGTGCACCAACTGCACGCGCGATCCGAACGGGGGTGAGGCCCCGACCACGGCGGCCGAGTGGGTTGCGCGAAGCTGGCGAAACCCCACCAGTGACGTTCATCTGATGAGCACGGCCTTCTCTCGCGACTTCACGGACGGTGCGTACATGCCGGTGGGGGGCAAGGACGCAGATGGGTTCGCCAGGGACGCGACTCCGGACGCGGGAGCATACGAGTACAACGGCAACCCTCAATGCTCTGACGGCATCGACAACGACGGAGACGGACTGACTGACTTCTCGGGCGGTGACACGGGTTGCACCGACGCGAACGACACCGACGAGCGGGAGTGCGGGGACGGCTACCTGGACAGCAACGAAGCGTGCGACCCCGGCCCACCCTTGCAGCTCGGCGGCGAGAGCTGTTCCTCGCAGGGCTTTGGAGGCGGAACGCTGGGATGCACCGTCAGCTGCACGCTCGACACTTCGGGCTGCACCGGCACTCCTCCCGCGTCTGGCACCGCCCTCAAGGGCGTCACGATTCGCGGGGTGGCGGTGAAGTGATGAGCGATCAGCCTGCAACCAGGGCCGACGTGGAGCGCGTGCACGAGCGCGTAAGCAAGCTCGATTCGAAGCTGGATTCGCTTGTGAACGAGGTGACACGCCTCGCGACGAGCACGGAAACACGCATGGGCGCGTGCTCGTCGCACTTTGACCGGCTGGATGCCGACATGTCGCAGGTGAAGCGGGACCTCGAGCGCGGCAACGGCGTGCCAGGGCTGCTGCCGTGGCAGAGGGAGCGGATCGAGAAAGACCGCGAGCAGTCCGAGGACGTGCGCTCGATCAAGCGCGCGGTCTACAGCATGGTGGCCACGATCGGCGCAGCCGCTGTCCTTGCGTTGGCGGGCTTCGTCTGGACCCACCTTGCGAGCGGAGGTGGGCCGTGAGCGCCCAGCTCGTCGACTTCCGGCGCCTGGTCTTCCCCAGAGCCCACTTCCGCTGGGCCGAGCTCGTGCCGCCCGAGTGTCGCGCGGGCGCCGAGCCCTGGATGCTTGGCAATCTGAAGGCGCTCGTGCACACGATCGTCGAGCCAATCCGCCGGCGGCTCTGCCACCCGATCGTCATTAGCCCGCACGGGGGCCTCCGGCTGCCTGAATTCAACAAGCGCTGGGGTGGGGCGACGCACTCGATCCATACGCTCGGCGGCGCCCTCGATCTGACTCCCAAGGGGCAGGATCCCGATCGCGTCGAGCAGATCGTCGAGATCGCGAAGACCCTGAACCCCTGGCAAATCATCGTCTACCCGACATTCGTCCACGTCGCGATCGGTGTTTCGACTCACCCGAAGCACGCCGCGCGCTACTGGGCCGACCACCGCGGCCCGCGGAAAGTGAGGCTTGCAGCATGAAACAGAAGTTCACGCGAAC
>JAZBPO010000029.1:0-2028 GCA_036351675.1 Pseudomonadales bacterium
GGCCGCGACGGCTGGGACACGCTCGTCCGAATCACGAACGAGCTGCGCGCCCGCCAGCGCGACGACGGCGGCTGGGGCCAGTATCCCGGCTCCGACATCGACCTCTCCGCCACCGTCAAGGGCTACTTCGCCCTCAAGCTCATGGGCGATGACCCGGCCGCGCCGCACATGATCGCCGCCCGCAAACGCATTCGCGAACTCGGCGGGGCGGAGCGGGTCAACAGCTTCACGAGCTTCTACCTCGCGTGCCTCGGCCAGGTGTCGTGGAACGCCGTGCCCGCGATCCCTCCGGAGATCGTCTACCTCCCCCGCTGGTTCTACTTCCACATGACGAAGGTCAGCGCGTGGACGCGCACGATGATCCTCCCGCTCTCCATCGTCACCACGCTTCGGCCGACGCGAGCGCTCACCCCGTCCCAGTCGATCGACGAGCTGTTCATCAGCGACAAGGAACGCCACCGCCTCACGCAGACGAACCCCGAGCCCGTGCCCGCATTCTGGCGGCGATTCTTCTTCTCCGTCGACTGGACGCTCAAGCAGCTCCACCGCATCGGGGGCACGCCGGTGCGCCGCCTCGCCCTCAAGCGCGCGGCCGCGTGGATCCTCGAACGGGCCGGGCAGGACGGCGAAGCCTCCACCGACGGCATCGGCGCCATCTTCCCGCCCATGGTCTACCTGCAGATCGCCTTCATGGCCATGGGCACGAAGCGCAGCGACCCCGTCATCCGGCGAGCCGAGCGCGAGCTCGACGAGTTCTTCATCGAGGATCCCGAGCGCGACCGCATCCGCATCCAGCCGTGCTTCAGCCCCGTGTGGGACACCGGCATCGCCCTCTACGCTCTCACCGATTGCGGCCTCGACCACGCCCATCCCGGCGCCGCCCGAGCCGCCGACTGGCTCGTCAAAAAGGAGTGCCGGCATCGCGGCGACTGGGCCGACAACGTCGAGACGCCCGTCACGCCGTCCGGCTGGTACTTCGAGTATCACAACTCCTGGTATCCCGATGTCGACGACACCGCGATGGTCGCCATGGCGTTGAAGCGGTGCGGCGCGACGTCGCATGCCGAGGCGGGGGGTCGCGGCGTCGACTGGATCCTCGCGATGCAGAACGATGACGGCGGCTGGGCCGCGTTCGACCGCACGAAACACCGCCAGATCCTCGAGTACATCCCCTTCGCCGACCATAACGCCATGCAGGACCCCTCCTGCCACGACATCACCGGCCGCATCCTCGAATGCCTCTCCTGGCACGGCTACGGCGTCGGCCATCCCGCGGTCGACCGCGCGATCGAGTACATCACGGCCAAGCAGGAGCCGGAAGGCTGCTTCTTCGGCCGATGGGGCGTGAATTACATCTACGGCACGTGGCAGGCGGTGATCGGACCCATTCGTTGCGGGGTCTCTCGGGATGAGCCGTGGATCCGGCGGGCGGGCGAGTGGATCAAGTCCGTCCAGAAGGACGACGGCAGTTTCGGCGAGACGGCGAACTCCTACGTTGACCGCTCGCTCATGGGGACGGGACCCTCCACCGCATCACAGACGGCGTGGGCGGCGATGATCCTCCAGGAGGTCTTCGGGAAGGATGATCCCGACCTTCACCGCGCGATCGACTGGCTCGCCCGGACGCAACTCACCGAGGCCGCGGCCAATGATCCGGAGCATAATCCCGACGGCGACCCGCCCGGCTCGTGGCGCGAGACGGAGTACACCGGCACCGGCTTCCCCCGCGTGTTCTACCTGCGGTACCACTATTACCGTCTGTACTTCCCGCTGATGGCCCTCGGCCGATATTTGGGCGCCCACGGCCTGTCGCTCGCGGACGAGCCGGCGACCGTCAAGATGCGGCCGAAGGTGGAGGGGCGGTAAGACGAAGGCGCGATAACGACTGCCCCGGCGCCGAGTGCGCAACGAGCGCGTCATCCCCACGAACGCGCCCTTTCCGTCATTCCTCGCGCGCAAAGAGCGGGCATCCAGTGCCTTTCTCTTCTCGTTGGCCCGGCGCGTCATGCCCACGCCGCACTGAAGGAC
>JAZBPO010000030.1:0-7814 GCA_036351675.1 Pseudomonadales bacterium
AAGGAGCGGCGGCGGCCGCCGATGGCGCGTGGCCTGCTCGTAGTCGAAGGCGAGCCCGAGCAGCTCCGGGTCGCTCCAGGGGCGGCCGAGCAGCTCGATGGATGCCGGCAGGCCGTCCGCCGTGAAACCGATCGGGAACACCAGGGCCGGCAGCCCCGAGTTCGCCGACAGCTGGCACACGCCGTCCTCCGGCTGCGGCTCGCCGATGGGCTCGGGGCGGATGCGGATCGCGGGATAGGCGAGCGCATCGAGCTCGTTGCGCGCCATGAGGTCGAGGATCGCCGTGCGCAGGCGTTCCCGCTTGGCGAGTTCCCGGTAGTAGAGCGACTGATCCGCCGCCTGCACCGCCGCGAGCGAGCCCTCGAGGAGCGGCTGCACGGCGGGGTGCGCGTCGCCACGCGCGACGAGCTCGGCGAGCGTGGTCACCGGTGCGTCGGCATGCGCGCCCAGATACGCGTCGATGTCCACGCCGAAGTCACGTGCGAGCACGACGAAGCCGCCGTTCTCGGCGTAGACGAGCTCGTCGAGGTCGGGCAGCGAGACCTCGGCGAACTCGGCGCCGAGCGCACGCATGTCCGCCACCGCCGCATCGAAGAGCTCGGCCATGTCCGCATCGAAGGGCTCGGTGCGGATGAGTTCCGTGAGCAGGCCGATGCGCTTGCCCCGCAGCGCGCCCGGCCGCAGCGCGGAGACGAAGCCGCCTTCCAGATTGCCGACGACCGCAGCCGTCTGCGGATCGCCCGGGTCGTAGCCGACCGTGACGTCCAGCACCTCCGCGAGGTCGCTCACCGAGCGCGCGAGCGGGCCGCCGATGTCCTGCGTCGACGACAGCGGCACGATGCCGCGGCGACTCGACGCGCCCTGGGTGCCGCGCAGCCCCACGAGGGCGTGCACGGCGGAAGGAATGCGGATGGATCCGCAGGTGTCGCTGCCGAGGCCGACAGCGGCGAAGTTCGCGGCCACGGCTGCGCCCGTACCGCCGCTCGAGCCGCCGGGGTTGCGCATCGGCTCATAGGCGTTGCGCGTGAAGCCGAAGCCGGAACCGACGGTCGTGATGCCGTAGGCCCACTCGTGCATATTGGTCTTGCCGAGGATCACGGCACCGGCCGCGCGCAGGCGGCGGACGAGTTCGGCGTCCTGCTCCGGCGCGAAGCCCGCCAGCGCGACGGAGCCCGCCGTGGTGGGCATGCCGCGGGTCTCGTAGTTGTCCTTCACGAGCACGGGGATCCCGTGCAGCGGGCCGCGCGGGCCGCTGTTCGCCCGCTCGGCATCGAGGCGCGCGGCATCCGCGCGCGCTGACGGATTCACGGTGGCGATGGCGTTCAGTTCGGGGCCGGCGCCATCGAAGGCGTCGATGCGCGAGCGGTAGTAGTCGACGAGCTCGACAGACGACGTGCGTCCGTCGGCCATGGCCGCCTGCAATTCGCGGATGTCGGCCTCGAACGGCGAGAAGGGCTCGGAGGCGCGGGCCGGGAGCACGAGGGGCGTGATCAGGGCAAGCAGCAGCGCAGCTTCACGAATCAGTTTCAGGGCCATGGACTCGGGGTCTCGATCAGACATGCACGCAATCTGATCGGGCCCGGAGGTGGGCGCAAGTGCCCGGGCCCGGACCGCGCGGGCCGGCCCGGCCGGGACGAAGTGCGGCCGTCAGGAGAGGGCGGCTCCGGCGACGGCGTGGCGCTGCTCGCGCACGGCCTGCCGTGCACGCTTCTCCGCGTACATACGCGCATCGGCCTCCTCCAGGAGATCCGCGATGTCGACGTGCCGGTCCGGATCGAAGGCGACGCTGCCGTAGCTGAAGCCGATGTCGTAGCCCCGCCCGGCTGCCCGGTTGTACTCGCGCAGTTCCCGGCGCAGTCGTTCGGCCGTGCGCTGCACGCCGTCCGCCGTCGCGTCGGTCGCCAACACGGCGAACTCGTCGCCGCCGAGGCGGCCGACCACGTCCGACGCCCGCACCGCGCCGCGCAGTCGCAGCGCGAAGGCCTTCAGCGCCCGGTCGCCCTCCGCATGGCCGAAGCGATCGTTGATGGACTTGAACGCGTCGAGGTCGAGATACAGCAGCGAAGCCGATCGCTCCAGCCGCCGACAGAGGCCGAGCGCCTGCCGCGCCAGCACGCCGAAGCCGCGCCGGTTCGACAGCTGCGTGGCCTCGTCCGTCGTCGCGATCTGCACGGCGGCGAGCTCCTGTTCGGCCATCTGCGCGAGGTCGCGCAGCAGCGCGAGCTCGTGCTCGCCGAGACTCCGCGGCACACGATCGATCAGACAGAGCGTGCCGACCTTGCTGCCGCAGGGCAGCCGGAGCGGGCAGCCCGCGTAGAAGCGGATGCGCGGCTCGCCCGTCACGAGCGGGTTGTCGGCGAAGCGTTCGTCTCGGCTCGCATCGGGCACGAGGAAGATCTCGTCACCGAGGATCGAGTGGCCACAGAAGGAACTGTCGCGTGACGTCTCGCAGGCCTCGAGGCCCTGCCGCGACTTGAACCACTGACGATGGGCGTCGACGAGGCTGACGAGGGCGATGGGCACGTCGAACAGGCCCCGGGCAAGGCGCGTGAGGCGGTCGAAGCGCTCTTCCGGTGCCGTGTCGAGGATGTCGAGCGCGTGCAGGGCTGCGAGCCGCGGCGCTTCGTCCGCAGGCCTGTGGGGGGCTTTCATGGGCTGACTCCCTTCCGCCGTCGTGGCGACTGCATGCCAGATCGCCGCGCGACGAACTTTCCCCGAGGCCGCCCGGCGAGCGCCCGGGCAGCGCTCCGCTCGTTCTCGGATCGGCAGACGCCCTCAGGACTTGAGGCGGTCGCGCACCGTCACGTCCTACCGCATCGACCGTGGCCCGCCTGATCCGGTTCACCGAAGCCGGTTGCAGGGCAAGGAGATCCGGCCGGCGGCCCTGTGGACCTCACACGAAGATCGTCCCGCGCGCGTAGCCACGCAGCGCCGCCCGACGCGCACCTTCGTCCACGGCCACCGGCGGCTCACCCTCGACCGGGGCGTACCGGTAGGCGGCCTCCTCGGGCCGCTGCGCTGCGCGCGCCTCGATCGCGAGCTGCACCAGCCGCGCACGCTCGTGGATGACTTCGTCCGTGTAGCGCCGCGTCTCCGCCGGCATGTCCGGCGCCGGCCGCGGCATCTGCACCTCCACGCCCGCGACGGAGGCGCGCGGAAAGAAGCCCCACACGAAGGTGATGCGCGGATCGGGGGAGGCGTTCGCGAAGGAGCCGTGCACGCACTGGCGATTCTGCACAGCCACGTCGCCGCGCTCGCAGAGCATGGGGACGGCGTCCGGCAGCAAGGTCGAGCCGCCGTTCGCGGCGACGCGAGCCCTGATGTCCACGCGGCCTTCGCGATGCGTTCCGGGGATCGTCCACAGCGCGTTGGCCGGCGTGGTGCGCCGCAGCTGCGCCATGCAGTTCACGCCGTGCGAGAGCGCGTGCCAGTCCGGTGCGTCCCAGTGCGTGGTGCCGTCCTGGTGCCAGGCGATGGAGGCGCCGAGGCCCGCCTCCTTCAGGAAGATGCTGTCGTTGTAGGGCACGAAGTCGGCGCCACAGACGGCCTCCACGATGCCGAGCACGTCCGGATGTGCGGAGAGGCGCAGCGCGGCGGGCACGGTCTCGTAGAGCCCGAGCATGAGGAAGATGGCCGACTCCGGCGCCGCAGCGGCAGCCTCGGGTTCGTCCATGCGCACGGGATGCCGTCCGTTCAGGAGCGGCGTGCCGCCCCAGGGATCGGCGAGCGGCCGCGCCCAGAGGAGCTGGGGCAGCCGCGCATCGGGGTCGAGCGGGCGTCCGCGCCGATCGACGTCGGCGCCTTCGGTACGCGGCGTGCGCGCGAGCAGCGCATCGACGTCCGCGTCGAGTTCGTCGAGTTCCGCGGCGTCGACGAGCCCATCGAAGACGTAGAAGCCGATCTCGTCGATCGCCTCGCGGATCTCGGTCGCGAGGCGCCCGTCCCCTTCGAAGCGGAGCGGTCCGCGATTGCCGAGGGCCCGGGCGCGTTCGACGCCCGCCTCGAAGTAGTCTGCCTTCGCTGCTGTGCTGGTCACGGCGAGCCCTCCCCCGAAGTCTCACACACCCTGCAAGTTCGTATCCTCCCGCTCGATCCCGGGAGGGCCGATCGGCCCGTGGCCGCTAGCCGATCGGATCGAGCACCACGACCGGGATCACGCGATCGCCCGCACTCTTCCTGTAGTCCTCGTAGGGCGGATAGATCTCGACCATCTGCTTCCAGAGCGCCGCGCGCTCCTCGCCCTCGGCGACACGCGCGCGGGCGCGCACGGCCTTCGGGCCTACCATCAGATCGCATTCCGGCTGGGCCTCGAGATTCAGGAACCAGAGGGGATGGTCCGGCGCGCCGCCCTTGGAGGCGACGATCACGTAGCTGCCGTTCGCCTCGCCGTAGATCAGCGGCAGCGGTCGCGGCTCGCCGGACTTCCGGCCGATCGTCGTCAGCAGCAGCGTCGGCAGCACGCCCGGCCCGCCGAGCGGCGACGAGTCCCACATGTGCGCCTTCTCGGGGTCGGTCTGGTAGAGCGCGATGTGCTCGGCGATCCAGGGGATCTCGCTGAAGTTAGTCATGTCGTGGTCTCTCCAGGGCTGTCGTGAAATCGTCGGGACCAAGCGGGCGGTATGGGCAACGCAGGCGGGGTCGGAGTCAAGGACTCCGACCCCTCTCGAGGAGCACGCGGACCCGGGTCGGAGTCACAGACTCCGACCCCTCTCGAGGCGCGCGCGGACCCGGGTCGGAATCGCAGACTCCGACCCCCTCGAGGCGCGCGCGGACCCGGGTCGGAGTCGCAGACTCCGACCCCTCTCGAGCATGCCGCTCAGTCCCAGGCCAGCTGACGGTCGAGCCAGGTCTCCATCTCCCAGAGGTTGTGGAGCACGGACTCGCGGGCCCGGTAGCCATGGCTCTCCTCCGGCAGCATGACGAGGCGCGCCTCGACGCCGAGACCCTTGAGCGCGTTGTAGAAGCGCTGGCTCTGGAGCGGGAAGGTGCCGGAGTTGTTGTCGGCCTCGCCGTGGATCATGAGCACGGGCTCGGTGATCTTCGCGGCGTTCATGAAGGGCGACATGGCGAAGTAGACCTCCGGCGCCTCCCAGAAGGTGCGCTCCTCGGCCTGGAAGCCGAAGGGCGTGAGCGAGCGGTTGTAGGCGCCGCTGCGGGCGATGCCCGTGGCGAAGAGATCGGAATGCGCGAGCAGGTTCGCGGTCATGAAGGCGCCGTAGGAGTGCCCACCGACCGCGATGGCGTCGCGGCGGCTGATGCCGCGTTCGACGAGGACGTCGACGGCGGCCTCGGCGCTCGAGACGAGCTGCTCCACGTAGGCGTCGTTCGGCTCCGCGTCGCCCTCGCCCACGATCGGCATGGTCGGTCCGTCGAAGACGGCGTAGCCGGCGGCGAGCAGCGGCAGCGGGCCCGAGTAGCGGATGCGATTGAAGCGATGGGGCGAGCCGCGCATCTGCCCGGCGGCCTCCGCGCTCTTGAACTCGCGCGGATAGGCCCAGAGCAGCGTCGGGAAGGGGCCGTCCTCCGGGCGCTTCCCCGGCGGCAGGTAGAGGGTGCCGGAGAGCGGCACGCCGTCTTCCCGCTCGTAGCGGACGATCTCCTTGTGGATGCCGCGCATGTGCGGATAGGGGTGCGGGCGGTCGCTGAGCTGCATGCGCGTATCGCCGGTGCGCAGGAAGAGGTTCGGCGGCTGATCGGGCGACTCGGCGAGCGTCAGCACCGTACCCGCCGCGGGATCGACGAGCGCGGCGACGGCCTCGTACTCCGGTGCGCTCGAACGCCACAGACGCGTCGCCTCGCCGGTCGCGAGATCCACGCGGTCGAGGAAGGGCCGGTCGCCCTCGGGAGACGCGCCGAGGCCGGCCCGGTAGAGGGAACCCTCGTGCGTGGCGACGACCTCGCGCCCGAAGGCATTGCTGCGCGTGAGCGGGCGGCCGGGATCGGCGTAGCGGTCCTCGACGGAACGGTCCTCGATCACGCGCGCATCGTCCGGCGCCGCGGGGTCGAGGAGCCAGCTGCGCAGGCGCCGGTCGCGCCACCAGCGCTCCGTGACGACGAGCTGGCCCGCGTCGGTCATCTCCACCTCGTAGGCGCGCAGCGCGAGATCGGCGACGCGCACCGGCTCGCCCTCGAAGGGCGCGTCGAGGCGCCAGAGGCGATCGCGGCGTTCGGCGTCGCGGGACGGATCGCCGCCGTCGAGCGCTTCCAGGAGATAGACGGACGCCGGCAGATCGTCGAGCCAGGCCACCGTGCGCAGGCCGCTTCGAGCGGCGTCGCGACCGATGGGCACGTCCTCCGCGAGGGGCAGCTCCGCGAGCACGCGGACGCGTTCGCCGGACGCATCGCGCACCTCGGTGCGCTGCGCGAAGCGGTAGTAGGGCACGAGCAGGGAGAAGGGCTGCTGCAGCGCCGTGACGAGCAGGTAGCGTCCGTCCGGCGACACGGCGTGTGAACGCAGCAGACCCGGCGCGCCGAGCGCGCGCGGTCGACCCTCGAGTGGAATGCGCACGAGCTGCGCCCGGGCGTACCAGGCGAAGAGGCGTTCGTCGAAGGCGTCCTTCAGGAGATCCTGATAGGTGCGTGCGGCGGCTTCGACCGCACCCGAGTGGGCGCGGACGTTGGGCCCGCGGGGTACGCGCGGACGCTCCGGCGGCGTGCCCGCGTCCTCGGGAACGGTCCGGCAGACGAGCGCGCTGGAGTCGGCGCTCCAGTCGCAGGGGTCTCCGAATACGGCATTCAGACGCAGCGAGGCGAGTTCGCGCGCCCGCCCCGTCGCGGCATCGAGCACCCAGGGTCGTACGCCGTCGCTCGTCGTGTGCGTGAACGCCAGGAAGCGACCGTCCGGCGACCACTCGAAGTCCCCGAGCTTGCTCGGCTGCGGCAGGCCGCTGACCGAGCGCATGGCGCGGGTCTCGAGGTCCACGAGCTCGACGGAAGCCGCCGTGCGTCCCCGGCTCGGCCCGTGCGTCTGCGGGTCGAAGCGCAGGCCGGCGAGGCGAAGCTCCGGTCGGGCGAGATCCTCGATCGAGGGCAGTGCCTGCGGATGGATGAGCGCGAGGGTCTGCTCGCCCGGCGCGAGCTCGACGATCGGAGCGGCGGGCGCATCGACGATGTCGATGATCGCCTGCGAGGGCTGTCGGTAGCCCGACGGGGCGTCGGATTCCGCGGCGGCGAGCGGAGCGGAGAGCACGAGGCAGAGCGGAAGGATCCAGCGGGTCATCGGCGGCGTTCCGTTGCGCAGGGGAGGCCGGATGTTAGCGCGATCCGTCTCCCATGCCGCGCCGGGCGAGGAACGGGCTTCGGTCCCTCAGGCCGCGGCGGCCGCACCGAAGTCGTAGCGGCAGCCGGTGAGCCGCTCGCTCTCGTCCCAGAGGCGCCTCGAGACGGTCACGTCGAGGGCCGCGCGGGCCCGACCGACGCGGACCGGATGGCCGCGCAGCTCCTGGAAGCCGCCCGGCCCGAAGTAGTCGGCGGGGCGCGCGTCCGGGTCGACGGCGGCGCGCAGCGTCGGCAGCGCACCCATGGCGGGACGCATGGCGAGCAGGGGCCCCATGAGCTTCGCGAAGGGCATGTTCCGCTGCAGGTCCGTGCCGGTCCAGCCGGGGTGTGCGGCGACCGCGAGCAGGTCCATGCCTGCCGCTTCGAGACGCGCCTGCAGGCCGAGCGTGAAGAGCAGGTTCGCGAGCTTGCTCTGGCCATAGGCGGGCCAGGGCTCGTAGCCGAGATCGAACTGGAGATCGTCGAAGCGGATGCGGCCCAGGCGATGCGCGAGGCTGGCCACGTTCACGACGCGCGCGCCGGCCGTCGCCGCGAGC
>JAZBPO010000031.1:0-2456 GCA_036351675.1 Pseudomonadales bacterium
AGTCACATCAAACACCCACAGACTGTTTTGTTATCTACCTCGAATGAAGCGGCGTGCTGCGCTCCGCTTCGAGGCGCGCGCCCTCCCGGCTGACCCGCCAGCCACGACCGATCAGGTCCCTCTCGGCGGATCCCGCGGCGCTCTCCCTGTCGAAGACGAGTTCTACGCGCGCTTTCTCAGCCATGCTGCCTTGCCAGAGGTCGGCAAGCATCGCGTCCACCCAGGACGGATCGGAGTTCTCCACCAGAAGCGCGGCGCTCGGGCGCGGACCGATCCGGCAGCCCTCTCCCTCGAGCTGCACGAGCTCCGCGCGATAACCGGGCCGAAGCAGTTCAAGCGGCGAGCGGGGCGGAATCTCGAGAGCTTCGAGCAGCGCCTCCATGCCCCCCCGCAGGTAGTGGAAGGTCGCCCAGCGGAGCCCATCTTCCGTGAAGACGCGAAGCAGCGCTGCATCGAGGCTGCTTCGCGCGCCCTTTGCCAGCGCCCCTCTCGGCCACCCGGCGTCGTCCGCGTCCGCATCGACGAGGGCCGCGCCCAGGTCCGCCGGATCAACCCCCCCGGAGGCCAGCCCAACGGCGAGACCTGCGAGGCGCGCGACGCCTTCGAGCCGCGCTGCGCGCGCCTGGCGCAGCAGCGGATCCGCAAGCGGCGGCCCCGCGTGCCCCTGCCCCACGGCGCGCGCCCACTCTCCTGCCATCATGATCTCGAGCGGGAGCATCCCCTTGGCGTGCAGCACCTCGGTATCCCGGGCATCCATGAGCGGCAGGTCCGCGGGCACCAGCATGCGCGAGACGCCACCGGATGGTGTCGCCGGGTCGCCCTCGGGATAGAAAGCCGCCCAATAAGAGGTATCCGGGGGTGCCTCCCCCAATAGCGCGACGCAGGCGTCCGTCGCCAAGGGCGCGTAAACCTCCGCGATCCAACCTGAGGCGGCCCGGCGACGCTCGACCGCGCCCGCCTCGACAACTTCGACCGGCTCCCGAAATAGAGCCGTCCCGAGGCGCGCCGGAATCTGAAGCGCCAGCTCGCGTGGGGTCGAGATCGCAACACCCGACGCGCTGGCCGGCCCGCCCTCCTCTGCGACGCCGATGGAGCCTGCGGCAAGCACCAGGGCGAACACCATCGGGATCCAGCCTCTCCTCACCGCTGCTCTCCTTTCAACACGGCCTCGAGCATGACGCGTGCGCCCGGAACGAGTCCGCTCGCCGCAGCCCGTCCCGCCCCGACCTCGATCACGTAGCGGGCCGGCGAGGGCGGCACGTAACTCTCGCAGGGTCGCTCCGGGCAGGGCGGCGCGTTCTCGTGCAGATGCGTGATGAAGCCATCCGCGTCCAACCACACGAGATCGAGGGGCACGAGGCAGTTCCACATCCAGATGCTGTGCGGTGCATCTTCCTCGAAGAGGAAGAGCATGCCCGTACCCTCGGGCACCTCGGCCCTCTGCATCAAGCCGAGCGCGCGCTTCGTGTCGGATCGCGCGACCTCGAGGTAGAGCGGGGCACCGGAGGGCGTGATCACGACGATCTGATCCCCGTCGCCGGGAACCCGCGCAGAACTGTCACTCATGGGCTTTCGAATCCCCGCAGAATCCTGGCGGCAGCCGACCGCCAGCATCACGCACGCGATCGCGAGCGAAACGAGCAGCAGCTTGAGCGGAGCAGGGTCAGCGCTGGACCGTCTGGGAATCCACCATGACGTCGGCCGCGTCCCCGGTGCCGCCGGGCATGCCATCCGAGCCGTAGCTGATGACCTTGTAGCCCCTCCCACTCGCGACATAGAGCACCTCGCCGCCCCAGGGGTCGGCGACACGATCTTCGATGTAACGCGGAATGAGCTCACGAACGTCCTTCGGGAAACGGCCGTGGCGCAGCCGGAAGCGCTCCGCTGCCTGCGCGACACTCCGAACGGCGTCCCACGCACGAAGCGAAAGCCCGCGCGCCGTCGCTTCGGCCAGGGCATCGAGGGATTCTAGCTCCTCGGCCGCGCGTCTCGCCGCCTCGGACTCAGGCCAACGCTCGATCAACGCCTCGAGATCGGCGCGGAGCTCTGCGACGGGCCTGTCGCTGTCCGACATCGCGCTGCGGAAAGCGTCGCGCGCCCGTTTCTCATCGGAACAAGCTGCGAGTAACGCAACGAGGAGACAAGCCATGACGACCTTGCGCACGCCGCTTCCCATCGCTCTCTCCCTTTCTCCTTTCGACCGTAGACGCCATCGATCGCATCGACACACGTCCCGTCGTCCTGAAATTTGGTCCTCGCGAGTGTAAACGCAATCGAACGCGCGGCTGGCACGCGTACTTTTTCGGTGTGACAGGTTGACCGCCTCCCCCACCCGGCGCGACAATCAAAGTTCGACGCGGCGGGCAGGGATCCAGGAGCACGATCCCACACATACGCCTAAGACCACACGGCGAGCCGAGTGCTCGATTCCGGGACGCGGAGTCGGAGTTGCGGCA
>JAZBPO010000032.1:0-3133 GCA_036351675.1 Pseudomonadales bacterium
CCGCGAGCTCGAGGCCGGCACGCCGCTCACGCGCATGACGCGCCTGCTCTCGGGCCTGTTCCACGGCCGACCCGGCGCCCGCGCGGTCCGGCGACATCTCTCCGAGCACGCCCACCGGGGCGGCATCGAGGTCCTCGAGGATGCCCTCGCACTCCTCGAGCCGCGCGCCCGGGCCGCCTGAGATCCGCGACGTGCTGGCAACCATCGAACGATTCTTCCGTGACCGCCTGCAGGGCCGGGAAGGCAGCGACGGTGGCCTCGCCGTCGATGCCCTTCCGCTCGCCTGCGCCGCCCTCATGTTCGAGGTGATGCGCGCCGACCGATCGATCGATGCTTCGGAGCGCGAGCGCCTGCGCGCCCTGCTCCGCGCCGAGTTCGACCTCGAGGCAGCGGACCTCGACGCGGTGGAGATGCTCGCGGAGCAGCAGGTCGAGGAGGCCGTGGACCTCTATCAGTTCACGCGGCTCATCGCCGCGCACACGGGCGTGGCGGAGCGCATCGCGCTCGTCGAACAGCTCTGGCAGATCGCCTTCGCGGACGGCGAACTCGACGCCTTCGAGGAACACACGATCCGGCGTGTGGCCGGGCTCCTGCACGTGCGCCATTCGGACCTGATCGCAGCCAAGCAGCGGGCGCGAGGCTGACGGCCGCTCAACCGGTCTCGAGCGCCGTCACGAGATCGCGGAAGTTCTCCCGGTTCTCCTCGTTGAGCTCCATGAGCGCACGGTGCGCGTCGATGACGCGCTGTCGGAGATCCTCTTCGTCGGCGTCGACCGGCGCGAGTTCGCCGAGCTGGCCGACGTCCTCCAGCGGTTCCTCGAGAATCATGAACACGTCGTCGAAGCCCATCGTGGTGAGCACGCGCGTGATGTCGGGATTCGTGGAGACGATCGTCGGGACGCTGCCGATGCGGCGCTGCGTCTCGATGGACAGGCGGGCGAGCAGGCCGAGGGAAGTACTGTCGATGCCCTCGGTGGCGGACAGGTCGACGAGCACCGAGGCGAGATCGTCGCTGCGCAGGAGGTCCCGGAGGAAGGCGTCGACGGTCGCGCAGAGATTGACGCGCACATCGCCCACGAATTTCAGGACGTAGACGCCATCGTGGTCGCCGACGAGGATGCGGCCTTCGCTCACGAGACCCTCGACACGAGCAGACAGGCGATGTCGTCCGGCGCCGCGAGCTCCGGCGCCAGGCCGAACTCGTCGCAGAGCGCATCGAGGTCGCAGGGCGCGGCTTCGGTCACGCGACGCACGCTCTCGAGCACCCGCGCCTCCTTCTCCGCGAGGCTCGGCGCATCCAGCACTTCGAGCAGGCCGTCGGAGAACAGGGCGATCGCACTGTCCGGAGGCAGGTCCGCCCGGGCCGATTCGGGGCGCACGTCCTCGAAGAGGCCGAGCGGCTTCCCCGGGACTTCCAGATAGCGGACGTCGCCGCCCGCGACGAGCGCCGGCGCCGGGAAGTGACCGGCGCTGGCGTAGGCGAGCGTGTGCTCCGCGCAATCCACGACGCCGAGGAACATCGTGACGTGGCGGCCGAGGCGGCTCTCGAGGAGCTCCTGATTGAGCCAGCGCAGGATCTCTCCCGGCTCGGCGAGCATGCGCGGACGGTACTCCCGCCGCAGCCGCCGCGAGAAGTTCTTCAGGAGCACCGTCACGAAGGCCGAGGACGCACCGTGGCCCGACACGTCGGCGATATAGAGCACGAAGTGCCGCTCCGTGATGCGGAAGTAGTCGACGAAGTCGCCGGACAGGAACAGCGAAGGGAAGATGCGATGCTGCAGGCGGAACCCGTCGATCGCCATGGGCGACGGCGGCAGCATGCCGAGCTGCACCTGGCGGCCCGCCCGCTGGTCCTGCTGCAGCGCCTCCAGGTAGTCCTGGAGCTGCTGGTTGGCCGCCTCGAGCTCCTGCTTCACGAGCGAGTTCTCGTGGCGAAGCCGCGTGCGTTCGAGCGCGTGGTCGACGGCCTGCACCAGCCGGTCGGTGTCCGTGAGCGGTTTCTCGAGGTAGTCCACGGCGCCTAGGCGCAGCACCTGCATCACCTCTTCCAGCGCCGCTTCGCCGGTCGTGACGATCACCGGTACGTCCGGAAGTTCCGTCGACAGGGATTCGAGCATGGGACGGCCGCCGGCAACGACCGCACCGAGGTCGCAGAGGACGAGATCGGCGGGCCAGAGCGCCAGGGCCGCGAGACCCTCCGGGCCGCTGGCGGCGCTACGGACCTCGAAGTCGCGGCCCTCGAGGGCCGCGACCAGGGCGGACCGGTCGGTCTCCTGCGGATCGACCACGAGCAGGCGCTCACCGCTCACGGCGGCGTCCCGGACGAACCAGGCTGGAAGGGATGGCCGGGCGGGCGCGAGCACGGAGCGGAGCACTGCCCGCCGGCGCGAGCCCGGTGCCGGCTACCTCGCGAGGAAGGCCGGGCCCTGAGGGCGTCATGGCCACTTGCGTGAAGTCTCCACGGCCAGGGAGCCGTACCTGCGACGCGATGGGACGCTACTCCCATCGTCGCAGGGGCGCAACGCGCGCGCCGACGGACGCGCCCGCCAGCCGGACCGGAAGGTCCGGCGCCTGCAGTTGCTCATCCGGCTCCCAGCGCGATGCGCTCGTCGAGGGCCGCGAAGGCCCGTCGCAGTCGCTTCGGAGAGACCGCCACGCGCGTCCCGAGCGATTGATCGAAGAGCGAGACCCGGTATTCCTCGAGAAGCCAGCGACAAGCGTTCCAGACCTCCGTGCCCGTCACGCCCGCAGCGCGCCCCTGATCGAGGCGCTCCGCCCATTCCGCGAGCTCGACGATGCGCGCACGGTCCCGCTCGACGTTGCCCTGCAGGCCCGCGAGGCGGCGCGTCGCGGCCTTGAGATAGCGAGGCAGCTCGTCGAGCCAGGCATCCGGCGTCGCCACCAGGAACTGCTCCGGCAGCAGCGCGTCCAGCCAGCTCCTCGCCTCGTCGACCGCGTCCCGGAAGGCCGGCGAATCGGCCGCTGCGAGCGCTGCACGCACCTCGTGCGCCTCGGTGAGGATCTCGCGTGCCAGCTCGACCGTGGCGTCGTAGCGGGCGGCGAGCGCGCCGCGACCGGCATCCAGCAGCGCCCGGAAGGCAGCCGCGTCCCGCGGCAGGGGCGGCGCCACGCC
>JAZBPO010000033.1:0-5717 GCA_036351675.1 Pseudomonadales bacterium
CCGGACCGGGGTCGGATCTCGGATCGGGGTCGGATCTCGGATCGGGGTCGGATCTCGGATCGGGGTCGGATCTCGGATCGGGGTCGGAGTGCATTTCCGCGAGCGGAAATGCACTCCGACCCCAGAGGGTTGAAATGCACTCCGACCCCAGGGGATTCGAGCGGAAATGCACTCCTGCCCCGGGGTGTTCGATTGCCCCCTCCAGGGTGATCGCACTCAGACCCCGACCCTGGCGACGCCATCCCGCGCGGGACGAGTGAGGAACCGATGATCGACGAAGAGCTGCTGAACGACGTGAACGCGCCCGTGGTCCTGGCGGAGTGGGCGACCGCCTCCGGTCGCCGCCTCGGCGTGGTCACCCTGAACGTCCCGAAGACGCTGAACTCCCTGAACCTCGGGATGATCGATCTCATGGACGCGCAGCTGCGGCGCTGGGCGGGCGACGCCGGCGTGGTGGGCGTCTACCTGCGCGGCGCGGGCGATCGGGCCTTCTGCGCTGGCGGAGACATCCAGGCGCTCTACCACGCCATGAAGGCGAACCACGACGCCGGCGAGCTCGTGGACTGCTACGCCGAGGCCTTCTTCCAGAACGAGTACCGCCTCGATCACCTGATCCATGCCTACGGCAAGCCCGTGATCTGCTTCGGCCATGGCGCGTGCATGGGGGGCGGCCTCGGGCTGCTGTCGGCCTCGAGCCATCGCATCGTGACCGAGACCTCCCGCGTCGCCATGCCGGAGATCACCATCGGTCTGTTCCCGGACGCGGGTGGTACGGCGCTGTTGTCGTCCATGCCCGGCTGCCTCGGTCTCTTCCTCGGCCTCACGGGAGCGCACATCAACGGCGCCGATGCGCTCGAGGCGGGTCTCGGTCGCTATCTGCTGACGAACGCTCGCCGCGAGGCGCTGGAGCAGGGGCTGGTCTCCGCACCCTGGAGCGGCGAGCGGGCAGAAGACGACGTCATGCTCGATGCGTTGCTCGCCGAACTCGATGCTGCGTCGCGGGATGCGCGGCCGGCCTCGAAGCTGGCCGGGCACCGGGCCGCCATCGACGCCGCCCTCGGCGCGGTCGACGGCGACTTCGCGCGAGCGCTCGCCGGCATCCGCTCCCTCGCGGGGACCGACGACTGGATCGACAAGGGCCTCGCGAACCTCGAGAAGGGTTGTCCCGCCACGGCGGGCATCGTCGTCGAGCAGCTCCATCGCGCGCAGGGCATGTCGCTCGCCGACATGTTCCGCATGGAGATGGTGATCGGCACGCACTGCGCGCGGAACAGGGACTTCGCCGAAGGCGTCCGCGCACTGCTGATCGACAAGGACGGCGCCCCGGCCTGGACCGTGGACGGCCTCGACGCGCTGCCGCGGGAAACCGTGCTCGCGCACTTCGAGGCGCCCTGGGACGAGAACCCGCTGAACGATCTGCGGGACTGACGCGTACGAGCTGACATCATCGATCTGGGGGGAGAGCGCCATGGCACGGGTGGGATTCATCGGCCTCGGCAACATGGGCGGCCCCATGGCCGCGAACCTGGTGAGGGCGGGGCACACGGTCACGGCCTTCGATCTGGTGCCCGCGGCCCTCGACGCGGCTCGCGAAGCCGGCGCGGCGATCGCCGAGACCACGCGCGCCGCCGTCTCCGACGCCGAGTTCGTGGTGACCATGCTGCCGGCCGGTCGCCATGTGGAGGCGGTGTACACGGCGGTCGAGGGCAATTCGTGCCTGCTCGACGAGATTCCGGCCGACGCCGTGATCATCGACTGTTCGACCATCGCCGCGGAGACGGCGCGTGCGGTGATCGCGGCCGCTGCGGAGCGCGGTCGCGCCATGCTCGACGCGCCTGTCTCGGGCGGCGTGGGCGGCGCCGAGGCGGGCACGCTCACCTTCATGGTGGGCGGGGACGCGGGTGCGCTCGAACGGGCGCGGCCCGTGTTCGAGGCCATGGGAAGGAACGTCTTCCATGCCGGCGACGCCGGCGCGGGTCAGGTCGCGAAGATGTGCAACAACATGCTGCTGTCCGTGCTCATGACCGGTACCGCCGAGGCGATCCAGCTCGCCGTCGCGAACGGTCTCGATCCGGCCGTCGCCTCGGACATCATGAAGCAGTCTTCCGGGGGCAACTGGGCGCTGAACGTCTACAACCCCTATCCCGGGGTCATGGACGGGGTGCCGGCATCACGCGGCTACGAGGGGGGCTTCCTCGTCGACCTCATGATCAAGGATCTCGGCCTCGCCATGGACGCGGCGGCGAGTTCGGGCCAGTCGACGCCCATGGGGGCGCTCGCCCGTTCGCTCTACGTCATGCACAAGAATCGGGGGGCCGAGGGCCGGGACGACGCCGGCGGCCTCGATTTCTCCAGCATCCAGCGACTCTTCACGCGCTGAGGCTGCTGGCGGGGCGGTGCGCTAGCTCGCCTTCTCGCGCAGCGGCGGCACCCCGTAGGGAAGCGCTTCCGCCCTGAGCGGGCTGCGACCGACGAAGAGCGGGTCCTCCGCATGGTCGATGCGCACCACGGCGAGCATCTCGCAGCGGCCGCCGTCGGTTGCGGCCGCCACCACTTCACCGACCACCTCGCCCTCCGGGTCGCCCGCGTGGACCGGAGAGCCCAGTGCCGGGCAGGCGCCTTCCGTCGCCTCCGCGGAGTAGCGGAACAGGCGCTTCTTCACCTTGCCGAGATACTGCATGCGGGCGACCACCTCCTGACCGAGGTAGCAGCCCTTGTCGAAGGCGATCTGGCCGAGCGCCTGCAGGTTGAGCGCCTGCGGTACGTATTCACCGGCAGTGCGCGGCGACAGCTCCACGTAGCCGGCACGGATGCGATGCGCCAGCCAGCGGGAGAAGGGTACGCGATGGGCGCGGGCCGCGAGCGCGTCCCAGATGGCGGGGGCGTCCGCGCGCGGCAGCCAGAGTTCGAAGCGATCGATGTCGCCGCGGTTGCGCAGGGCCACCCGCTCGCCGTGCTCGCCCTCGCGGCGCACCACCTCTCCGGGCTCCGGCGGGCGACCGACGACGCTCGCCACGGCTTCTGCGGCGCCCTCACCGACGAGCCCCAGGCCGACCACGCTGTCGCCGGCTTCCCTGAGCTCGGCCTTCGAGAAGACGATGTAGCGCGAGAGCAGATCGCGCACGGGAACGATGAGCGCGCGATGCAGGCGCAAGGTGAGGGCATCTGGCGGGCCCCACAGGCGGAAGGTCGCGATGGTGCGGCCTTCCCGCGTGCAGAGTGCGCTGGCGACAGCCCGGTCCGCGGACACCTCGGTGACGTCGGCCGTGGCGTAGCCCTGGAAGAACTTCGCCGCGTCCGGGCCCTCGATGCAGAGCTGGCCGATGCAGGAGAGGTCCGTGAGCTCGAAGCCGGCCGGATCGCCGGGATCGTCGAACGCCGCCACGCAGGGCTCGCCGTCGTGCTCGTCGAAGCGAGCGCCGCGGGCTTCCAGGAATGCTTGCCACTCCGGGTGCATGGGATCGCTCCCGTCGCCGTAGGTGATGGCTGCTGGGCGAGTTGCACGGTGGGCGGACTGCTATGCTGCTCGCCCGCTTCTCGCCGGACCCGCCCGGTGAGGGCGCGCATCATACACGCGGCCCGGAAGGCAGACCATGAGCGAAGAAGACACCCCGGACGGGCATGCCCCCGATGCGGAAGCCGGACGCTTCTGGTGGCGCAGCCGCCGCGGCCTGCGTGAACTCGATCTGCTGCTGCTCCCCTTCGTGGAGGACGTGCTCCCGGACCTCGACGCGGCGGAGCGCGCGCTCTACTGGCGCCTGATCGACCGCGAGGATTCGGATCTCATGCCGATCCTCACGCGCCGTGAGACGACCGGCGATCCGGAGCTCGAGGCCATGGTCGACCGCATCCTCGCAGCGCGGCGCGAGTACACCTGAGGCGTCACCGTGCAGGTGCCCGACGTCGAGCTCGCGCTTCGAACCTCACGGCTGCGTCGCCTCACCACGTCGGTGTCCTGGCTGCTCGCGGTCTGCATCGCTCCGGCGCAGGCGCTCCGTCTCGAGTCGCCCTGGCCGCTGCTGCTCCTGATCGCGCTGCCGCTGGTGCTGCTGAGCCTGCCCGAGTGCGTTCCGCGGCGCCTGCGTATCGCCGGCGCCGAGGTCGAGGCGTTCACGGCGGAGTCGCGCCGCGTCGGGTGCCTGGATGGTCCGCTCGCGCTCACGCGTTTCGCGCTCGAAGTGCCGGTCCGCTGGGACGATGGCCGGCACGACCGCATCGTCGTCTGGCGGGATGCGGTCGATGACGCCGACTATCGTCGCCTCGCACGCATCCTCCGCCGTCCGCCCGGGGGCGAAGCAGCGGATCCGCCCACCGCGCGAAGCTGAACGGCTGACCCGGGGTCCCGCGGTCGGGCGTCAGACGCAGCCGCGGCGCTCGAGAGCGCCGGTGCGCCATGCACGGGCGGCATGGACGTCGAGGCGGATCGGGGAAGGCGTGAGCACCGTGTCGCGTGCCGCGGGAGAGGTTTCGGGCCAGTCGAGCGTGTAGTGGAGGCCGCGTGACTCGCGGCGCGAGCGGGCCGACTGGATGATCAGGTCGGCGACGAGGGCGAGATTGCGCAGCTCGATCAGGTCGCTGGTGATCTTGTAGTTCGAGTAGTACTCGTGGATCTCCCTGCGCAGCATGCGCACGCGGTGTTCCGCGCGTTCCAGGCGCTTGTCGGTGCGCACGATGCCGACGTAGTCCCACATGAAGCGCCGCAGCTCGTCCCAGTTGTGCGAGATGACCACGTCCTCGTCCGAATCCGTCACCTGGCTCTCGTCCCAGGCGGGTGCCTCCGGCGGTGCCGCGGCGTCTTCGAGCTGGCGCCCGATGTCGTGGGACGCCGCCCGGGCGAACACCACGCACTCCAGCAGCGAGTTGCTCGCCATGCGGTTGGCGCCATGCAGGCCCGTCGAGGCGCACTCTCCGACCGCGTAGAGCCCGGGCACGTCCGTACGCCCGTCGAGATCCGTGACGATGCCGCCGCAGGTGTAGTGCGCCGCCGGCACCACGGGGATCGGCTCGCGCGTCATGTCGATGCCGAAGTCGCGGCAGCGGGCGAGGATGTTCGGGAAGTGATCACCGAGCACGGCTGCGTCGAGGTGCGAGACGTCGAGATAGAGGCAGTCCGCGCCGAGGCGTTTCATCTCGTGGTCGATGGCCCGGGCGACGATGTCGCGCGGAGCCAGCTCGGCGCGCGGATCGAAGCGCTGCATGAAGCGCTCGCCGTCGGGCAGCCGCAGCAGGCCGCCCTCGCCCCGCAGGGCCTCGGAGACCAGGAAGCTCTTCGCGTCCGGGTGAAACAGGCAGGTCGGATGGAACTGATTGAACTCCATGTTCGCCACGCGGCAACCGGCACGCCAGGCCATGGCGATGCCGTCGCCGGTGCTGCCGTCCGGATTGGAGGTGTAGAGATAGACCTTCGACGCGCCGCCCGTGGCCAGCACCACGAAGGGCGCCTGGAAGACGTCGATGCTGCCGCTCGTCTGGTCCAGCACGTGCGCGCCGATGCAGCCGGACCCCGGCAAGCCGGCCTTCTCGCGGATGATGAGGTCCACGGCGACGTGCTGTTCGAATACCTCGATGTTCGGCGAGGCGAGCACGCGGCCGACGAGCGTGGACTCGACGGCGGTGCCCGTGGCGTCCGCGGCATGGAGGATGCGACGGTGACTGTGGCCGCCCTCCTGGGTGAGATGCAAGCGTTCGCCGCCGGCCGGGTCGCGTTCCCTGTCGAA
>JAZBPO010000034.1:0-2357 GCA_036351675.1 Pseudomonadales bacterium
CGACACAGGAGCCGTCATGATCACCGCAAAGAAACTGGGCAAGCGCGTCCCCATGGCATCGGGCGAGCTCGAGATACTGAAAGGGATAAACCTCGAAATCAAGTCGGGGGAGACGGCGGCCATCATCGGCGCTTCGGGTTCGGGCAAATCGACGCTGCTTGGACTGCTGGCCGGTCTTGACGCGCCGACGGATGGCGACGTGTGGATCGACGGCACCAGCCTGGCCGGTCTCGACGAGGACGGCCGTGCCGCCCTCCGTGGCCGCGACGTGGGATTCGTCTTCCAGTCCTTTCAGCTTTTACCGGCCCTGACGGCACTCGAAAACGTCATGCTGCCCCTCGAGCTCCAGGGTGACGGCGACGCCGCTTCCCGCGCCGCGGAATTTCTCGATCGTGTCGGACTCGCCGATCGTGCCGCGCACTATCCGCGGCAGCTCTCCGGCGGGGAACAGCAGCGCGTCGCCATCGCCCGTGCCTTCGCGGGCGCTCCCCGCCTGCTGTTCGCCGACGAACCCACGGGCAACCTCGACCGGGCTACGGGGGAGCGCGTGGCCGACCTCCTGTTCGATCTCAACCGCGAGGAGGGCACCACCCTCGTGCTCGTGACCCATGATCTGCGTCTCGCCGAGCGCTGTGCGCGGCGCTTCGAGATGGAGGCCGGGGAGCTGCGCGCGCTCGAGGTCGCCTGATATGTCCCTTCTGCTACGCATGCTGCGCCGGGACTGGCGCGGTGGAGAGCTCGGCGTACTGCTCGCCGCCCTGATCCTCGCCGTCACCATGGTGTCCGGGATCAGCGGTTTTGCCACGGCGCTCAAGTCCGCGCTGCGCCAGGAAAGTCACAGCTTCCTCGCCGCGGACGTCGCGGTGGGCGACGGTCGGCCGCTACCGGCGGAATGGCTGGATGACGCCGCGGCGCGTGGGCTGGCGACGGCGGAGGTGCTGACCTTTTCCTCCATGCTGTTCCACGGCGATGACGGCATGGTCCTGTCCTCGGTCAAGGCGGTCAGCGATGCCTATCCACTGCGCGGAGCGCTGCAACTGTCCGCGACGCCGTATGGCGAGCTTCGCGAGCATGTCGGTGCCCCGGCGCGCGGCGAGGTCTGGCTCGAGCCCCGGCTTTTCGCGCTCCTCGATCTCGCGATCGGCGACACGGTAAGCCTGGGTGAGGCCGACTTCCGCGTGGGCGCGGCAGTGCGCGGCGAGCCCGATCGCGCCGGTGGTTTTCTCGGTGTCGGTCCGCGGGTGATGCTGAACCTGGCGGACATTCCGGCCACCCGGGTCATCCAGCCGGGAAGCCGCGTGCGCTACCGCCAGTTGTTCGCCGGCGCCTCGGATGTCGTCCGCGATTTCACGGCGCACCTGGAGGCGCGTCGCCTGCCGGCGCAGCGGCTGGAGAGCGTCGAGACCTCGCAGCCCGCCGTCGGTCGTGCTCTGCAGCGGGCGGAGCGGTTTCTTCTCCTGGCTGGCAGTCTGGCCGTTATCCTGGCGAGCGTTGCGGTTGCGCTGGCCGCGCGTCGCTATGCCGAGCGACACCAGAACTACGTGGCTCTGCTAAAGAGTCTCGGCGCCGAGTCGCCGCGGGTGCGCCGACTGTACGGGGCGAGCCTGGCCGTCACCTGGTTTATCGCCGTGGTGGTCGGCTGGCTCCTGGCGGCGCTCCTGCAGCGCGCCGCGCTGGCGGCCTTCGCCGACCAGCTGACGATAACGCCGTCGATCCTCGAGCCCCGTCCCTACCTGATCGGCGCCGCCACGGCGCTGCTGTGTGTCGCGGTGTTTGCCTGGCCGCCGCTTGCCCGGCTGACGCAGGTCAGTCCTCTGCTCGTGCTGCGCAGCGACGTGCCCCTGCGCCAGGCCCGCGAGGGCCGTGACCTGCTCCTTGCCAGCCTGGCTATCCTCGCCCTGATGTGGGCCTACAGCGGCGACCTCGGCCTGACGCTGATCGTGCTCGCGGGACTTCTGACCATCACTGTCGTCGGCGGAGGCCTTGCCCTGACTCTCCTGCGCGGGGGCCGCGTGATTGGCATGCAGGCCGGGAGCGTGTGGCGGCTTGCCCTCGCGAGCCTGCAGCGTCATGGTCTGGGCAATGCGCTGCAGCTCGTGGCCTTTTCCGTGGCCATCATGCTGCTGTTGCTGCTCACCCTGCTGCGCACGTCGCTCCTCGACGAATGGCAGGCGCAGCTGCCCGAGGGCGCTCCGAACCATTTCGTGCTCAACATCGCGCCCGAGGAGCTCGGTCCCGTGACCACGCTCTTCGATGACGCCGACGTGGCACGCGAGCGGCTCTACCCGATGCTGCGCGGGCGCGTCATGGCCGTGGACGGTGAGCCGCTACCGGCGGAGGGTCAAGACGAGAACGAC
>JAZBPO010000035.1:0-2178 GCA_036351675.1 Pseudomonadales bacterium
AGGAGACCGTCGACTTCGTTCCGAACTACGACGACACGCTGCAGATGCCGGAGGTGCTGCCGACGCGCATCCCGAACCTGCTCGTCAACGGCTCCTCGGGTATCGCCGTGGGCATGGCCACGAACATCCCGCCGCACAACCTGGGCGAGATCGTCCGGGCCTGCATCGCCCTCATCGACGACGAAGACAAGACCATCGACGACCTCATGGAGATCGTCACGGGCCCGGACTTCCCGACCGGCGCCATCATCAACGGCCGCGCGGGCATCGTGCAGGCCTACCGCACGGGCCGCGGGCGCATCTACGTGCGTGCGAGGGCGGAGGTCGTCGAGGACGAGAAGTCCGGTCGCGACACCATCCTCATCCACGAGATCCCCTACATGCTCAACAAGGCCCGGTTGATCGAGAAGATCGCCGAGCTGGTGAAGGACAAGCGCATCGAGGGCATCTCGGAACTGCGCGACGAGTCCGACAAGGACGGCATGCGCGTGGTCATCGAACTGCGCCGCGGCGAGTCCGGCGAGGTCGTCCTCAACAACCTCTACGCCCAGACGCAGCTGCAGACGGTCTTCGGCATCAACTGCGTGGCGCTGGTGGACGGCCAGCCGAAGGTGCTGAACCTCAAGCAGATGCTGGAGGCTTTCGTCCGGCACCGTCGCGAGGTGGTGACCCGACGCACCGTTTTCCTGCTGCGCAAGGCGCGCGAGCGGGGCCATATCCTCGAGGGCCAGGCCGTCGCGCTCACCAACATCGATCCGGTGATCGAGCTCATCAAGGCGTCGCCGACGCCCGCCGAGGCGCGCGAGGCGCTCTGCGGCCAGCTCTGGGACGCGGGTGTGGTCGAGGAGCTGGTGGCGCGGGCCGGCGCCGAGTCCTGCCGGCCCGAGGGTCTCGAGGATCACTACGGCCTCGTCGACGACGACGGCACCATGCGCTACCGGCTCTCGCCGCAGCAGGCGCAGGCGATCCTCGACCTGCGCCTCAACCGCCTCACCTCCATGGAGCAGGACAAGCTCATCGAGGAGTACACGAAGCTCCTCGACGAGATCGCCGAGTACCTGGAGATCCTCGGGGACCCGACGCGCCTCATGGCCGTCATCCGTGAGGAGCTCGAGGAGATCCTCGAGGAGTACGCCGACGAGCGCCGCACGGAGATCACCGCGAGTCAGGAGGATCTGTCCTACGAGGACCTGATCGCCGAGGAGGACATGGTGGTCACGGTCTCGAACCGCGGCTACGCCAAGTCCCAACCGCTCACGACCTACCAGGCGCAGAAGCGCGGCGGTCGCGGCAAGTCGGCGACGGCGGTGAACGACGAAGATTTCGTCGAGCATCTGCTCGTCGCGTCGAGCCACGACACCATCCTTTGCTTCACGAACTTCGGCAAGGTGTACTGGCTGAAGACCTACATGTTCCCGCAGGGCAGCCGCACCTCGCGCGGACGGCCCGTCGTCAACCTGCTGCCGCTCTCCGAGGGCGAGCGTATCTCGACGCTCCTCCCGGTCCGCGAGGACGAGGACCAGGGCTTCATCTTCATGGCCACCTCGAACGGCACGGTGAAGAAGACGCCCATCGAGCAGTTCTCCCGGCCGCGTTCCGTCGGCCTCATCGCCATCGACCTCGACGGTGACAACGAGCTCGTCCGGGCCGACTACACCGACGGCACCTGCGACGTCATGCTGTTCGCGTCCTCGGGCAAGGCCGTGCGCTTCAAGGAATCCGACGTCCGCGCCATGGGGCGCACCGCGCGCGGCGTAAGGGGGATCCGCCTCACGGGTGATCAACGCGTCGTCGCGTGCATCATTCCGCAGGAAGGCGCCGAGATCCTCACGGCGAGCGAGCGCGGCTACGGCAAGCGCTCCGCGGTCGCGGACTTCCCGCTCCGGGGGCGCGGCGCCCAGGGTGTCATCGCCATGCAGACCACGGAGCGCAACGGCGAACTCGTCGGCGCCGCACAGGTCGGCGACGGCGACGAGATCATGCTGATCTCGAACCAGGGCACCCTCGTGCGCACGCGCGTCGAGGAAGTGCCCGTGCTCGGCCGCAACACCCAGGGCGTGCGTCTCATCAATCTCCGCGAGGGCGAGGACCTGGTCGGTGTCGAGCGCATCGAGGAGAACGACGCGGACACGGAGGAGGCCGAGGGCGAAGCGGGCGAGGAGCGCGCAGCCGTCGAGA
>JAZBPO010000036.1:0-9405 GCA_036351675.1 Pseudomonadales bacterium
GCGTTGTGCTGCTTCGTAGCCGCAGCTGAGCTCCACGAACGGAATCGCTATGACGGACGAGAGTGTCTACACGATCTTCAAGGCGAATGTACCCGAGGGGGCCGTCGAGCAGCTCATGGAAGTCGCAGCGGCGATGTCGGAACTGACTTCGAGCGAGCCGGGTGCCATCGCCTACGAGTGGTCACTGAGCGAGGATCAGCGCCGGCTGCACGTGTACGAACGCTTCGTGGACAGCGAAGCCGGTATGGCGCACCTGGAGAATGCTGGTCCCGAGCTGTCCAAGCTTCTGGAAATCGTGACGCTTGAAGAGATCGAATGCTATGGCCCTGCGTCAGACGAACTCAGAGAGGCGGTCTCGGGCTTCCCGGTGAAGTTCCTTCGGCGATTCGAGGGCTTTCATCGTTGATGGGCCAGCAGCACAACAAGCGCCTGGAGCCGGTCGCTGCGCTCCCTCGGACACGCCGCCCTGCGGCCACCGCCCCCGCACAGCCTTGGCGTTCTGTGTCACTCTAGCGCCTCGCACGGAGGCCTTTCTGATGTCTCAGTACACTGCGGTCGTGAAGGAAGCTGATGGCTGGTGGATCGGCTGGATCGAGGAAGTTCCTGGCGTGAACTGCCAAGAGGCGACGCGCGAGGCGCTGCTCGAAAGCCTTCGGGAGACGCTACTCGAAGCGCTTGAACTGAACCGAGCCGATGCTCGTGAGGCCGCGGGCTCCGGCTACGAGGAACTGAACATCGCCGTATGAAGCGGCGCGAACTGATCCGCTACCTGGAGTCGCACGGATGCGAGCTACTCCGAGAAGGCGGGCGCCACTCCTGGTGGCACGACCCCCCCAGAATCGCCACTCTGCCATCCCTCGGCATCGAGAGGTCAACGACATCCTCGCTCGGAAGATCTGCCGAGATCTCGGCGTCGAACCTCCGCGGTGATACAGAGAGCGTGTGTCCATCCTCGTGGCGTTTCATGGAGCCATGGACCTCGAACGCCACCTGGACTGAGGTGACACACACCAGTCGCCCCATGCCGCACGCTGCGCGCTCTTCGCGATTCCGGGCTCGATGGAACGCCGCTTGAACGTCGACGGAATCGAGTACGAAGTTCTCGACGAGCCTGAGCAGATCGAAGGCTACGTTCTCCGGGTCGCAGATGAGGAATGGGACCCGGAGGACTTCGACGACTTCGGCGCCGACCTGCACGGGAAATCATGGTCCCTGGAACGCGTCGCAGTCGCGAGGGTCAGGCCGCAAAACACGTTGCTCGCTTCGCCGGAATTCCAGGCGGACGTGCAGCCGCGCATCGCAGCACAGCGGTGCATGCATCGCCGCGGCGAGGCCATCCCGCCGCTCATCCTTCGCGGCGCGGACTTGCTGATCTTCGACGGCTATGCACGGTGGCACCTATTCCGGGAGCTGGGGATTTCCACATGCCTCGCCTATGTCGGACGGACACGCGGAACAGGCGGTTCGTGACGGCGCCTCGATCCTCGGAGCAGCGCGTATCGCCAAGGTCGGAGGCGCTGCCGAATGCGCCCGCGTGAACGGCCGCGCCGACAGGCGCTGAGCGCGACGACGGCCAGGACAGAGCGCCCGCCCCCGCGCGAACGACAGGAGCGAAGCAACCCGTGACCGACTACCGCCTCGAGGAACGCACGCCCGGCGTCGAGGAGTACTGCGCCCTGCGCCTCGCCGCCGGCATGAGTCCACGCAGCCCGGAGGCCGCGGCAAGGGGGCTGCCGAACTCGCTCTTCGCCGCGAGCATCCGCTGCGACGGTGCACTCGTCGCCATGGGCCGCATCGTCGGCGACGGCGGCTGCAACTTCACGATCGTCGACGTCGCCGTGCACCCCGACCACCAGCGCCGGGGCCTCGGTCGTCGCGTCATGGCCTCGCTCATGGAGCGCCTGCGCGCGGAAGGGCCCGCATCCGCCTACGTCGATCTCATCGCCGATGGCGGTTCGCCGGCGCTCTATGCGGAATTCGGCTTCGAGTTCACGGCGCCGGCCTCCGTCGCCATGGCGCTCCGGCTCCAGCCTGCCGCTCGAAGTGACGCGGACTAGCGACAGAGCGTCTCGAGCCAGAGCTCGAGCACGGCATCGGCCTCCACGCCCAGGCACACCTCGCGGCGCGGGAGATCGCGCCAGCCGTCGAGGGCATAGAAGCGATCGGCCTGGGCGAACAGCGTCTGGCCCTTCGCGATGCCTTCCGTGACCACGCGCAGGGCGCCCTGCTCCCGCGCATACAGCTCCGGGGCGAGCAGGCAGGCGACGGCCGAGGAGTCGTGCACCGGGAAGGCCTCGCCGGCACCGGTGCGCGCGTAGAAGTCGCGATAGAAGCGCGCGATGCGTTCGATGAACGCACCCCGCTCCCCGCCCCGCGCGGCCAGCGCCTCGAGGATCGCCGGCGCCATGCGGGTCCGATGCGTCACGTCCAGCGGCACGAGCGTGAGCGGCCAGGCCGCCGTCATGACCCGGTCCGCCGCGTGCGCGTCCCCGTGCATGTTCGCCTCCGCGCAGGGCGTGACGTTGCCCGCGTGGCCCTCGCGGCCGAAGGCGCCGCCCATGACGACGATGCCCTTCACGAGCCCCGCGATCTCCGGATCGCGTTCCAGCGCCCGGGCGAGATTCGTCATACGGCCGACGGCGACGACGGTGATCTCGCCCGGGTGCTTGCGGATCGTCTCGACGAGGAACGCGGCCGCGTCGCCCGTGGGTTCCCGCGGCGACGGCTCGAAGCCGGCTTCGCCGAGGCCGTCCCGGCCGTGCACGAAGTCCGGCGGCGCATCCGCCTCCCCCACGAGCGGCGCCGCCGCGCCGCGATGCACGGGGCAGGCGATGCCGAAGCGATCGGCGATGAGCAGCGCGTTGCGCGTGGTCTGCTCGACGGTCGCGTTGCCGAAGGTGGTGGTGATGCCCAGCAGCTCGATCTCGGGCGACGCGTGCGCGAACAGCAGCGCCATGGCGTCGTCGATGCCCGGATCCGTGTCGAAGACGATGCGGTGCGCCATCAGTGCAGGCGCTCCGCGTCGACGAGCGTCGCGGGCAGCGTCTCCTGGATCGGCGCCCCGTCGCCGAGCAGGACGCGCAGCACGATGCCGAGCGTGCCGAGGCCGAGCACGCCGACGGCGGCACGATCGCCCCACATGGGTTCCGTGAGCAGCGCCGCACAGAGTACGGCGAAGGCGAGCACCAGCTCCTTCTGCCAGCGGCGGACGAACACGCGCAGGCGCAGCGGCGCGGGCACGAGCTGCGCGGCCACGCGTTCGGCGCGCACGAGGCGCTCGCCACAGGCCGGGCACAGGAAGGAGCGGGAGGGATCCGTCCAGTCCTCGCACAGGGCCTCTTCCTCACCGAAGGTGTGGCCGCAGTGCGCACAGCGGAACCGGGGAGCGGCCAAGGTAATCAGCCGATCAGCGTGAGGACGTTGCCGTCCGGGTCGCGAAAGTGCGCGAGCGTGCCGCCCCAGGGCTGCCGCTCGGGCGGTGCCTCGAACACGACGTCGGCGGCACAGAGCCGTGCGTAGGCAGCATCCATGTCCTCGATCGACAGCGAGATACCGACGAAGCGTCCGACGAGATCCGCCTCCGGATCGTTCCGGTCGATGCGCTCGATGCCGAGCGCGACGCCGCCGACGTCGAACTCGGCCCAGCCCGCCTCGTCCAGGCGCATGCGCTCGGACAGGCCGAGCGTGCCGCCATAGAAGTCGCAGGCGCGCGGGAAGTCGAACACGAAGATGCGGACCGCGTAGAGCTTCACGGGGTCTCCGGGGCTGTCGGACGCGCGCACCCTAGCACGCCTTGAAAGCAGCGAGCCCCGTCCCCATTCGCGGGCATCGGGTGGCGGCGCCCGTCACCCGATCACGATCCCAGTGATGACCGAAGGGAGCTGCCTCCATGATCAGAGTGGAAGGACTGACCCGCCGCTACGGAGAGTTCACGGCCGTCCGCGACGTGAGCTTCGAGATCGAGCGCGGGGAAGTGGTGGGGCTGCTCGGCCACAACGGTGCCGGCAAGACCACCATCATGAAGATGCTGACGGGCTACCTCGAGCCCGACGCGGGCTCGATCCGCGTCGACGGCCTCACCCACGGCCCGGACACCCGCGCCATCCAGGCACGCATCGGCTACCTGCCCGAGAACTGCCCGGTCTGGCCCGAGATGACCGTCATCGACTTCCTCGACTACCAGGCGGCGCTGCACGGCGTCCCCGAGGCCGAGCGCGGGGCCGCGATCGCCCGCGCCATCCGCCGCACGGCGCTGCAGGCGAAGGCCACGGCGCCGATCCAGCAGCTCTCGCGCGGCTACCGCCAGCGCGTCGGCGTCGCCCAGGCGCTGCTCCACGACCCGGACATCCTCATCCTCGACGAACCCACGAACGGCCTCGATCCGACGCAGATCCTGCACATGCGCGAACTCATCGCGGAACTCGCGCGCCATGCCACGGTGATCGTCTCCACGCACATCCTCCAGGAGGTCTCCGCGGTCTGCGAACGCGTCCTCATCATGCGCCGGGGCGAGCTCGTGGTGGACGCGCGGCTGGACGAACTGCAGCAGGCCACCGGCCTCGTCGTGGCCGTGGACGGCGGGGCGGACGACGCGGTGCGCGCGGCGCTCTCGCAGGTGCCCGGCGTCTCCGCTGCAGAACCGCTGGACGGCGCGGGACCGCGGCGCTGGCGCCTCACGGCCGAGGCCGATGCGGCCCCGGCCGTGGCCACGGCCGTCACGAACGCCGGCTGGGCGCTGCACGCGCTGCAGCCCGAGCGCCGGGATCTCGAGACCCTGTTCGCGGAGGTGGCCAATGGCTGACGTACTGCGCATCGCCCGCAAGGAGTTCCGGGGCTACTTCGCGAGCCCAGCGGCCTATCTGTTCATCGGCGCCTTCCTCGCCGCGACGCTGTTCGTGTTCTTCTGGGTGGAGACCTTCTTCGCCCGCAACCTCGCGGACGTCGCGCCGCTGTTCCGCTGGCTGCCGCTGCTGCTGATCTTCCTCGTCGCCGCCCTCACCATGCGCGCCTGGTCCGAGGAACGGCGCGCCGGCACGCTCGAGGCGCTGCTGACCGCGCCGGTCCGGCCCCTCGATCTGGTCCTCGGCAAGTTCCTCGCGGCCCTCGCGCTCGTGATGCTCGCCGTGGCGCTGACCCTGCCGCTGCCGGTGACCGTCGCCCTTCTCGGCCCCCTCGACTGGGGCCCCGTGTTCGGCGGCTACGTCGCCACCACCTGCCTCGCGGCGGCCTACGTGGCCATCGGGCTCTGGACCTCGAGCCGGACCGACAACCCGGTCGTCGCCCTGATCCTCACAGCGGCGATCTGCACCGGCTTCTGGCTCGTGGGCTCCGAGGGCGTGACGAGCCTGTTCGGCCACGAGGCCGGCGGCGTGCTCGCGCTGCTCGGCACCGGCAGCCGCTTCGAGTCCATCACCCGCGGCGTGCTCGACTTCCGCGACCTCTACTACTACGCCTCCATCGTCGGCGTGTTCCTGACGCTCAACCTCTACGGTCTCGAGCGCCTGCGCTGGGCGGCAGGCGGCGACGGCGACCGCCATCGCGCCTGGCAGCTCGGGACGGGCCTCGCACTCGCGAACCTCGTCGTCGCCAACCTCTGGCTCGCGGACGTCACGGCCGTCCGCGCCGACCTCACGGCCGACGGCCGCTTCTCCCTCTCGGACACGACCCGCGAGCAGCTCGCGAGCCTGGACGAGCCGCTGCTGATCCGCGGCTACTTCTCCGAACGCACGCATCCGCTGCTGGCGCCGCTGGTGCCGCGGCTGCGCGATCTGCTCGAGGAGTACGCCGTCGCCGGCGGGGATTCGGTACGCGTCGAGTTCCTCGACCCGACCACCGATTCCGCGCTGGAGGAGGAGGCGGCGTCGCGCTTCGGCATCCGTCCGGTCCCCTTCCAGACCGCCGATCGCTACGAATCCGCCGTCGTCAGCAGCTACTTCGATCTGGTGATCGCCTACGGCGACGAGTTCGAGGCGCTCGGCTTCCGCGATCTGGTGGAGGTACGGAGCGGCGGCGAGCGCGAGCTCGACGTGCTGCTGAAGAACCCCGAGTACGCCCTCACGCGCTCGATCCATCGCGTCGTCGGCGCCTGGCGCGCGGGCGGCGACGCCTTCGCCGCCCTGCCGGAAGGTGCGAGGCTGACGGCCTACGTCTCCCCGGCCGAGCTGCTGCCGGAATCCCTGCAGGCCTTCCGCAGGGAGGTGGAGTCGCTGTTCTCGGACCTCGAGACGCGGGGCGCCCTCGCCACGGAGATCGTCGACCCGGACGCCGGCGACGGTGGCCTCGCCGCCGAGCTGGAGCAGCGCTACGGCCTCGGTCCCATGCTCGCGAGCCTCTTCGACCCGCAGCCCTTCTGGTTCCAGTTCGTGCTGGAAGCCGGCGGGGACGCCTTCGTGGTGCCCATGCCGGAGACCCTCGACGCGCCGTCCCTCGAGCGCTCCCTCGAAGCCGCCGCGGAGCGTCTGGCGCCGGGTTTCCTGCGCACCGTGACGCTCGTCTCGCCGCCCGATCCGACCGTCCGCCACGACACGCTGCGCGGCCTGCTGGAGGAGAACGTGCGCGTGCAGAGCGACGATCTGTCGAGTGGCGAGGTGCCGCGCGACACCGATCTGCTGCTCGTGCTCGCACCCGAGGCGCTCACGGAGGCACAGCTCTTCGCCGTCGACCAGTTCCTCATGCGCGGCGGCGCGGTGGTGCTGGCCACCTCGCCCTGGCGCGTGACCGTGGATCGCGCCCTGAGTGCCCGGCGCCAGGACTCGGGCCTCGGGGACTGGCTCGCGCACCACGGCATCGAGATCGACGAGGCGCTCGTGCTCGACGCCCGCAATGCCGCCCTGCCCGTGCCCGTGGAGCGCTACATCGGTGGCCTGCCGATCCGCGAGATCCGCATGCTCGACTACCCGCACTTCCCGGACCTGCGCGGCGACAGCCTGGCGACGCATCCGATCACGGCTGCCCTCGAGCAGCTCACGCTCAACTGGGCCTCGCCGATCCACGTCGCCGAACGGCCGGAGCGCAGCGTGAGCGAGCTGCTTCGCAGCTCCGCGGACAGCTGGACCTCCGCTTCCACGGAGCTCGTGCCGGACTACACGCGCCACCCGGACACGGGCTTCGAGGCACCGGAGGAGCGAGGTTCGGAGGCCCTCGCGGTCGCCCTCGAGGGCCGCTTCGAGTCCTGGTTCGCCGAGCGCGGCTCGCCCCTCGCCGCGGCCGCCGAGGGCGAGGAAGAAGCAGCCGAGGCGGCCGCGGACGAGCGCCCGACCAGCGTGATCACGCGCTCGCCGGACACGGCGCGTCTCGTGGTGATCGCGAGCAACGCCTTCGCCTCCGACACGGCCATCGAACTCGCCTCGCAAGGGCTCGGCACCTGGTACACGCGCCCCGCCGAGTTCCTGCAGAACACCGTGGACTGGGCCCTGGAGGACCCGGGGCTGCTCTCGCTGCGCGGTCGCACGGGCTTCGCGCGCACGCTCGATCCCCTCGCGGCGGCCGAACCCGAGTTCTGGGAATTCCTGAACTACGGCCTCGCGCTCGCCGGGCTCCTGGCCGTGGTCGTCTGGCGCCGGCGCGTCGCCGCAGCCGATCGCGACCGCTATCAGCACATCCTCGCGGAGGTCTGACCCATGACGCCGATGATCAGGAATCTCACCCTGCTGCTCGCGGCCGAGCTCGTGCTCGTGGCCGCGCTGAACCTCAGCGGCCGGTCGGATGCGGGCCACACGGGACCGCTCCTCGCCTTCGAACCGGACTCCGTGCAGCGGCTGCGCATCAGCGACGGCGATGGCCGCGCGGTGATGCTGGAACGCGAGGCGGAGGGCTGGGTGCTGCCTGAGGCGGAGCGCTTCCCGGCGGACGCGGATCGCATCGACGATCTTCTCGCCGAACTCGCCGGCCTCGAAGCCGGCGCCCCGGTCGCCCGCAGCACCGAGGCGCACGAACGCTTTCGCGTCACGGAGGACGCCTTCGAACGCCACGTCGTGCTCGAAGACGCCGACGGCACCGTGGGCGAACTCCTCCTCGGCCGCTCCCGCGACACGCGCCGCGTGCACGCGCGGGCAGACGACGCGGAAGCAGTGGTCGTGATCGAACTGCCGACCTGGGAGCTGCCGACGGCCCGGCGCGACTGGCTCGACCAGAGCCGTCTGCAGCTCGAGGCGAAGGACGTCGTCGCGATCGAGCTGGAGGACTTGCGCATCGAGCGCGACGAGGAAGAGGACGACGACGGCGGCACGACGGAAGACGGCTGGCGCCTGGCCGCCCGTGAGGCCGACGACGACGCCACGCGAGGCGAGCCCGACGGCGCTGCCGTCGACCGCCTCGTACGGCGCCTCGCCACGCTGCGCGTCGCGGACGTGCTCACGGATGCGCCGGCCGCGGAAGACGAGGCGACGGCGCGCACCGTCGTGCTCGAGACCCGCGACGGTCGCCGCGTGCGCTACGTCCTGACGCCGCTGGGCGAGGACTGGGCGCTCGCGACCTCGCTGCGGCCCGAGCGTTTCCGCCTCGACGCGGTGACCGCGAAACCGATCCTCGAGCACGCCACGCCCGGGACGCTGCTCGCCGGCGGCGAGGAGGCGCCGGCGGAGGAGGTCGAGCAGGAAGCCTGACCGGCTGGCCGGTCGCGCGCACTATACTCGGCGCCCATGACCGCCCTGCCCCGCCACGCGCTCCGGGACGTCCGCTTCGCGCCCTACTGGCTCGACGCCCCGGAGCGCCCCGCGCCGCTGCCTGCGCTCGATGCCGATCTCGACATCGATCTGCTGATCGTCGGCGGTGGCTTCACGGGGCTCTGGGCCGCGCTGCAGGCGCAGGAAGCCGATCCCGGCCGACGCATCGCCCTCGTCGAGGCCGATCGCATCGGCTGCGGCGCCAGCGGCCGCCCCGGGGCCATCGTCTCCACCTCCGTCATGCACGGCCTCGCGAACGCCGCCCGCACCTTCCCGGAGGACCTCGACGCGCTCGAGCGCCTCGGCCAGGAGAACATGGACGGCCTGCGCGCGACGCTAGAGCGCCACCGCATCGACTGCGACGACGACTGGGGCGGCGAGCTCACGGTCGCCATCGGCGAAGCCGCCGCGAAGGACCTCGCGGACGAATACGCGCTGCATCGCGAACACGGCCACGACGTCGAGCTGCTCGACGCCGCGGGCGTCCGCGCGCAGATCGACTCGCCGCTCTTTTCGGGCGGCATCTGGAACCGGAACCGCTGCGGCACCGTGCATCCGGCGAAGCTCGCCTGGGGCCTGCGCGACGCGGCGCTCGCGCTCGGCGTCGAGATCTTCGAGCGCACACCGCTCGACTCGATCGCGTCCGCCCGTGGCCGCCTGCTCGTACGCACGCCCGGCCGGCGCATCCGCGCGCGCCGCGTACTGCTCGCGACGAACGCCTTCGCCGCGGGGCACCGCCGGA